>JAHDHT010000057.1:0-9986 GCA_020631175.1 Chitinophagales bacterium
AATCCCATCAAAGCATCAAAGCTGCCATTTTCATTTTCAACAAATTCAAAAACATTTTCATCAGTAGGTTCTTCAAAAAAAGTAGTATCATTTTCAGCTTTTAAAAGTGCAATCTGTTCTCCATCCTGAAAAAGTATTAAATTTTTACCTTTTGCTTGTACTTCAATTATCATTCCTCCCAAATCATTGAATTGATATTTTCCTTCATATTTAGATAATAAACTCGGATCAATTGGAGATTCTTTTCTGTTGGGAAGACTAGGGATTTCAAAAGGCTCATCATTTAAAATCTTATTTATATCTTTTAATGTTTGTTCCCAGGGGATAGCATCCGTATTGCAAAGCAAAACATATTTCACCTCCTTTTCAATATCAACAAAAACATGTGTTCGAATGCCATCAGCGCCACCACTTTGTTGAATTATATTTTCCTTAGCCAATTCATTGGCTCGGGGATGTTTCAATAATAGGTCAGCAAAAGTCATTAAGTCATCCGCATTCGAAAATATTCGTGCTTGTCGAAATTCATCATCCATAATATTCTCCACCAACTCAAATTCATCTCCATCCTTTTCATGATTTTTTGCTAATCGCTTAAGCCGATCGTATTGAGTATTAAAATGCGCTCCTGAATTTACCATCTTATTCTTCTGAAACAACTGCTCAGAGATTACATCTTCAAAACTCTTTTCAAATTGCTCTCCAAGAATAAAATAAATTAAATGATAAGCCAGATTTGAATATTGATTGCTTTCACCCGGTTCAAAAATTAGCGATTCCTTTTTTATTAGCTCAACAATTTCCTCAGTTGAAACATCAATTAATTTTCCTTCATAATCATTCAACTCACGTGGTAAACCGGATCGATGATTTAAAAGCATGTCTAAAGTAATTTCATCACTTCTTGGAAAGTCTTCAATATATGTGCTCAATAAATCTTTCCGACTTAATTTTCCTTCTGTTTCCAGATTAAGAAAAAGAAATTTTGCCATCAATTTTGAAACCGAATGAACATCAAATTGATCAGTCGATTGAACAAACATTGAATGATTTTCATCCCGAAGGTTATAATTATTTTTAATGACTGTTTCTTCTCCTTCCTTCAGATAAATAATGCCATTAAATTTGCCCAATGAATGCAATGCTGAAAAATAGCCGGCTATTTTTTCATTTAGAGGATTTACTTTTTCTTGTGTAATATTTTTGCTATTGTTACAAGCAAAGAATATTGTAATAAAAAGTAAAAAAATGGGGCGTTTCATATTTGAAGTAAATAGACTTAACGCTTAACCACCAATGGCACCGTCAATAATCCATCATTAGAATTAATCTTCAAATAATAAATTCCTTTATCTAATGAAGAAATATCCATACTCAAACTGTAATTGCCCGGTGTAACATTTCGATTTACCGCAGTTCCCATGTTTTCACCTATAACATTAAATATTTCAATGTTTAAATTACCTGCTTTAGCAACGCTCATATTTAGCATAGCTACATTAGCGGCAGGATTAGGATATAAAGCTAAGACCTGAACCGTTTGTTCAATTTCCTGTACATTCACCGGTGGGCCTCCAGGAGCTAAAGCCGGAGGATTTGGTTTGCCTACACTTGGTTCAGCAACAGGATTCCAGAAATTACTTCCGCTTACTGCTTCCAGACTGTAGCCGTGAATTTCATTTTGAGTTATTTTTTTAATGTCTTCAGTAAAGAAATAATCAGCTGTTGCCGCATTTGACTTTACATCCAACACACAATATCCATGATCAATTAAATTCATATACTTTAAATGCGCATTGAAAGTAGGGAATAAATCATTCACCAGATTCCATAGTGTACCCAGGTTTTCATCGAAGTTGGCAGAAGTAACACTCGGTACAGCCATTTCCACAAAATGAGAACCCATACCGGTCTCCGGATTATAAGCAACAGTATCTTTTATATCTGTTGGAATATCATAGGCTAAAGCAGTGTGAAAATCACCGGTAAGAATTACTACATTATCTAAATTATTATCTCTAACAAAAGCAATCAAACTATCGCGCTCAGCAGGATATCCATCCCAAACATCTAAGAAAGCAGTTTCTGCACCTTCAATACTTATTAGAGTTCCAATATCTATTGCAGCGAAAATTACCTGATTGGCTACAATTGACCAGGTACTTGTATTCGTTGTCAATTCATCTTTGAACCATTGTAGTTGTTCTGCTCCCAATAAAGTACGATCAGGATTTGAATATTCAGGATCGCTGCTTGATGTAACCTGCTCATCCCTTCCTTCCAAACGGGTATCCAATAATATCAGATTGGCCAGACTACCGTAATCTAATGTTCGGTAAATCTTTTGATCAGCATAATCACGAATCGGATTCCACTCGAAATAAGCTTGCTTTGCAACAGCCTTGCGATCTTCCCATGATCCTTCTGTGTCCGGATCATGATTTTGTGCTCCATCCACCCATGCATCATTAGCAGACTCATGATCATCCCAAATCATCACAAAAGCATGCTGTTGATGAGCCGCCTGTAAATCCGGATCTAATTTGTAGAAACCGTATCGAGTGCGATAATCCATCAAAGTTAAAATCTCATGATCCGGATCATGACCGCGCATTAATAGCGTATCCCATCCATAACCACCTTCTTCATATTCGTAGATATAGTCACCCAAATGAATAATGGCATCAAGATCAGCTCGCAGGCTTAAATTTCTATATACATTAAAGTATCCGGCCTGATAGTTGGAACAACTCACTACTCCAAAGCGCACATGATCATCAGTCGCCGCAGCAGTTCTAGTTCTTCCGGTATAACTATTATTGTTGTCGTACGAAAAGCGATAATAATAAGTCGTGCCGGCTGCCAATCCATCCACATCAACTTTTACTGTCCAATCGCGATCCGCATTAGTAGTAAACGTGCCACTCTGAACAACATTCATCAAATCAGCATCGCTAGTCATTATCCAGCTTACTTCGGCTTCAGACACATTTTCTGTTGTTAAACGGGTCCAGATAATCACTCTGTCTTGCAAAGGATCACCGGAAGCCACACCATGTAAAAAAGGTGCATTGGCTTTATGTGCAAGTCTTGGACCTTGAGTTCTTCCTTCCCCCTGATCAAAATCAGAGAGTACAGCATTGAAATTTTGTCCGTAAACAATTGTAAAACAGGCAATTAGTAAGAATGTAAGCGTAGAACGTAACATATATGGTTTAATTTTTTAGGTAAAATAAACAATTCGTTAGATTATCAGGATATAGATTAAATTAGTTAAACGTTAAAAAGTACGCAACCATAGCTTTAGACACTTGTCATTAGGTATATCAACGTTGTTTGACAAAATCAAAACCTTAAACACCTGCATTTGAAGATTGCTTACAAAAACGAACAAACACTGGTGGAAGCTTGTAAAAAGGGTGACCGGTCGGCTCAGTTTCAACTGTACCGCCAGTATTCGGATGCGATGTTCAATGTGTGTTACAGGATGGTTGGCAACCGAGAAGATGCAGAAGATGTACTTCAGGACACGTTTATGAGTGTTTTCAAAAATTTGAAGCAGTTCAGAAGCGAAAGTACTATCGGAGCTTGGATAAAAAGGGCAACAGTAAATAAGTGTATCAACTTTTTAAAAAAGCGACGTCTACTTACCGTTCCTGTTGAAGAGCGGACGCTTAAAATGGTAGATGAACCAACATCTCGGGATGAAACGGATCTAAGTTTAAGCGTCGATACTATCAGAAGAGCAGTCATGGAGCTGCCGGATGGATATCGGGTCGTTTTTTCACTCTACATGTTCGAAGGTTACGATCATAGCGAAATAAGTGAAATTACAGGTATTGAAGTCAGTACTTCGAAATCACAACTGAACCGGGCCAAGAAAAAACTTAGGAAACTATTAAAAGAAAACGATGATGAAAAAAGACAGACTATCTGAATTTATCGGGCAAAACAGAAGCGACTTTGACCATCTGCAAGCTCCTGATCATTTGTGGTCACAAATTGAACAGGGTTTAGATGATGCGCAACCATCGATCAGAAAATGGTCATGGCATCGATATGCAGTTGCCGCCATGTTTGCCTTATTGTTAGGAAGTGTTTTTTACATCGTCAAATTGCAGGGTGATTTGAAGCGGATGGATGATCGTCCGGTCGCAATATCACTCGAAGAACAGGAACAAAATGAAGCTTTAAACTTTTACGCCGGAGAATATCAAATGAAAAAGGCGCGGTTAAAGGCGGTTAATGCAGCAAAATTTCAGGATGTTGAACCGGATCTGAAAGAGCTCGAAGCTGCATTCTTAGAATTGAAAAAAGAATTGGGTGAAAATTATAAAAACGAACAAGTCATTAAAGAATTGATTAATAACTATCAATTAAAAATCAAAATTCTGGAAAAAATGCTCGATTTGATTGAGCAGTACCCCGAAGAAATTAAAAGTTTATAAAAATGAAATCTAAAAATATACTTAACATCTCCCTGCTAATGCTTTGCACTTTTTTTAGTGTATTCGCTACAGCAAAAGGTATGGAAGAATTTACCAAGACCTTGGAGGAACGTTTTAATGTTCGCAATGATGTAACTTTCGATATTGAAAGCAAATACGGTGATGTGCATATTAATACATGGGATAAAAATGAGGTTTTCGTCGAAGTTGAAATTACGGTGAAAGCGAAAAACGAAGATGAAGCTGAAGATATATTTAATCGTATAGATATCAACTTTGATGATGATCCTTCAGAAATTCGTGTAGAGACCGTTTATCGCTCCGAAGAAAAGAAAGGATGGGGTGGATGGACAAACAATTCTTGTGAGTGTTCTTACACTGTCGATTACGAAGTTTACATGCCGGTTGATGGATCAGTTGATGTTGAATTGAAATACGGAAATCTGAATTTAGATGAAATAAATGGTGAAGCAGCTATTGAATTAAAGTATGGAAATATTTGGGCAAAGAATATCAATAATGATGTCGAACTAATGCTTGGATATGGTGATGCTGAGTTTGATAATGTGCATGATATGGAAATGGAAGTTAAATATTCCAGAATTGAAATTGAAAGCTCGAAGCATATTGAATTAGATTCTAAATACTCGAATTATAAAATAGGTGCTGTGGAAACCATTGATATTTACAGTTGTAAATACGATAAATACGACATCAAAGAAATTAATGAAATTGAAGGTGAACATAGTTACACCACCTTTATTATCGAGAAATTAAATTCAAGTTTGGAAATGGATTCTCGTTATGGCAATATTAAAGTATTCGAAATCCACCCTAATTTTCAAACTATTGATATTGATGGTTCTTATACGCCCATTAAAATAAATATGGATCGTGAACATCAGTATGAAGTTGAAGTGGAAATTGATTACGGCCATGTAGATTTTTGGGATAGCGATAATATTGAGTACATCGAAGAATCTACTTCAGAATATTTAAAAGGCGTCTACGGTTCCGGTCAAAATCCCGGCTTCATTCAGGTGAGCTCCAGATACGGAAACGTCAGCTTAAGATAAGCCCCATTCAAATTTTGCTTAGGAGAGGCAGATGCTATTTTAATAGTGTCTGCCTTTTTCTATTTTACGAATAATTCCTTCCTAAAAAGGGAGGAAGGAATGCCCTCTAAGACAAAGGCGAGCGGAGTGACATCGAGAAGCGCGTAGATTAACTACCAGTCATTCAAATTAAATACAAACATTTTTTATTATAAAATCCTCCCTAACAAGCGAGGAAGGAATGTCCCAAGAGCCGCAGGCGATCGGTTGACATTCCAGGAGGGTGTCAACGTTTTTCAACAAACCACAATAGAGAAACAAAAAAGACAAAACCCAAAACAAACCACAAAGCGTTTATCGGAATAAAAACATCATGCTGTTTATTAGCCTGAATTATCGAAGCCCTTTTATTATGCGCTTTAATATATCGTTCGATATTAATTTCGTGTTCATAAGATTGCTTCAAAAAAGAACTTGATTTATCCTGTACAAAAACCTTAGTCTTGTTTAGTGGATTCTGATCTTCATAGATAGAATACCATCCCTTTTCTGCAGCAAAAAAACGGACTTGAAATTGATTTTCTAATTGAATATGTTGCTCTACCTTGGCAACAATTTTTTTACCGGACGGAGAAACAACTAGTACAATAGGCTGAATTTCTTTAGAAATGTAATTCACTTTTACTTCATGTCCATCAAAATAAGGAGCATCATCCATCCGCCAGCTTAAATTAGCGTTTCGTTCAACTCCAAGACTGCCATTAATTATTTCGGCCCATAAACTGTGATATATCTTTCCTTTACCTGATAATTTCAAGGTGTACGAATTATTAAAACTTACAAATGCTCTGCCCGGTTGATTATTATATCTGAAAGAATAGCCATCCGTTTCTTTCGCTGCACTTTTAAACTGCATCCTTTTCCCCCATGTACCTAAAGACTCATTTTTAAAATTAAATGAAATACTATTACTATTTGTTATTTCCCCAAATCCGGAAAGTAATTTATTCAAATTTGAAAATGAATTATCATAAAGGAGTAATATAGACGTATTGTATTTTGTAATTTTATTCAATACCTGAAGATCTGATTGACTTAATCCGGCTAAAGTCTTTCCGTCAATAATAACCAAATCAAATAATTTTAAATACTTTGAATCAAAAACCTCAGTTTTTAATTCAGGAACTCCATTGTGAAAAGTAAACCGAAACTTTCCCGGACTGATTTCACTACGGTAACTTAATCCATGACCTTGTTCTATCAGCCAGTTTTTTAAAGTACTATGTTCAAAATTAGGCAAGCCGCTTAGGAATAAAATATCACTAAGATTACTATCCCCAACATAAAACGGACATTGGATTTTATCAATAATGGAGTCTGAATCATTATATAAAATAACTTCTGATAAATGATAACCGGAGCTTAAATTTTCATTAAGACTTATTTCAATAAGAGTATCAGCAGATGAAATTTTCTTTTCAACCTCATCTTGAATATGCTTAATTTTAATTTTTACAATATTGTGTTGGTTAAATTCGGTTTTAATAGTAAAATTGAACTTTTCATTCTTCTTAAGTTTCCTTTTATAGAAATATTGAATCGGACTAAATTTTCTTGACGTTTTATAATCTAAATGAACATCTTCTAATGTCTCAAATATTTCCGGTTTAAAATTCGGACCTATTATGTCGATTTTATTTAAATAGGGGAGACTTGATTTAATAGAAGATGGCTGATGTACATATGTTATATGTTCATTTGATAATTCCTGTTGATTGGTATAAAACTCTTTTTCTTCAGCAATCTCTTGTTTCTCAGTTATGAAAATTGCTTCAGATTTAAATTCATCGTTTTTAGTGGCAGGTTTCAAAGCCAAAAGAATTAAAAAAAATCCGGCAAGCAATGTACATATTACTTTTGTGGCTTTATTTGATCTCTGACTTTTTAAAATCCAGATTAGGCTCAAAATAATTATTATAGTGCCTATCAAGACAATAGGTAAGAGTAAATTATCTGCGCACAGAAATCTGATATGTTCGTTAAAAAACAAAAGTCTAAAATTCCTGGTTAAATATTCGTTCGCTTGAACGAAGATAACTTTCCATCAATCCGGTATTTTCAGGCAATATTTTATTTATTGACCGATATATTGTCAGGGCTTCTGTATTTTCAGATGAAGACAACTTTCCTTCTTGAAGATTTCTATTGTAATAAAGAAGTTTTAAAGATTCAAGAGGTAAATTGTCTTTTTCCTGAATAATCAATTGATTGAGTTGTTGCAAATCCTGAATAGAAGTATTTTCTATTTGATATGTATTTAAATATTCATTAAAAATGGTTTCCCCTTTTTCAAATAATGTTTTAAGTACTTGTTTTTGTTCCTTGCCTTGCTTACTTTTTAAAATAGCTAAATCCATTTCACCGCTTAATCGTTTTTTCTCTTCAGGAATAACGGGCGCTTCAAAAGCTGTTTTTGCAACATATACTCTTGATGCTTGCTGAACTTCCTTAATCAATTTTAGAGCTTCTTCTTCAAATGGTATAGCAGTTAAAGGTTCTGCAATTCTTAAACTCAATTCGGCATTCCACATTTCCTGTATAGCCGCCTTCAATTTGCTTTTTACTTCACTGTCAAAAAAAGTATTTATATCACTATGGTCATGGCTGTGAATAAATGGCTCTAATAAAGATTCAGTTAATCTTTCCTTTTCTTTCCCATCCTCCATATCTTCAAATTCATTTGAAGCAGAATGTTGATGATTGTGGTCATCCTGTTTTTTTTCTTCTTTCTTTTTCTCTTTCTCTTTTTGAACTGTACGAAGTCTTAGAATACGTTCTCTTAAAGTTAAAGTGTCATCTTTTTCAGCAGTGCTTAATTCATGTATATGTTGATCATTAACTATTCCTCCGCCGATTTCACCTTCGAATTCTTCTCCCAAAAACATTCCATAACGCAAGCGTAAAAGTTTTTGATCAATCGCAATATTATTACTTTGATCTTTGAATTCTTGTATGCTGATTTCATTTTTCTTAGCTATCAAATTTTTCGTGTCAATTATTATCTGACGCTGACTTCGGAAATATTCAGGCATGATATCCATAGCAAGTTTATTGTCCAATAAACTGCTTTCACTAGCTGTATCTTTTACATGGAGCACGAAACTGGAACTGTAAGCATATTGATTACGAAAAGGACAATTATCTTTTACTTTAAAACGAATAAAAAAATCATCACCAGGAACTACCTTCTCAAAAGACTTTATGTCAGCCACTATTTTTTCATCTTCTTTTATAGTTTTAGAAAGAGCTTTGGTTTTTTGATTAAATTTCACTGATTCACCTTCGCCTGAACTATGGGTTATAATCAATAGCAAACTATCAATACCGTGGTCATCATTAAACTGAATATTAAAAGCAGGATTTTTTAAGTCGTAATGCTCGATGCTTTTATAAAAGTCTGTTCGAGTTAAAGATATCTCAGGTGGAAAATCCGGAATTATTGAAGATAAATAGCTTTCTCGAATTATACTATCATTCTTAAACTCAAATTCATGTATAACTGAATTTTTGATCACATACTCGTAATTTATTTTATCACCGGATTCACGATCATTTTTAATGTTTACTCCATTTTCAGTGATTAAAAACTCTGATGGCGACTTATTTAATTCAAACTCCCAAAATAGACGACTTCCTTCTGCGATGCTATTATCATTACTTTTAGCACTAAATGTCTTTCCTCCAAGATAAGCCGGAGATTGATAGCGAAACTTTTTGTTGATCATAGCAAAAAAAGATTCTTCTTTACCAGATTCATTATCTGTTGGTTTGTCAAAAGTATTCTTTTGAGAATTGATAACCGAAACTTCCTTCGAGAATAGTGATGAGTTAAATATTAATCCACTTATAAAAAGCAACATTACTAAATAACGTAACCAGAAAGCAGAATTTTTTGTTTTTGAAGTCCTTCTTTCTGCAATTCTTTGTACCTGAATTGCTTCAACAGCACTTAATTTACGCTTATTGAATAAGGCAGATGAAAACTCAAGGTTTGGATTCGATTTATTAATAAGCTCAATAATTTTGTTATCTGAAAAATGAATTTTCGCAGCAACAAAGTAAAATATGAATCCCAGACTTAAACTTGAAAAGATCCAAAATAGAAATCCTGAATTTGATTGAAACTGCTTGTTCAGGAAAAGCAGTAACATTATTGCGCTTGTTAAAAGGAGAACTTTAACTAAAAAATTTTGCTTATATCTCCCTTTTAAACGTTTAAATATATTGGAGTGATTATTACCCATACATTTTATAGTTTAAAAAGCGTTCAGCTAAAAACAGTAAGCAAACAATTAACCAAAATGGATGGAATAGTTGCTGAACAGGCGCTCCATTTTTATTTTTTGAAAACACCTGACTTCTGTTGACAGCAAAAAAATCTGAAACATTTATTTCTTCTGCAATTAATGGTTCGTATGTTTTC
>JAHDHT010000057.1:10086-15293 GCA_020631175.1 Chitinophagales bacterium
AGCAAAAAAATCTGAAACATTTATTTCTTCTGCAATTAATGGTTCGTATGTTTTCTTTCTATTATAATCATTAACAAAATCTAACATTAAATCTGGAAGCCGGTTATTCGAAATTTCAAAATTCCCCTTTTTGTGTGAAAATTGAATCAAATTTGAATTAATCTCTTTTAATGAAAATTCACCAGGTAAAAAACTGTACCCCGCTTCCCATGGAATAAATTTAATATCCTCAGAATTGTTGTTGAATTCTATTGCGTTTAATTTTTCAATAGTATTTATTGAAGCTGTTATTTTACGTGAAACCGATTCTTTAGCTAATTCATAATTTATTCCAACACTTCGAATTGTGTCAGTTGATTTAATAGTTTTCTCTTGTTCAAAGTCTGTAAAGCTTATCCTAAATGGATAGCTTTGTTTTGGTAGTTTTAGATTTAATTCATTAAGGGGCGCAACTATTTTGACCTCTCCGGGTAAATTATATTCATCCTTTATAGCATCTAAATACAGATAGATATTTTTAGATTTGTACACTTTATATAAAGTGTCTTTTAATTCCAAAAAGTCTGTGTTTAATTCCCTTAAAACGAAAGCATCATTATCTGTTTTATTTATGTATTTCTGAACCTCTTGCTTAGGTATGCTCCCGGAAAATAATATCCAATTTTTACTTAGTTCAGTATCTGTATTATTTTTTAAAACAGCGTTCATCATAATGAATGATAAAAACAATAAAATTAAGCTTCGTAAAAGCCATGGTATAAAATCGTAAAATTTAAAGCGATTTTGAACATTGCTTTTTGATGCTTCAAACCATTTTAAAAAACCTACCCATTGAAATTTCGTCTGACCTTTATACAGCAAGTGAATGATCAAAGGAATCACCAATAAAAACAATAACCAATAATACTGAGGATTAAGAAAGCTCATATTAGTTTTCTGCTTTGTTGAATGAGATTTCTTAAATTTATTTCAGGTTGCCGGCTCATATCAAAGTCAACTATCTTAATGGACTTTTGTCTACAGAACTTCCTTATGTCTGCTAAGGTTTTATTGTAAATTCGTTTTATAGAATTGATCTCTGATGTGCTATAGTTCCTTAAATCTTTCGTTTCAAGATCTTTTAAAAGCTTTTTGTTAAAACTAAATTCACTTTCATTTTGACCGGTTATTCTGAATAAATAGACTTTGTTTCTTGAGCTGTTCAGCTTTAACAAAAAATTAAATAATTGATCAGGGGCTTCATACAAATCACTAATTAAAATGATGACTTGTTTTTCTTTTTTTAGATGGATAGGTTGCTCCATACTAAAGCTTGACGATCCTTCTAAAAGTATTTTATAAAATGTAACTTTTTCTTTCTTCAGAAATGACTTTCTATTTTGAAATATAAAAGCATCTTGTTGTTCCTTGATTATTTCAAATAAAAGAGCAGCTAAATATTGTCCGTATTGATTTTTTGAAATTCCATTTTCTTCATAGCTCATGGAATTTGAAGTGTCGAGTAGAACATTAAAACTTATATTTTTGGCTACATTACTTAAGCGGACATATAATTTTTCAGAACGGGCGAAAAGTTTCCAGTCAATTTTTCGAATGTCATCACCCGGTTCATAACTTCTGTATTGTTCAAATTCTACATCATATCCCAGTTGTTGTTTGTTATGTATTCCGTAATTCCATCCATCCAAGGTTTTCTTAACTAACCAGTTCAATTTTTTAATTGAACCAAATTGGTTTTGATGGATATTATATTTAGATGTAGCAACAGCCATTACTTATCTGCAAAAGTCAATCGTATAAAATCAGTAATTGAAAATCCGTCCGATTCAGCTTCAAAATTGAAAAGTATTCTATGACGAATAACCGGTTCAATAACTCTTTGAATATCCTCAGGAATTACACTTAAACGATTATTTAATAATGCATTTGCTTTGGCAGCAATAACAATACTTTGTCCGGCACGCGGACCTGCTCCCCAATCGATATATTTCTTTACTTCCTGAACATGAGTTAATGAAGGCCTGCTTGAACGAATAAATTTGTTAATGGATGTAATTAAACTATCATCAATAAAAACTTCCTGAACAAGTTTTCTTGTATTAATTAAATCAGTCGCATTCATTACTTTTTCTACTGAAGAATCTTCTAACAAACTCGAAAATCCTGATTTTTGAGCAAGGACTTTAAATTCATTGTCTTCGGAAGGATATCCCATGTTGATTTTTAGCAGGAATCGATCTAATTGTGCTTCCGGTAATTGAAAAGTACCACTTTGCTCGATAGGATTTTGAGTGGCTAAAACGAAAAACGGATCGGGTAGGGGATAATGTTTACCCATATAACTGATACTCCTTTCTTCCATTGCCTGTAACAATGCAGCCTGCGTTTTTGGTGGTGTACGGTTTATTTCATCGGCCAGAAGTAACTGACTAAAAATGGGTCCTTTATTAAAAACAAAACTTCTTTTTCCATCAGCATCACTTTGTAATAATTCTGTTCCGATAATATCTGAAGGCATTAAATCAGGTGTAAACTGAATCCGATTAAAATCTAGTTGAACGGCTGATGCAATAGCTTTAATCAGTTTTGTTTTAGCTAATCCAGGCACCCCCTCTAGCAATACATGGCCACCACTTAACATTGCAATTAAAACCTCATGGACTACTTGCTCCTGTCCGAAAATAACCTTAGCTACCTCAGTCTTTAAAGCAAAAATTTTCTCATTTAAAGCTTCAATTGTTGATTCCGTCCAGTCCATATGCTAAAATAAGGATTTATATAATGCATCCACTTTTGAAATGGTATTCGATATATTCAATTTGCCGCCAATTCTGTTATAGGATCGTTCGGCAAACATACTGCGCTTTTCTGGCTGAAGATAAATTTTTAGAATAGCTTCAGCTAAAGCTTCTGCAGATGCCTTAGGAACCACTAATCCATTTTCTCCATCATCAACTAATTCAACATTACCCGGAATATCAGTAATGATCGGACAAGTCTTTAATGCCATCGATTCTATTACTGCTTTTGTAATGGATTCTCCCCATAAAGATGGCAAAACGAATACATCACATGAACGAACAATAGAAAGAGCATCTTCTCTAAATCCTAAAAAGTGAATTCGATTTCTAAGGGGATTATCTTTAATTATTTCCAAATGTTCCGGAATATCAAGGTCTTTGCCAATTAATAGTAAATCGATATTCCGATCAGCCGGTATAAAGTTGAATGCTTTTAATAAGTAAGAAATTCCTTTCATCGGTCGATTATTGGCAACACAAACTAGTTTTAGACTATCTGTTTTAAAACCAAGTTTGTTTAAATCAAATGCCGGAATTTCATCATACCACTTTAAATCATGTCCTTTATTAATACAAACTGCTTTATACTTCCGCCAAAGCAATTGACGATCAAGATAATTTTTCACACCAATAGAATTACACATTATTCGATCGACTGCGGGATGTAAATATTTAAAATAAGCAGATGGATCATACCAGTTAATATGTCCGGCAAAACCTCTGTACAATACAATTTTAGCTTTTGTTTTTTTAGCCGCCTGAATTCCGTTAACTATTGCCATACCATTAAACAGGTGTACAATATCAATTTCCTGCTCTTCAATATAATTTCGGATAAATTGAATTTCAGTACGATCAAATCGTTTAGTAGGGTGGAAGTCAACCACAGTTAAGCCTTCCGACTTAAATCGATCAATATAAAAACTTGAACCGGCTGTCATGATGTGAACCTCATAACCTTGCTTTTTCAAACCAATAAAGAGTTCAGCCTCCGGTCTCACCGTTTTTGTTGCCTGATAATGACTTATAACAAGAACTTTCAAAATAGATCAGGCAGTTAAGGAATAGGTAATAATATTCATGGCAAACTGTGTATTGTCTTTAGCCATAAAGCGTTTATTTCTAAAATCATAGTCCCATTCACATCCATAGTCTTTATTCGAATAAAGCACTCCAATCCGACCGTTAATTTCTATTGCTTTTAAATAATCATGTACCAGATCATCACCCCATCCATTTAATTCAAAAGAGCTTGTAGGAGGACCGTCTTCGTACTCAAAAAAGCTGGAATACAGATCATGGTTATTCGGTATTTTATTCAGACTTTCAGGACCAAAAAGTTTTTCCATTTGTTGTTCAAAAGATTTCGCAAATAAACCGTCGATATCATGATTGCAGTCATCAGCGAAAACAAATCCGCCGTTCTCTACATAATTTTTAAAATGCTCAGCTTCCTCATCATTAAACTCAACAAGTTTATGTCCACTGATATAAACAAAAGGAAACCGGTAAATATTTTTACTGTCCAATGGTACAATTTGTTCTTCCTGATCAATAGGAATTGCAGTGTACTCAACGATACTGTGTAAAATATTTACCGGCATCCGCTGATCGGTGTCCCAATCGCCACTTTGATATTGCAATCGTGCAAATTGAAATTGATATGGCGATTTAATCAACAATCAGTTTTATGTTTTTATTAATCAGATCATAAATGATCTCTCAAAAATTAGATCGCATCACTTAAACTGCTAAATGTAAAGTCACGGATTTTCATAACCGGAACCATATTACCATCAATACGATATTGTTTTCCAAGCGTCTCTAAATTATTCAACATAATTACAGGACTCTCATTAAAACGGAAATTCTTAATCGGATGTTTAATTTTTCCGTTCTCAATAAAGAAAGTACCGTCACGGGTAAGCCCGGTATATAGTAATGTCTGTGGATCTACAGAACGAATGTACCATAAGCGCGTAACTAAAATTCCACGTCTTGTTGATTTAATCATTTCTTGAGTAGTAGCATCTCCTCCATCCATTATAAATCGTCCATTATAAGGTACGGGATCAACTCCTTTTTCCTGCGCCCAGTAACGTCCATATCGCATGTTTTCAACCACACCATTTTTGATCCAGTCCGTTTTCTTCATCGCTAAACCGCTTCCCGTCCATGTCATAGATGGTGCCATTTTATTTAAAGGATCAGAGTAAATATTGACTCGCTCGTCTAATAATAATTCACCCTTTTTAGTTCCTCCACCTTTTTTGGCTAAAAAACTTCTTCCTTCATCAGCAGAACGAGCACTCATGTTCCACATCATATTTCTTATTAAACCAACAGAGGCAGCAGGTTCAAGAATAACGGTGTACTTACCGGGCTCAATTGCTTTTGCATCTCTCG
>JAHDHT010000057.1:15393-18234 GCA_020631175.1 Chitinophagales bacterium
GCAGGTTCAAGAATAACGGTGTACTTACCGGGCTCAATTGCTTTTGCATCTCTCGACTGTAAAGCCTTATCAATTGCAATCTGAGAAGCTGCCGCCGAATCAAAGTCTTTAAAATCATTGTAATTACGAATAGAGTATCCGCTACCTGTACCGTCTTCAGTTCGCATAGTTACGGTGAAATCCAGTTCAGTATCAATATTATAAGCGAACAATCCTTTTGAATTCATCATTGAATTAAAAGAACTGTAATCTTCTAAAAAGCCCGCTGCAATTACACCGTTCTTTTTTGCCGGATTAATACTTTCTTCTGCAACTTTAGTTCTGTCTTCAGCCGATATATCCTCCGTTCTTTGGAAAAAGGCTATACCCTCATCGTATTTTTGCTGCTCCAATGGAGACATATACTCCGGGTTTTCAGGAGATACTTTTGCCAATTCCTCTGCTCTGCGTACTACTTTTTCTAAAGAAGCATCATCAAGCTCATTAATAGTAGCAGTACCACTCTTTTTTCCAAAACTGCAGGTTACACCTACTTCTATATTATCTTCAGATCCTGCCGTACTAACTGTATTTCTGGCATAACGGATGTTTCCACCCGTCCAGCCATCAATACTTGCAGTACAATCATCCGCTTTAGAAAAGCCGACAATTTTCTTTAGTATCTGATTTGCTTCGTCTTTATTTAATAATGCCATTGGTTTAAATTTTTCTTGCTGTGTTAATTACATTAATGTCATTAAATCGCGTACTAGAACTTCCATGTGAAACAGAAGAAACTTGTCCCGGCTGTCCTTTTCCGTCAAAGAAAGAACCAAACAAACGATAGTCTTCACGGTCGCATATTTTAGCACAGCTATTCCAGAATTCCTGTGTGTTAGATTGATAAGAAACATCATTCAGCATACCTGCAATTTTTCCGTTTTTGATTTCATAGAAAAGTGTACCACCAAACTGGAAATTATAACGTTGCTGATCAATAGAAAATGATCCACGACCAACAATGTAAATTCCTTTCTCGACATCCTTAATCATATCATTAACAGAATACTTTTCTGTTCCCGGTTTTAATGAAACATTTGGCATTCGTTGAAACTGAACGGTTCCCCAGTTGTCGGCATAACAACAGCCATGAGATTCCTTTTCATTGATAATATGTGCCTGATCACGTATCGCCTGATAGTTAACCAGAATTCCGTCTTTAACTAAATCCCATTCTTTCGTTTTTACACCTTCATCATCGTATCCAACAGCACCTAAAGAATGCATTTGAGTTTTATCTGCAAATAGATTTACAATCTTACTTCCGTACTCAAAATTCTTTGTTTCCCATTTGTCTAAAGTAGCAAAACTGGTTCCGGCATAATTCGCTTCATAACCTAAAACACGATCTAATTCTAATGGGTGCCCAACAGATTCATGTATCGTTAATCCTAAATGATTAGGTTCTAATACAAGATCATATTTTCCGGCTTCCACCGATTTTGCACCCAGCATTTTTTGCACTTGCTTAGCTGCTAATCCGGCATCTTCAACTAAATCATAAGCATTACGATAGAGGATCACATCATCCGGACCGGCGATTTTTTCGCTTTCTTTTGGTTGGATGTATTCATAACCCATACCCATAGGGGCACTTAATGAAGACCTGCTTTTAAATTTACCGGTTTCTTTATCAATAGCACTTACGCTGAACGTTGGCCAGATTCTATGAATGTCCTGGTCGATATAAGAACCTTCAGTAGAAGCAAAATACTTTTGCTCATTTACTAAAAACAGACTGTTGTTGATGAAGTTCGCTCCATTTTCCATGGCTTTTGCATTGGCTGCGAGCAATAAATCAATTTTATCTGCTAAAGGCACTTCAAAGGCATTGACTTCTATTGGTGTTTTCCAGCTCACTTCACCATGTGATTGAACAGGTACCAATTTTACAGGCTCTACCTGAATTCTGCTGTTTGCCTTCGCTATAGCAACTGCTTGAGAAGCTGCAGCAATAATGCCTTCTTCTGTTACTGTATTCGTAGCAGCAAAACCCCATGTACCATTTGCAATCACGCGTATACCAACCCCGAAAGATTCTGTATTGACTACATTTTGCACTTTCTCCTCACGGGTGAACACATATTGATTTAAATAACGTCCGATACGCACATCTGCATAACTGGCTCCAAGAGAAGTAGCTTTATTTAATGCAGAATCAGCCAAACGTTTTTTAATGGCAACTTCAATTCCGGGAGCAAGACTTGCTTCGACCGGAACAGCTTTGGCACCATAGGGTAGAGGTACCATCAATGCACCCAGACCGGCAGCGGCAAGATGATTGAATTTTCTTCGGTTTAATTTGGTCATTTCATATTGAATTTGTGATGCGTAAATTAGTGAATCTTAATCATAACATATTTCAAAAAATGTTAAGAATCACAGGCTTATTTGTTACTATCTTGCTTTTTAATGGTTGTTTGCTCTTCAGACAGGAAGAAATGCAGCTAAACACAAAAATGATTTGCCATTGTACACAATCCGTTTTACAAAATGATAACTTAGCTAAAATCGATCAAGGCCCTGCTTTTAAGCAGTGTATTGTTCAAAAGCAAAATGAAGAAAAACTAAGCTTAAAATCAGAAGAAAAGAAAGAAACCAAAAAAATTGAACTACTTAAAAGAGTAAAAGAATCCTGCCCCGAAGCCATCGAATATTTAATGAACTTAAACCTAAATAACTCAGAAGAATGAAGCATATATTACTATTAACCGGCTTTGTGATTGCTTTTACGCAGTTGATTTACGGCCAAAGTAATCTGGCCCTTTATGGTATTTCAGATCAAAGCTCCATTACAAATGA
>JAHDHT010000057.1:18334-19740 GCA_020631175.1 Chitinophagales bacterium
GCTGCTGAAATTGAGCATCCGGAGATTTTTTCGATTGATTCTGTAGTGTTCAGTATTGACGGACAAACGTTTACAGGAATTCAGCATCCAAATGGTAATTACTTCTTTACTTGGACGCCGGAGGATTATGGCACTTTCGCCATGAAAGCCTTTGCTTTTGGTAATAACGGAGTTTCCTCTTTTGAGCAAATACCATTTGAGATCAAAGAAAAGCAGGATCAAACGCAGATGGTTCCGGCAATTATTGATGGTGATATCATATGGACACAAACCAGCTTGAATTATTATACCATATCTGACCTTCCAACTTCTCTAGACAGTTATAATAAGATTACTGCATTTCTTGATATTTCTTGTCCACCGGGTGGATGTGACCCATGGGATAGGGTAGCGCAAGTCTGGGCAAGACAGCCTGGTAGTAATAGTTGGACGGAAATAATACGCTATATAACACCTTATGGTGTGGCTTGTGATCATTCAATTGATATAAGCGAATATGCCAGTATTCTAACAGGTGAAACAGAGTTTAGAGTATATATTGAGTCCTATGCTGGCGGATGGAGAGTCAATCTGAATTTAGAATATGAAACCGGTACACCTGAATATACCTATTCAAAAATCGACCGTATCTGGAATGGAGTTTTACCCTTCGGAAATATGGCAAATATACAACCGGCAGATACTGTTTTGCTAGAGTTTGATGAAAGAGCAGAAGATGCGATGCTTCGCTTAGTAACTACCGGCCATGGATGGGGAGACAACAATACTGCGAATGCTGCAGAGTTTAGAAATTCCACACATCAGGTCTGGGTAAACGATGAAATGTTTACGCATAATCCATGGGAATTCTGTGATCCGAACCCGGATGGCTGCCAGCCGCAAAATGGTTCATGGGAGTTCGCCAGAGCAGGATGGTGCCCGGGCGCAATAGCTCATGGTGATACCTATGGTTTACAATCTTATATTCCGAATGGCTCCGCTACTTTGAAGTTTATTCTGGATCCAAATTATACCGACTTTTGCCATATCTCTAATCCAAACTGCATTACAGGGCAAACCTGTATTGATTGTTCTGATGGATTTAATCCGGTCCTTTATACAGCATCAAATGTAATCTCATTTAGTAATGCTATCATGTCATTTATTCCGGAAGTTGTTCCGGTAGCGATAGAGCAAGAATCTCAATTCGAAATGAATGTTTTACCTAACCCTTCAGATGGTAAATACTGGATTGAACAATCTTCAGGAGATACTTCAAATAGAATTGTGCAACTATTTGATATTAAAGGAAAAATAATCCTTCAATTTAATTGGGAAGGAAGTCAAAAAGCAATTAATATAGAAGATCAAGCGGATGGAATTTACATACTTAAAATTCGTTCTTTTGAAGGCGATACTTATACAAA
>JAHDHT010000058.1:0-2785 GCA_020631175.1 Chitinophagales bacterium
AATATATTCCTAATCCTGATTTCTTTTGGAGGTTTTATAATTCGGTGGGAGAGGATTTAATATTTTTAAAAAACACATCAAGCGAAAAGAAGATGCGGGTTGTCGGGGAAAAGTCGATGATTAAATCTTACGTTAAATATGCTACAGACAGCAGGGATTAGATTTTAAGAATTTAATCATCACTCACCAGATATCCATAATCCGTAATTGTTTATCATTAACCGTAATCCGTAATTAATAATCCGTCATTATAAATTTGTAATCTGTCATTAAACCAAACTTTCCCCTTCACTAACAGCAATAACTGTAGCTGCAGTAGCATCACCAGTCACATTTACCATCGTTCTGATCATATCAAGTGGTCGGTCAATCGGGAAAATTAAAGCAATCCAGGCGGGATTCATTCCAACAGATTCTAAAACTAAAATTAACATTACTAATCCTGCAGAGGGAACAGCAGGCGCCCCAATAGACGCTAAAGTGGCTGTAAATACAATCGTTAATTGTGCTCCAAAACTTAAATCAAATCCAAAAAACTGAGCTAGAAAAACGGCGCATACTGCCTGATATAAACTAGTACCATCCATATTAACCGTCGCGCCAATAGGTAAAACAAAACTGGTGGTATCTTCTGAAACATTTAAATTGTCTCTTACTACATCCATCGTAACGGGTAGGGTAGCAGCACTTGAACTTGTGGAGAATGCCATTAGCTGGGCAGGACTTATTTTTTTGAAGAATTCGGTATATCCGAATTTTCGTACAAACAATTTTTGAACAAGAGGATAAACTCCCAGTATCATTATTCCCAATCCAATCACAGCTGTTAAAGCAAACCATGCAAGGCCGGCTAAGATAGAAAACAGCAATTCGGGTTTATCCTTTGCCATCTTAGCCAAGATACCCGCCATCAGACAAAAGACAAAGAATGGAGCTGCCTTCATGATCAAATCAATCATCTTCAAAATCACACTGTTAATTCCGTCAACCACCTTTATAACCGGAGCTGCCTGATCTTTTGGAATTAAAGTAAGTCCGATACCAAAGAAGATAGCGAAGAAAATAATTTGAAGCATTTTCACATTGTTTCCAAAAGCGCCAAAAATATTGTCCGGAACAAGATCAACAAAAAATTGTAAGGGACTTCCACCTTTCATTTTTTTAGCAT
Organism: Chitinophagales bacterium; assembly: GCA_020631175.1. GTDB lineage: Bacteria > Bacteroidota > Bacteroidia > Chitinophagales > JAHDHT01 > JAHDHT01. The sequence goes on from JAHDHT010000058.1 coordinate 1,169, forward strand.
CACTCATTTTTGAAGCCACTTTTTTATCGCCTGAATCAGCCTGAAACTGGCTAATGTTTTCCTGAAGAACGACTTTCTTCTCCGCACTTAACTTGTTACCCGGTTGAATAACGTTCACAAGCAACAAACCAAGACTTACAGCAAAAACTGTTGTTACTATATAGAAACCAAGTGTTTTTAACCCCAAACGACCAAGTCTGGTTATATCAGTAAGTCCTGAAACACCTTTAATGATCGAAAACAACACCAAAGGCACAGCAATCATTTTCAATAAGCGAATAAATATATCGCCGAAAGGACTAATCCAGTTAATCACCAAATTACTTAAACCAAGAAAGCTGCTTATAAACGCAACTATAAGCCCCAGTACTAATCCTATTAATATTTGCCAGTGTAACTTCATAAGAATCTTTTACCGCAATGACGCAAAGGCGCTAAGAGATTTAAAAATCATTAACAAAACGCCTGAAACCGTCTACTAAGCGTGGAACGTTAAAGTTAATTAAAAAACCTAATCGTTTATTGCTTAATTTTAAATAGGAAATTAATTGAGCTTCAAATACTGGAATCATATGATCAGTAGACTTTATTTCAATTATAATTTCGTTTTCTACCAATAAATCTATTTTAAAGTGCTTATCCAAAGCATCTCCTTTATAAATTAGCGGTAAATGGACTTGCCGTTTAGCTTGAATATTGAGATTGTTTAATTCTTTGGCTAAACAATTTTCATAAATCGATTCTAAAAGACCTGGTCCCATTTCTTTATGAACCTCGATTGAGCATTTTAGAATTAAGTTTGATAGTCTGTTGAGTTGATATTTATTCATTATTATTTAAATTAAATAATGAACTGCCATGCCTTGCGTCTTTGCGCCTTAGCGGTAAAAAAGAGCTTTTAATTTAGAATTTCAAAATATCAACTATTAATTTTCCTTAAACCCGATCACCTCTCGCACGAAGCATATGATCAGCCAGAACTAATGCAGCCATTGCCTCAACGATCGGTACTGCTCTGGGTACCACACATGGGTCATGTCGACCTTTACCCTTAACCGTTACGGCTTCACCTTTGGTGTTGATACTGTCCTGATCCCGCATAATTGTAGCTACCGGCTTAAAAGCAACATCAAAATAAATATCCATTCCATTACTGATTCCACCCTGAACACCGCCCGAAAAATTACTTTTAGTATTTACTTTTTCTCCTTCCGTAACAAAGGCATCATTATGTTCACTTCCGTACATTTCAGCTGCATTAAAACCGGAACCGTATTGAAATCCCTTAACAGCATTAATGCTTAACATTCCTTTAGCTAAATCAGCATGCAATTTATCAAAAACCGGTTGTCCTAAGCCGACTGGACATTCCTGAATTACACATTGAATTATACCGCCTATAGTGTCACCGTTCTTTCTTGTTTCATCGATAAGCTGAATCATTTTTTCAGCCATATTTTCATCGGGACAGCGAACAATGTTATGCTCAGTTTTATTAAAATCAAGAGCACTATAATGTTCAGTTAGTTTCAAGGAACCAACCTGATGTACAAATGCATTGATTTTAACACCTGATAATTTTAAAAACAGTTTTGCTACAGCTCCTGCAGCAACCCG
>JAHDHT010000058.1:2885-16731 GCA_020631175.1 Chitinophagales bacterium
GGACAGCCATCAATCGTTACACCGATAGCAGCACCATGCGATTCTCCGAAGGTGTGAATTTTAAAAGCTTTACCAAAAGTGCTTCCTGACATATTAACTGGAAATTGACGGCATAAAGGTATAATAATTATACATTTGTAAGATGCAGCTTTTAATCAAAAATATTAAAGCTTTAGGAGGTATTCTTGAATCGGATGTGGAATGGCTAAAAGGGAGTCAAATGTCTGACTGGAAGCTGATCGAAAATGCGTTTTTACTGATAGAAAATGATCAGATTCATTCTTTTGGAAGGATGGAAGATTGCACTTCTGTTGAAAATGCAAATACAATTGACGCTTCGAACAGATACTGTATTCCGGCATGGTGCGATTCACATACACATCTTGTTTTTGCAGGCACACGGGAATCAGAATTTGTAGATCGGATAAATGGTTTGAGCTATGAAGAAATTGCAGCAAGAGGAGGAGGCATTTTAAATTCCGCCAAACGACTGGAAAATGCTTCTGAAGATGAATTGTTAGAAGCTGTTAGCAAGAGAGCAAATGAAATTATAAAAACCGGAACCGGTGCGGTAGAAATTAAAAGCGGCTATGGCTTGAGTACAAAAGCCGAGCTTAAGATTTTAAGAGTTGCTCAAAAGTTAAAACAAATAAGTCCTTTAACGATTAAAACAACCTTTCTTGGTGCACATGCTATACCTGCAGCGTTTAAAGCTAATCGAAGAGGATATATTGATTTAATCTTGAATGAAATGATTCCTCAAATAGCAGAGGAAAAACTGGCAGATTATATTGATGTTTTTTGTGAAGAAAATTATTTTTCTGTGGATGAAATGACAGAAATAATTGAAGCAGGTAAGCAATACGGAATGATTCCAAAAGTACATGTCAATCAATTTAATGCGATAGGAGGTATTAAAGCTGCTGTAGATGCAAATGCCCGATCAGTAGATCATCTGGAAGAATTAAGTGATGATGATATTGAAGCACTTCAAGGAGCTGAAACAATAGCAACTTTACTTCCTTCCTGTTCATTCTTCATTCAAATTCCATTTGCTCCTGCACGACGGTTAATCCAAAACAATCTTGCTGTCGCATTAGCTTCAGATTATAATCCGGGTTCAACTCCGAGCGGAAATATACCTTTTGTTCTTTCATTAGCTTGTATAAAAATGAAAATGAAGCCGGAAGAAGCTTTCAATGCTGTTACTATAAACGGTGCTTATGCTATGCATCTTTCAAATACACATGGAAGTATTACAAAAGGTAAAAAAGCAAACTTAATATTAACACAAAAAATCCCATCCATAAATTACATTCCTTATGCATTTGGAGGGGATCATATTTATCAAACTATTTTAAACGGGAAAATTTCATATACCAATGGCTAAAAGAGGAACATTAGATTATTCTGTACATCACTATTATGCGATACATTTTAATCAGCAATTCTGGAAATTATTATCTAAAACCAGATTGTCAAAGGAAGAACAGTTTGAAATGATTGACATAGCGCATGCTTCAAATCAACACTGGCGCTATGTTGGAAGCGAATTAAATCAGCAAAGAGGGGCCTATGTAATTGCTAAAACGTATTTAAAAGTAAAAAATCTTGATCAGGCATTAATTTATGCAGAAAGATGCCTTGCTTTAACGAAAAAGTATAAAAAGCAAATGAAAGATTTTGATCTGGCATATGCGCAAGAAGTGCTTTGGAGAGTTGAGGCAGCCCGAAAAAATAAACGTGCAGCAGAATTATATAAAAAAGAAGCAAGACGTTTGGGCGACTTGATTAAAGGTGTTGAAGACAAAAAAATATTTGATCAAGATTTCAAAGCAAAATAAATTATGAAACCAATTATTGAGTGTGTTCCTAATATAAGTGAAGGAAGAAGACCTGAAATTTATAATGCAATCGCTGCTGAAGTTGAAAAAGTTGAAGGAGTAACATTATTGGATGTTGATCCGGGTGCAGCTACTAATCGCACCGTTATCACTTTTGTTGGGAGCCCGGAGAATGTAATTGATGCTGCTTTTTTATTGATAAAGAAAGCTTCAGAATTAATCGATATGAGTCAGCATTCAGGTGAGCATCCCCGTTTTGGAGCTACAGATGTTTGCCCTTTAGTACCTGTTTCCGGAATTAGCCTAAAAGAGTTAATTCCATATGCGCATCAATTAGGCAAAAGAATTGGTGAGGAATTAAACTTAAGTGGTTTCTACTATGAATCAGCTGCATCTAAACCCGAAAGAACCAATCTTGCAACCGTAAGATCAGGTGAGTATGAAGGGCTGAATGATAAATTGGAAAATCCTGAATGGAAAACTGATTTCGGACCTCAAGAATTTAATCCGAGTTTCGGTTGTATGGCTTTGGGTGTGCGCGATTTTTTAGTGGCTTATAATGTTAACCTTAATACAAGTTCTGTAAGAAGAGCAAATTCTGTAGCATTTGATGTACGTGAAAATGGACGTGTAAAACGAGAAGGACATCCGGTTACGGGTAAAATTGTGAGAGATGAAAACGGTGATGCAGTGAGAAGTCCGGGTATGCTCAAAGCAGTAAAAGGTATTGGATGGTATATTGAAGAATATGGAATTGCTCAGGTTTCAATGAACCTTACAAATATAAGTATCACAAAAGTGCATGAAGCTTTTGAAGCTTGCAGAAAAAGTGCTAATAATAGAGGTATGAGGGTAACTGGTTCAGAACTCGTCGGATTAATTCCGAAAAAGGCAATGATTGAAGCCGGTAAATATTATTTGAAACAACAGCAGCGATCTACGGGAGTTGCTGAATCTGAAATAATAAAGATTGCGATTAAATCAATGGGATTAGATGAGTTAAGTCCATTCGATCCTAATAAAAAGATCATTGAATATGTAATGCAGTCTAAAGAAAGTCAGCCCTTATTAAAAATGCCCATAAAGGCTTTTGCTGAAGAAACAGCAAGCGAAAGCCCTGCTCCGGGTGGAGGCTCTATTTCTGCATACGCAGGTGCTCTGGGAGCGGCCTTAGCTACTATGGTCGCCAATTTATCTGCGAACAAAAGAGGATGGGATGACAAAATCGAAGTATTTTCTAATCACGCTGAGAACGGCCAGACACTCATGTCCGATTTATTGAATTTGGTGGATGAAGACACCAATGCATTTAATAAGATTATGGAAGCTTTTCGTTTGGCTAAGAATACTGATGAAGAGAAAGCGATAAGAAAAGAAGCTATTGAGAATGCAACTAAAAATGCTATTGAAGTGCCGTTTAATATCATGAAAAAAGCGCTCGAAAGCATGGAGTTAATCAAGGAAATGGCAGTTAATGGAAATCCAAATTCAGTAAGTGATGCCGGAGTCGCCGCATTATGTGCAAGAACCGCAGTTCGTGGAGCTTTTCTAAATGTGAAGATTAATGCAGGCGATTTGAACGATACAGCATGGGGTGATCAAAAAATTAAAGCAGGAAATGGTATGCAAACTAAAGCAGAACTGCTTGAAAATGAGATCATTCAGATTGTTGAAGGCAAATTGTAAAAATGAAAATGGCGCATCCGTGTTGAGTCGGAGCGCCTTTAGGTATTTAATTTTCAAAAGGGGGATACTGGGAAATTTCCTTTAACACTTCAAATATAAATGTCAAAATTTGACCGGATTATTTTTCATTGTTCATAATCTGTTCTTAACTTAGAACAGGTAAAGTTTATGAAGGATCAATTAGCGTATAAAAAGTTAAAAAAGATGCTGATGAAACAGGTAGCATCTGTACTTAAGATATCAGACCCGGCCTCTTCATGGCCAAGGAATTATTATGAGCGTGCGGCAGAAAGTATTAACGATACACTGGCTACTTCTTATATCATTTCAGAAGAAGAAAAAGAACGCTTAGGAACAAGAATATCTCATTCTACTTTAGAAAGAATTTTAAAATACGGTTATGAAATTCCATCACCTATTGATAAAAGAAGGTTAAACACTTTAAATAAATTATCCGTTTATCTGGGCGAAAAAGACTGGGACGCATTTAAATTGTCTAATACCGGTAATTCTCCGGGCAGTATTTTTAAGAAATTAGTAAGTGATGCCTTAGAAGCAGAATTTGAAGCATATAAATTTTTATCACTAGAAGCAATCGAAAAATTAAAACAATTCTATGATCCTGACTCACCAGGTATAAACAGAATAATTAATGTGGTGGATAATACTACTGCAAAGAACTGGACATTATGCAATCCCTATAACCCTTCATATTATGAGGTGATTGATATAAATATAATCAGCATTGATGAAGATGAAGTTAAATTAATGACTAATGAATGCTGGTATTTAAAATGGTGCTCTACAGAGGATAATGAAGTCCAGAAAATTTATAATGAACATAATTTTCAATTATATATTTTACGTAAAACAAATTCAGGATGGAAGATTGATGTAAATCATTATCCGATCAAACCTGAACTCCTTCAAAATACCTTATAAATAAGTCAAATTCCACTTATAATTCTACAGGATTAATTGAATGCTCAATTATCACTTTATCGTAAGCAGTAACAGCTGCTTTCTTTTTATTATCCGATATTAATTGAATTCCTTCCCAACGATCTCCACAATCATTATAAATTCTAGCACCGTTTAGAATTAATTCTCCTCCTGCCTTTATTTTAATTCTGCTTCCCTTTGCCATCGAAACACTACAATGAATTGCCAATTTTCCTCCATCTTCAATAATTATATCTCCCGATTGAAACTTATGTCCTAACCAGTCAATCTCTTCTCCGCCCCTTATACGTACCGTTTTTTCAGCATTAAACGAACACCAATCTTTCTTTAAGTTTTTGTATTGCGCCTTCTCGGGAAAAGACATATTGTAATGAATTTTTCCAAGTTGACAAGGTGACCATGCTTTGTTATAAGTATTGTAATCCATTACATTATTAGATACTTCCGTATCACAAGGAGGTTTTTTGCTATAATTCCAGCAATTCGCATGAGGAGGAGTATCATTACAACCGTCATTACCGGTCCAGCTATGCGACAGTCCTAAAGAATGTCCAATTTCATGATTTAACAAACGAGCCATCCACCATGGTCCTTTTTTTACACTTCCATTGCTGTTTTTAGTTTTCTGCCAATTCAGATAACACATAGTTATCTTCGCATATTCCGGCCTCCCAATACCAACGGAAGACGGATTATAGGTAGGGGATGCGACACTGTCCGGATGATGTTCAAGCATAAAAATGTTTAACACTTCACCTTTTCGTATTCCATAACGATTATAAGCTTCATGAGAATAGAGTCCACCCGGACCTCTTTTATCTTTTTTATTTAAAAAGACCAATTCTTCATCGGTATGAAAATAAATACCATCATCTCCGTTATTCCCTGTTATCACATATCTGAATTGTGTGGGTAAGGCAGGCGTATTATTTCCAATCGGTAAGTTCATTTTGGCATTATTACTAAGCAAGTCATTCGCCATTCGAACCAGGTCTTTAACATATTGCCTTCCTTCCGTTGCTCCGAAGTTGGCATTTCCAGCATTATTATTGATAATATGAAAGTTCACCCGCACATAACGCATCGGTGTCTGGTTGATGTCCATAGCATTTGGAATATAATTTTCAGAACTTTTACACGGAGCATCTTCCAGTTTATTTAAGCCCGGATAAGTGCCCGGCCGAACATCAATTTGCCCTTTTTGCACAAAAACCTTCTTACTTTTTGAATTGCAAGCCGAAAGAATGCAAAAAAATGCTAATGTTAGACTTATAAGGCTTGTTAAACTTTGTATTTTCATTATAGCATTATATATCTTTGACTGAATTTAAGAGAAAAGCGTAATGATAAGACATATTTCCTTTAAAAATTTAGCAATTCTGGCCTTGATTGGCATTTTTGGAGCTTGTACTTCTGTTGGAGGTGGTTCAAAAGATACATTAACTTCAGCCATAAAAACAGCTGAAGATGCAATGTATGGCGATAAACAGAACCTTGAATTTGATTCAAATAAAGCACAGAACCTGGTAAATGCCTACAGTGATTATGCAGCTGCATTCCCTCAGGATACCTTAACGGCGAATTACTTATTTAAATCGGCCGAGGTTTTAAGGTCTTTAAGAAAGTTTGATGATGCTGTAAACATTTATCAGCAGATCGGTAAAGATTATCCAAATTATGAAAAAGCACCACATTCGCTTTTCTTACTCGGCTTTTCTTATGAAAATGATATGAAACGTTTGAAAGATGCGGAGCAGGTATACAAACAATTTTTAGCAAAATATCCAAGTCATGAATTAGCTGATGATGTTCAGTTTTCTTTAAATAACCTCGGTAAATCTCCTGAAGAAATTATAAAGGAGTTTGAAAGAAGAAGAAAAGAGCAGCAAGCCAATAAAGGCGGAGCTTAATTCGAACAAAAAGAAACTTGAAGGCAGGGATTTATTTCCTGCCTTTTTTTATGGATGTTAATTAAAATGGATAACACTTAGGAATGTATCTCAAGAACGCATTGATCATTCTCGCTCAAAAAATAGAAAATATTGTCAAAGTTTAGAGTTAGTATATCTGAAATCGATTTGGTAGTCATATTTCCTGTTCTTAGCCAGATGATTTTTGGAGGACATCCTTTAAAAACACTTAAATCATAGAAATCTGAATCAAATGTTACTATTGAATAGTTATTTTTTAAGGCGAATTTGAATATTTCAAGATCAGAAGCATTTTCTAATGACTCTAATCTTACCTGTGTAGATGTATCAAAATTTTCAGGTAGAATTTTCAATAATTTTGGTGAAATATTTTGATCGAATAATAATTTCAAGAAGCAACTTTTAATTTTCGTTCTTTATCTGCGGCATAAGCTAGACAAGCTTGAATTTTTTCAGAACTTAGCTCTTCAAAATCATTAAGAATTTCTGAATAAGTCATTCCATTTGAAAGCCAGTTAAGAACATCGTATACAGATATTCTTGTACCTATTATACATGGGCGGCCGAATCTTTTATCAGATTTAATTTCTATATATTTTCTATAATCCATTACTATACAATATACAATAAGTGTTTTAATTTAGTTCTTATTTTTTTGGATAGTAGTACAATCAGGTAAATGCACAATCACCGTCACCGTCAAAAATCACCGTTTCTTCACTGAAAAAGGCCGCCAGATTTAATCCGCTTATATAGTTACGTTGTGTATCTCTTGTATGAAGGGATGGAAATTTATTTACATTCAAATAGTCTGAAAGGTAATTATGATAAAATGTAAGACTTTCAATTTTTTCCACTTCTATTAAATTCCAGATAAAACGACTGACCGATCCGATACTCCTTCCGGTTGAAAATAAATAAGGTATTTTTAATTGACGATCATTATTTAATAAAATAAAATATGCATCAATTTCACCGTCGCTGTTTTTTGAAACATATTGTTTTAACCAGGCATGTTTTTTACTTGAAGTAAAAGCATATTTATTTTTTTGCTCTTGATCAAAAGGTTCTTTTAATATCCAGGGGTTATTTACAATCCAGTTAAAACTATGATAATCTCTTTTGAATAAATTCTTTTGTAAAAATGGTGTAATGAAAGACTCTATTTCAGCACCAATAGATTTTATTTCTTCAACGTGATTATTCTTACCTTGATTAAAACGTTTTAATTTCGAAGACGGTTGGCGTATTAAATTATGTAATGCATCTCCAATAAATAAAAAAGGAAACATCCATTTCCAGAATTGCTTCTTTCGGGGTAAAATTTTTCGGCTAATTGATTTAAAAAATATTTTTTTACCTCTTAATGGAAGCAACATTTCAAGCGAAGGATGTTTCTTATATATGTTACCGGCCTCTGTAGTGAATTCTGTGAGCATTACTCTTTTATCATAGAGGTCAATTGCCCGATTCAATAATTTTTTACCCGTTCCGGTTCCTCGCATTTTCGGATCAACCCACCAGCAACTTAACCACCCGACTTTAAAATTTTGATCATTTACAAATGCAATGTCCGGAAGTATTCCAATGTATCCACAGATATTTTCCATCTCATCAAAAGCCACAATCAAAGCAACATCTTCGCTATCCGCTCTTGGGTTTAATGCATGCGATTTTGCCCTATGTAATGAAATTGGCCATACATCAAGATTGTAAATTGCCGGATCATTCATAAATGATTCTAATTCTCCTACACTAATTTCCCTGATGTTTATCAATGATATACTTTAGATTTGTTTAATAGTTTTTTCATTTTGTAAGCAAGCCAAACTGCTTTCATTTCATCATAGGTCGATAAGTATTTCCCTTTATCAAATTCCATTGCATAACGCTGAATGTGATTAACAATACTATCATCCTTCAAGCCGGCACAAGCAAAAGTAATCTTAAGATCGCTTTTTTTAATGGCTTCAAAAAATGAATTATCCACCTTGTCATCTGTAAATGGAAATGAAAAAGTATAAGCCTTCGGCTGAAATTGCTGAACGGCTTTTAAGCTTTCTAATGTTTCTGCAATTTGTTCTTTAAGAGATAATGCATAATAGGGTAGGTGTTGCTGACTATGCGCTCCAAGATCAAACCCATTTTCAACTAAGTTTTGCAATTGAACGCTGCTCATATAGGGTTTCTGTTTTTTTAAATAGGCCTCAAATGAAATACCAAAACGATCCAGAACCGTTTCATCAGAATCTAAATATGAAAAGTGATTTTTAAAACGGGCTTTCTCATCACTTTCTAAAATCTTATCAAAAACCAAACTTTGTTTGCATCGATACATTAAATCCTTATTATCAATAAATGGAGGATTAATAAAAAAACAAGCAGGTATACCTCTTTTCAATAATATGGGCATTACAATTTCTTCACATTCCCTGAATCCATCATCAAAACTTAAAAAGAATTTATTCTCAGGTAATGCATTATGTTGTTCAATGTATTTCAACAAGTCAAACAGACCAATCGGCTCAAAATGTTTTTGAAAAAAGTCCAGCTCTTTTTTAAAAGCATCAACTTTTTTTATTGGATATAAATGCTTTAAATGTCTTAAATCATCATCTGAAACTGTATGATAAAATGGAGCAATAAAAGATCTTCCCGTCCATTTTTTTAAAAAGTCCAGAGATAAAAAAGGAGTGAGCAGTGTAAGACCACGATTTAAAATCAAATGATTCATGGTGTATTACTTATTCATCCCTTTAGCAACTAAAACAACATCAAGAATATTGCTTAAAGATTTTTTAGGCAGTTGATAAACCAGTTTTCCTTCCTTAGCATAAGATATTTTCCCACTTTCTTCTGAAACAATAACCACTTTTACATCAATCTCTTCAGTAATCCCAACTGCAGCTCTATGCCTTAATCCAACATTATCAGGTAATTCAGGATTTTCGGAAACCGGCAAAATACATCCGGCCCGATAGATTTTATTTTCGGAAATGATTACTGCACCATCATGAAGCGGACTCGTTTTCTCGAATATACTTTGCAATAATTTTGCACTGATATCTGCATTAATGGAAACGCCTGTTTCCTGAAAGTATCTTTTTTCCTGCGCATCAGCAAGCACAATTAAAGCTCCGGTACATTTTTCAGAGAATAAAGCTGTTGCCTTTACGATCGCATCCTTTGTTTTATCATTAGCTTCAACTTCACCATCCTGTCTGCCTAGTCGAAATAGCTTTCCGAAACTAAATCCACTTATATTTCCTCCCTTTCCAACATACAGCAGGAAACGTCTGATCTCCGGTTGGAAAACGATTAATAATGCCAATACACCAATATTGATAAACTGACTTAAAATAGCGTAGTTCAGGCGCATATTTAATGCCCTGGTTATATAAGTCAGTATGTAGATCAGTATTAAACCAATGAAAATATTAAAGGCAAGACTACCTCGTAATAATCTATAAACCTGATAGATCAGTAGACCGACAACAAGTATATCGATGATATCCAGTAAACGTATATTGAGAAATCCAATATCCACCTATGATGCTGACTTTAATTGTTCAACTAATTTAATGGTTTCTGAGGCTTCACGCACATCATGAACCCGCAAGATATGCGCAGCCTTCTGTAATGCTATAGTATTTAGGACAGTAGTTCCGTTAAGGGCATCGTTCGGACTGCTTTCTAAAGCTTTCCAAATCATTGATTTTCTCGAAAGGCCAATCAAAATGGGGCAATCTAAAATGCTGAAATCAGACAGTCTTTTTAAAATCAGATAGTTTTGTTCCAGTGTCTTGCTGAATCCAAATCCCGGATCAATGATAATATCTTTGATTCCGGCATTTCTGCATCTTTCGATCTTTTCTATAAAGTATTCAAGCATTTCAGCAATCAAATCTTCATAATCGGTATGCTCCTGCATATTAGAAGGCTCACCACGCATATGCATTAAAACATAAGGAGCATCAAAACTGCCTACAGTTATGTACATGTCTTTGTCAAATTGCCCGCCGCTTATGTCATTGATAATATGAACTCCTTGCTCCAAAACTTTTTTTGCAACCACACTATGGATCGTATCTACCGAAATGATTACTTCAGGAAAATTTTCAATGATGTATTGGATGGATGGAAGAAGCTGTTGAATTTCATCTTCCGGATTAGAAATCAAAGCTCCGGGTCTTGATGACATGGCGCCAATATCTATAATCTTTGCTCCGGCATGCACCATTTTACTTATTTGTTCCTTCATTTTCGCTTCATCAAGGTAAAAACCTCCATCATAAAATGAATCTTGCGTAAGATTCAAAATCCCCATTATCAATGAAGGCCTTAATGATAGAAGGTTTCCTCTGCAATTTATCTGAAACAAGCTCTGTTGCATTTATTTTTATATTAGTTTAAGCCGGTTTAGGCCTTAGAAACGGTTGATTATGATTGATTTTAGTCTGCAATAGATTTCCTTATGCATATTTCGGCTTCAATATTAAGACTTATCCATATTATATAGATACTATTCTGTCTGCAATAATGTGAAAAGATTATTTTTGTGCGGAATATTAAAAGTCTTTAACTAAAAAATTAGTTGAAAGAATGAGAAAAGTTCTTTCTTTGTCATCGAAATTTGAAAACTTTAGATCAATACAACGAACAACTGGCCGGATGTCGCGACATCTACGCTAAAAAGGTAAAAGATTACGGAACTTCGTGGAGAGCATTGAGACCCTCTTCTTTAACCGATCAGATTTTCATTAAAGCTCAACGCATTCGAACCATTGAAGAATCGAATGAGCAGATGATTGAGGAAGGAGTGGAAAGCGAGTATAAAGGTGTTGTAAACTATTGCATTATTGCATTGATTCAATTAGAGTTAGGATGGAATCAGATGGAAGAAATTCCCACTGAAAAAGCCATTGAAGAATACGATGAAAAAGCGGAAACAGCGAGAGCATTAATGCTTAAAAAAAATCATGATTACGGTGAGGCATGGAGAGAGATGCGCACGACTTCAATGACGGATATGATTTTACAAAAACTTTTACGAATTAAAAGTATTGAAGAAAATGATGGTACCACAATTATTTCGGAAGGAGTGGATGCCGGATATTTAGACATCATTAATTACGCGATTTTCGCATTAATTCAACTATCAGAAAAAAAATAAAATAAAGGCATGACTATCTGGATATTATTATTACAAATTGCCGCAATAGCACTTGGAATTACATTACTGGTTTCTTTTTTATTGAGAAAACCAGAAAATATTATGGATTGGATATACACTTATCTAAGAAATTTCTTAGGTACATTTTTTATCTATTCAGGCATTGTTAAAGCTATTGACCCAAAAGGCACTGCAATAAAAAATGGAGATTACTTTTCTGTTTTCAGTGAGTATGTTCCCTTATTAGATCCACTTTGGAATTTTGCCAATGAAATGGCATTGCCGATTGCAACAATTATAATCATTATCGAAATTTTAATTGGCATTACTTTAATTCTGGGCATTTTTAAAAAACCAACATTATGGGCTTATATTGGTTTGATTGTTTTCTTTACCTTTCTTACAGGCTTTACAGCCTATACAGGGAAAGTTACCGATTGTGGATGCTTTGGAGATTTTTTAAAGCTGGAACCATTTACTTCCTTCTTAAAAGATATTTTTTTATCAGCGGTTCTTTTGATTATAGTATTAGGAGCAAAGCAATATTTAAAACCGGTTTTAAAAGGAAACATCGCTTTACCTTTATTTTTAGGTCTTGCATTGATCACCACCTGGTTTAGTATTCGAAATATTAATCATTTGCCCATAAAAGATTTCAGAGCTTATAAAATTGGAACTGATTTAAGAGAATGTACTTCTATGGAAGGATTAGATCCCGGCTTAAAGGAAATCTATTATCAAATGGTCAATTCCTCTACCGGTGAAAAAAAGGAAATGGAATCGAAAGTGTATATGGACAGTAGAATCTGGGAGGATAAAAACTGGAAAATCGAAGGTGATCCGAGAGAAGTTGTTATCCGAAAAGCGGAATTACCTAAATGCAAAGATTTCATTGTTATTGATGGAAATGATGATGAGATTCAGGAAGACATAAAAGCTGAAAATGGTTATTTCTTTTTTGTTGGCGCTTATGATGTCGACAAAGCTTCTGCTAAAGGATTCGAAACCGTAAATCAGGTAATGAAAAATGCAGCACAAAGTGGTATTCCAATTTACGGACTTACTGCGTCTAATATTCCTACAGCAAATGAAATGGCGAAAGGTGCATTTAAATTTAACAATTTAGATGCTGTTCCAATAAAAACAATGATCAGAGCAAATCCCGGAGTTGTTTTAGTGAAAGATGCAAAAATCGTCGACAAATGGCATTACAATGATTTGCCGGACTATAAGGAAATTGTAATTGAGCACGGTATTTAATATAATTTCTTTTCTTTACAGCCGATGATTCAATTTATTGTTAAGCGATTATTACAGGGTGCGCTCTCTTTGTTTGGGGTAGTCTTGCTTGTTTTTTTATTGTTTAACATCCTTCCATCTGATCCTGCACGAATGACATTAGGTCAAAGAGCTGATGTAAGTTCGGTTGAAGCCATTAAAAAAGAATTGGGATTAGACCGGCATCCGATTGTACAGTTTGGTTTTTATCTGAGAGATTTATCTCCGATTTCCTGGCATGAAGATACAGCAGCAAATCAGGAGAAATATGAATATTCGAAATTGTTTACGGTAGGCAATACGGCTGTAGTCGCGAAGTATCCATATTTAAGACGCTCATATCAAAGTAAAAGGGAAGTGCGTGACATCTTAATGGAAGCCTTACCCAACACCGTTATTCTAGCCAGCCTGGCAATTTTACTGGCGATTATTTTTGGTGTTAGCTTCGGGGTAATAGCTGCCTTAAAGCAATTTTCTTTTACAGATAATTCTATTTTAGTTACTACCGTTTTAGGTATTTCACAACCAAGTTATTTTACCGGAATTGTACTGGCATTAATTTTTGGATACTTGTTAGCAGATTATACCGGATTAAATTATGTGGGTGGATTATGGGACTTTGACGATTTAGGCGATCCGATAACGGTACCCAAGAATTTAATACTTCCGGTTATCGCTTTAGGTATTCGTCCGATTGCTATTATTACACAGCTTACCAGATCAACAATGCTTGATGTACTCTCGCAAGATTATATCCGCACTGCTTACGCAAAAGGATTATCTTATTGGACGGTGGTCGTAAAGCACGCATTAAGAAATGCTTTAAATCCTGTTTTAACGGCTGTATCCGGTTGGTTCGCCGGTTTATTGGCCGGCTCATATTTCATTGAAATCATTTTCGATTTTAAAGGATTGGCTTATGTTACCATTAAAGCGATTGAAACGCTCGACTTCCCGGTTGTAATGGGTTC
>JAHDHT010000058.1:16831-19733 GCA_020631175.1 Chitinophagales bacterium
GCTACCAAATACAATCAACGAAAAAATCATTATTTTTAATTAGAACCAACTTTAAATAATGCAACAAGTCTTATTCGACTACATTTCGAAATACATTGATTTAACAGAAGATGAAAAAAATGTTCTAGTAGATTTAGATGTATTCCGTACGGCGAAAAAAGGAGAAATTTTGTTACGGGAAGGAGAAAAAACCAACAATACTTTTTTCGTAATAAAAGGATGTATAAGAACCTATTACTTAATCGATGGTGAAGAAAAGACCACTGCATTTTCAACTGAATTGGAAGGCGTAACTCCACATTGTGTGATCGATAAATCTCCATCGAGATATTATGTGTCTGCCGTCGAAGATTCAATCATTACAGTCGGATCAAGCGATATGGAAGAAGAGATGTTTGAACGTTTTCCAAAGTTTGAAATAATGTGTAAAAAAGTATCTGAAGAGTTATTAGCAAAACGACATCTTGATTTAGATGAGTTTAAAATCCTATCTCCCGAACAAAGATATTTAAGCCTTTTGGAAAAGAGACCTGATTTAATTCAACGGGTACCCCAACATCAATTAGCAAGCTTTTTGGGAGTAACCCCACAATCACTAAGCAGAATGAGAGCACGTATAAACAAGAAAAATTAAGCACACTCATTTTATTAACTTAAGGTAACGTTTTTAAGATTCCCACCGCTGCATCTTTACATTATCATTAATCTTAAAAATGAAAAATGTAGCTTTTTTACTCGTAACTGTACTTTTAATTGCTTTTTCTTTTGAAACAAAAGCACAACAAATTGAAGAAACAGAAAAGAAATATTTTATAGGTAGTTCAGTGTTTTTATTAGGGAACCTTGCCCAATCCAATTCGCCTGATTTTGTACAAGTAAATCTTGGCTATCGTTTTAATGGAAAAAATGCTGTTTCTGTTGAATTAAAAACATGGAAGTATGCATGGTCTTTAGGCATACCGTATGGTTCAGATTTTGAATCACCCGAATATCAGTTTCCGGGTTATATCAGGGAATATGGAATTGCTTTTGTATATCAACGTTTCTGGTGGAAGGGATTATATACCGGAGTTCATGTAATGAATGCATTTCAGAACTTTTCGAATACCGAAGGAGATAAAATTGACAAAGGCTTTCAGATCTTTAATACCTATCGCATAGGTTATCATTTTAAACTTTGGAAAAACCGCTTTTTTATAGAGCCATCGATTGCAGTAACGCATCGACCGTTTCATACTGAAATGCCGGCAGCATTTAAAGAATTGGATGATCAGTGGCCGAAATTCTTTTACGGTGAACCGGGCCTGCATTTTGGATTCAATTTTTAGTTGTTCAAAGTTTTAGTCTCGTGATGAATGAAATTTATAGATGTCCGAACAAAAGAATTTTATCACTCTAGAATCAAATAGTTGTTAAGACTAAAGTAAAAGCAAGTCTTAACATGTTTTAACCATCTAAAGTAAAAGAATTAGTATAAAGTTTTGCGGATGTCCAACTACGTTTTCAATTAAAATAAACATTTCGTCTACCATTTTCCTAATGCAAAAATTGAAATTTAGATGAATATTGTTGTGAAAACTATTGATTAAAATAATCCATCATGAATGTTTAAGTCGTATGTATAAGCATTATTACAACTTAAAATTAAATTATGAATAATCTAAAAATTACAAGTTTATTACTTTTTTCAATTCTTCTTTTGTGTTCCTGCAGTGAAGATGAGCCTTTTGTTAGTCAAATGAGTTCCTTCAATTATTCCTTACACAACGGGCAAACGGTACCATCTGCACCGTATGGAGGTGTTCACCCTGCTGATTTTGAGGCAGTATTAACTATCTCAGAGAATGAAGATGGAACATCAGATGTTACAGTAGAATTAATGAATACAATAATCGGTGCTACTTATCATCTGCATGCTCATGATGCTGCAGATCCTTCAACAACACCAAATGGCACACCCTACAACGAAACACCAAATAGTAATCTATTAGCACAAATGGTCGAAGGAAATGGTAGTACAGTAACCGTAACTCAAAGCACAAACATATCCTATACGGATATTACTTCCAACTATGAAGGATTCTTTGTTGTGCACGATCCGTTACAGGTTATTAGTACTACAGACATAAGCACTTATTTAGTTGTAGGAAGTTTTGCAAGAAATGGCGGATCAACTAGCCTTAGTTCTTCAACCTTTAACTACGATTTTAATACGGGTCAATTAGTACCTGATTTTGCTTATACTGGTTCGCATCCAAATAATCTTGAAGCAGCAATTCAAGTTGATGAATTGGCAGACAATCGTTCTAGGGTTACGGTGAGATTAATGAACACATTGGATGGTGAAATGTATCATATTCATGCACATGATAGTGCAGACCCGGCAAGCACTCCAAATGGCACTCCGTATATTGAATCCCCAAATGGAGATGTATTTGCTTCAATGTTAGAAGGAAATGGAGGTATGGCAGGAGCTGCTATGATTTCAACTTTATCTTATGATATGATTCTCAATAATTACGACGGTTTTTTCGTGGTACATGATCCACTTCAAGCCATTGATACAACAAATCCTACCACATATATTATTCTCGGCCTGTTTGCTAGATAATATTGTTTAATTATCATTTATTAATTAATCTGATTTTAATTAATAAATGGATGAATTTGGTTTATTTAAATACCCGGAAGATTAAACATCTTCCGGTTTTTTATTATGTTAATTCATCATTTCGATAAGTAAATCTCTGTCGGTCCACAGTTTGCGACTAGTGATCGTTGCAATCTGTCCTTTTAATTTTTCATTTAAATATATTCTTAAACTTAAGAATGAAGAAAGTTCCATGAAAGAACAAACCTTTCATCTAGCCCTGATTGTAACGGAAACCCGACCTTGCTGAAT
>JAHDHT010000336.1 GCA_020631175.1 Chitinophagales bacterium
GGTAAAATTTTCCGCTGACTACATTTTCATTTTCGATTAAATAATAAATACTTGCTGCTCCCTGTTCAGGAGTTCTTGGTGCATCTTTTCCGCCCATATCAGTATGTACCCATCCAGGACAAACCGCATTCACTTTGATTCCTTCACCGGATAAGTCTGCAGCCATAACAGCAGTTAAACCGTTTAGGGCAGTTTTGGATAAGCGGTAAGCTGCGTAGCCTCCACCCATTCCATCTAAAGCACCCATACCACTCGATACATTGATAATTCTAGCCGATTTTGACTTTCGCAAAATCGGCAGCAGAGCCTGTGAATTTTGAAGCGGACCGTAAAAGTTTGTTTGCATAATACGCTCAACTTCTTTAGCATCTACCAGGTCGGTTCCTTTACCATCGCTTATGATTCCGGCATTATTCACTAATACGTCAATCGAATCAAATTTTTGAGATAAAGAGCTCGCGGCATTTCGAATACTATCAGCATTACTTACGTCAAGCTGCTGAAAATGTACATTACCGGGACTTAAGTGTTCTAAATCATTTAGTGTTGCTTGTTCGTCTTCCGGCTTTCGGGCTGTAATGATCACTTCATGCCCGTTTTTCAAAGCCATCTCGGCAAGTGCTCTTCGTATACCTCGATTGCTTCCTGTAATTAAAATTTTCATACGTTTATTTTTATTTAAGTGTATCTTTACTATCAAAAGTATAGTACTTTTGGTTCCGTAGCAGGTACTGTCAATTATGACAGTATACATGAAAAATTGTTTCATATATGATTATAAATGAAGAAGAATACATCTATCGAATAGACGGTAACATCTTTCACTGTGCTTTAGATGTAACGATGTACTTTGTAGGGGGTAAATGGAAAGCGGTTATTTTATGGTATCTCCGTAATAAAACATATCGGTTCGGAAGTTTGAAACGTCAAATACCGGATATCACCGAAAAGATGTTGAGTTTGCAATTAAAGGCTTTAGTTGAAGATGGTTTAGTAAGCAGAGAACAATTTGAAGAAGTCCCAAAGCGGGTTGAATATAGTTTGACTGAATTTGGCAATTCATTAATTCCGATGTTAAATGAAATTGCAAAATGGGGGAGGAATTTTGCGGAAAAAAATGGCACTTTAGAACGAAAAGGCGATTAGTCGTTTATACTTTTAAATCAATTAGTTGTCTATAGTAAAATGGTTATTTTTTCAATTAATTATTTTTGAATATCAAATAAATAATATTTTTTCTTTCAGTAGATTTTCATCACCTTCTTGAATTATTGTATTTTAAGAAGGTATATTTTATTGATAAAAATATTTCTTTATATATACTTACCTTAACGCCTTGTCTTTAGATGGGGCGTTTTTATTTTTTTTGTAATAACAGTTTATATAAATTAAAACTATTGACTTTAATTCGGAATTCTTTTAAATTAAAAACGCAACCAACTAGCCAAATCATGAAATTTTGCATAAGTATATATAGTCGCTCATTTTATTTCAGCCTTATAAATTACTCATTACAATAATGTTTTAATTATTGATTAGTAAAGTAAAAACCAATTAGCAAATGAGTGATTTATTATTTGATTTAGTCAATAGTTTGAATAAATCAGAGAAACGGAATTTTAATTTATACGTTTCTAAATATAGTACAACAAAAAATATTCAATCGTCAGTTTTATTTAAAGCAATAAACAGACTAAGTCATTACGATGAAGAAAAGCTGAGGAAAAGTACGAGTAAATATATTTCTAAAGAACAATTTACTTATGCGAAACACAGACTTAAAAATCAAATTTTGGAGTCTTTAGTGGATTTGCATTTTGTAAGAACAAAAGATGCAAATATCATCTCAATTGTTTCAAAGATTGAGCTCGGCTTCAGAACCGGCCATACAAAAATTGCTGAAGAATGGATTGAAAAAGGGCTTGAGATAACCAGAGAAAATGGATCGTCGGCTTGGGAGGTTGTTCTGTTGGGATACAAAATACGTTATCTGTTTCAAACGGAGCGTTCGAATGAAAATTCAAAAGTCGTAAGAAAAAATCTTATTGATTTATGTCATAAAATTGCCCGTGACCAGGAGTACGTTAGTGTTTATGATGAAGCTATGGAGTGTTTGTTGCAATATTCGGAAGATGGCTCAATTGAAAATATTCAAGAGAAATTTGAGTATGTGAAATCAAATCCGATTTTATCTGCTGATTTAGATCAACTATCTGAAATACAAAAATTAAATTATTACAAGACGAAATATTTGCTTTCTATAATAGAAGAAAATTTTGATGAAGCGACAGAGGTTGCTGAAAATGTCATTCAACTTTACGAGCTCAATTTGAAATCGAGCAAAAAGAATCTTCGCCCTTATTTGCTTTCAATAAGTAATTTAATTCTTGCGGCAATAAGAGCAAGATTAAATGATAAAGCACTAATAAATCTGCAAAAACTTGAGTCAGCAATAAGTGAAAATTTTCCTGAAGAAAATGAAAGTAAATTTATTTATGATGCAATTCTGCAAACAAACAATATACTATTCCTGTGTCTAACAGAAAAGTACAGTGAAATTATTAATCGACGAGATATTGTATATTTAATTTTTGAAAAATATCAGGATTCTCAATGGGTGAATATCCGGCAAACCTTATTATGCTTAACAGCAGCATATTTTAAAAAGAAAGATTATAAATCTTGTCTGGATATTATATTCACCTTTAATCAATTATCGATTTCAAAATCTACTGAAGCATTACTTCTTCATATTAAATTTTATGAATATGCCTGTCATCATGAAATTAAAAATGAGAAATTTAAAGTAAGTGTATTAAGGTCTTTAGATTATTATATAAAGAAAAGAAATCCACTAAAGGCGGGTGCCGAGGAAAGCATATTTTTAAAATTAAGTGGAAACGAATATGAGGATAAGTTTGAATTTACAGAAGATGAAATTTATATGAAGCCTTTCATGGAATGGTTGAATAAGAACTAAAAAAAAGGCCTTTACTATAAAAGTAAAGGCCTTTTATATTAATTATTTTTCATTACTAATAAACCGTAAGTTTTTGAATTTTAAATTCTGTTCTTCCCTGAGCAGCAACAAAATAAATTCCTTCCGACAAATTACTAATGTCAATTTTCTGAGTGCCGTTCGTTAAGTCAATAACTCTAATCGTTTTACCTTGTAAATCTGTAATAG
>JAHDHT010000059.1:0-15200 GCA_020631175.1 Chitinophagales bacterium
GAGAAGGCCGTCTTTCCGATTATGAAATCTTAATCTGCCGTTTAGTCGACAGAGCAATTCGTCCATTATTCCCTGATGGATATATGTACGATACGCAGGTAATGATCAGCTTATTATCTGCCGATAAAGATGTAATGCCGGATGCATTGGCGGCATTAGCTGCTTCTGCTGCATTATCTGTTTCAGATATTCCATTTGCAAGTCCTATTTCAGAAGTGCGTGTAGCCAGAATCGATGGCGAATTTGTGGTTAATCCAGGTCGCGAAGCATTAGAAAATGCAGATCTTGAAATCATTCTTGGTGCAACAGCAGAGAACGTTACCATGGTAGAGGGTGAAATGTCGGAGGTTTCTGAAGAAGATTTGATCGAAGCGATCAAAGTTGGTCATGATGCGATCAAAGTGCATTGTGCTATGCAAAAAGAACTGGAAGCTTTAGCTGGTAAAACAGAAAAGCGTGAATTTGTATTAGAAGCTTACGAAAATGAAGGCTTGGTTGAGCAAATTACTTCTTTCTGTAAAGACAAGATTTTCGAAGTAGCTTCTTCAGCACTTGGAAAACACGAACGAAAAGCACAACTCAAAGAAATAAAAGAAGCTTTAAAAGAGCATATCGGCGAATTCGCTGAAGATGATGAAGAAGCAGAAGCAAAAGCTGACTTATTAAGCGAGACTTTCGACAAATTGAAGAAGAAAGTAATTCGCGATATGATGGTAGAAAAGAGAACGCGTCTGGATGGAAGAGGATTAAATGAAGTTCGTCCTTTATGGATGGTAACCGATTATCTGCCTTCTCCGCACGGTTCTGCTGTGTTTACACGTGGTGAAACACAAGCGATTACTTCTGTAACCTTAGGTTCTAAACAAGATGAGCAAATGATTGACAGCGCTTTATACAGAGGCTACAATCAATTCATTTTACATTATAACTTCCCGGCATTTTCTACTGGTGAAGTAAAACCAAAAAGAGGCCCGAGTAGAAGAGAAGTTGGTCACGGAAACCTGGCCATGCGTTCTATTAAACAAGTATTGCCTTCTCATGAAGATTGCCCTTACACTATCAGAGTAGTTTCTGATATCCTTGAATCAAACGGTTCAAGTTCTATGGCAACGGTTTGTGCCGGTTCATTGGCATTAATGGATGCAGGTGTGAAGCTTTCAGGCGGCGTTTCTGGTATTGCAATGGGAATGATCATGGATGAAAATGGTAAATACGCCATTCTTTCTGATATTCTTGGTGATGAAGATCACTTAGGAGATATGGATTTCAAAGTAACAGGTACTTCTAAGGGTATCTGTGCGGTTCAAATGGATATTAAAATTGACGGACTTCCTTATGATGTAATGAAAGAAGCGTTAGCCCAGGCTAAGGAAGGAAGAATGCACATTTTGAATCAGATGAATGAAGTGATGCCGGAAGCAAGAGAAGATTATAAAGATCATGTTCCAAGAATTGTTTCTTTCTCAATAGCTCAGGAATTTGTTGGTCCAATCATCGGCCCTGGTGGAAAAAACATTCAGGAATTACAGGCATCTACCAATACTACAATCAGCATTGATGCTGATAACAGAGATGAAGATGGTACAGTAATTATCTACGGTGATGATAAAGCCGGAGTTGAAGCAGCAATAGCACATATTAAAGGTATAGCTCAAACTCCTGAAGTAGGTGAGACTTATGCCGCTAAAGTGAAAGCAATTCAACCTTATGGTGCCTTTGTAGAATTTATGCCGGGTAAGGAAGGATTATTACATATCTCAGAAATTAGCTGGTCTCGTCTTGAAAACATGGATGATGTGTTTGAGATCGGAGAAGAAGTTAAAGTGAAGCTGGTTGGAATCGATAAAAGAAGCGGCAAGTTCAAATTGTCGAGAAAAGTATTGATACCGAAACCGGGTGGAGATAAAAAAGAAGATGCTTAAAAACGAACCTAAACTGAATTAATATAAGCCGGTTGATCTTTGATTAACCGGCTTTTTTATTTCGGGAATAACTGATTGAAAACCAAAGTATAGTTGATTATTGTTGATTGATTGTGTTCTTTGATTGCTTATAAGTTTGCTTTTACTAACATTTCTGCGATTTTGCCGTTTAATAAGGTTTAAGTAAATTTCCATTACCAAACTCAAAACTACTAAACAAAGACCCTAATTAGAGCATGAGACAATTAAAGATCACGAACAAGATCACCAACCGTGATAACGAGAGCCTCGACCGTTATCTCAACGAAATCAGTAAGCTTGATCTCATTGAAGCAGATGAAGAAGTAAGATTAGCGAAACTGATTAAACAGGGAGACATGAATGCCCTGGATAAATTAACAAAAGCAAATTTAAGATTTGTTGTTTCTGTAGCGAAACAGTATCAAAATCAAGGACTTAGCCTCAGTGATCTTATTAATGAAGGCAATCTTGGATTAATTAAAGCCGCTCAAAAATTTGACGAAACAAAGGGATTTAAATTCATCTCTTATGCCGTTTGGTGGATACGTCAAAGTATTTTACAGGCTTTGGTTGAACAATCGAGAATGATTCGTCTTCCCGTTAACAAAGTCGGTTCGAGCCAAAAGTTGTATAAGGTAATGTTGCAATTTGAGCAAAAATACCAACGTGAACCAACGGCGGATGAACTGGCTGAATTGATGGAAATGAGTAAATCTAAAGTGCTTGAATTGATTAAAAACGATAAAAAGCACCTATCGGTTGATGCTCCGTTCTCTAGCACAGATAGCGATTCGGGAACAATGCTCGATGTTATTGTTGATACCGCAGAACTTGAACCTGATCACGATATATTGAAAGCTTCTTTGAAAGATGAAGTTCGTCAGATCTTATCAATTCTGTCTCAAAGAGAACAAGCAGTAATCGCTTATTATTTTGGATTAGGAGAGGGGAGTTCAATGTCACTTGAAGAAATCGGAATTCGATTGGATTTAACCCGTGAGCGGGTCAGACAAATCAAAGAGCGGGCCTTAAAAAGAATAAGAAAAGCTTCGGGAATTAATTCTTTGAAATCTTATTTATAAGCTTATTTAATCTTCATTTTTTAGCGTCTTAAATTCAACTATTTTTTCCTACATTTGGTAGAAGGCATATCTTTTTCAATGATCAGTTGAAATTGTTGTCGGCATTCACTATTTGAAAATATAAGAGCTTGAATTTTTATGGGCGAAGAACGTGTAAAACTCCCTAAAGGCAATCGGGAATTACAGCAATTTGTAAAAGACCTGATAACCGATATACAAACGCTTGAGCTAATGCTTGAAGCTGATGTTTTTGATACAGAAACGATCCGCATAGGGGCTGAACAGGAAATGTGTCTGGTTGATTCTAATTTTAAACCGGCAATGATAAATCTGGATGTTTTAGCAAAAACAAAAAATGATTTATTTACAACAGAACTGGCGAAATTTAATCTGGAAACAAATGTCGAGCCTTTAGTTTTTAAAGGAAATTGTTTATCTGTGTTAGAAAAAAGATTAACTTCTTTGTGTAATGATTTAAGAAAGACAGCTAATAAATTCAATAGTGAAATTATTTTAACCGGTATTTTACCAACAATTAGAAAATTCGATCTTGAAATTGAAAATCTAACGCCTATTCCAAGATATTTTTCTTTAGTTACCGCATTAAAAAAATTGAGAGGTAAAACAACTGAAATTAATATTAAAGGAGATATTGATGAATTGATGCTCAAGCATGATAGTCCTTTATTGGAAGGATGTAATACCGGTTATCAGGTACACCTTCAAATTAAACCAAATGAATTTGCCGCTAGATATAATATTGCTCAGGCCATAGCCGGACCGGCTATGGCGGCAGGAACGAATTCACCTTTATTATTCGGTAAAAGATTATGGGCAGAAACAAGAGTCGCATTATTTCAGCAATCGATCGATACAAGAACGAGTGGCGAACATTTAAGAGACCTTAGTCCTCGGGTAATGTTTGGTAATAGATGGTTGCAAAATTCAATCATTGAAATTTATAAAGAAGACATTTCCCGCTTTAGAGTTTTATTGAGTTCTACAGAAAAAGAAAACTCAATGCAACAATGGGAGAAAGGGATAACGCCCAACCTAAGAGCTTTGCAAATTCATAATGGTACAGTATACCGCTGGAACAGGCCTTGTTATGGAGTGAAAGATAATGTGCCTCATTTAAGAATTGAGAATCGCGTATTACCTGCTGGTCCTACAGTTATTGATGAAATTGCAAATACGGCATTGTGGCTGGGCTTAATGAACGGTGTGGGTGACGTATATAAAGACATTACATCTCTAATGGATTTTGAAGATGCAAAATCAAACTTTTTTGCTGCCTGTCGTAAAGGATTAGATAATAAGTTTAGTTGGGTAAAAGGGAAAAAATATAATGCATCTGATCTAATTGTAAAAGAATTAATTCCTATTGCAAAAGACGGATTAAAAAAAGCAAAAGTATTAAAGAAAGATGCAGATAAATATTTGGGACTTTTGGAAGACAGAGTGAAATCTGGTCAGACAGGATCTACATGGATGTTGAATTCTTATGCTAAATTAAGTAAAGAGACAACTAAAGATGATACGCTTACGGAAATAACGGCGAGCATAGTATACAATCAAAAAAGTGAAAAGCCAATACACAAATGGCCATTAGCTAAACTGGGAGAGTTTGATCACTGGGAGCCGGATTCTATTTTGGTAGAAGAATTTATGACAACCGATTTATTTACTTGTCAAAAAGATGATATTATTGAATTGGTTGCAGAAATGATTGACTTCAGACGGTTGAGGTATGTGCCGGTAGAAAATGATAAAGGTAAATTAGTCGGCCTAATAACTTCAAGAGGTATTTTAAAATGGTTTAGCAGAAACCATAGTAAAAAATCAAAAGCTCCGGCTACAGTAAAGCAGGTTATGATTAAAGATCCATTTACCATTTCACCGGATGAGAGTATTACTAAAGCACTTGAAGTAATGGAAAAAGAAACCATTGGTTGTCTTCCTGTTGTTAAAAATGATCAGTTAGTCGGAGTAGTAACAGAGCAAGATTTTCGTCAGATCACTGCCCGCTTAATAAAGCGATTTAAAATCAAAAAGCAGAACCGTAAAAATAAATGAGCAATACGTTAACCGGAGTAAAACGAATTTTAGGTCATTACGGTGATGCTTCTTCTGGTCCTCTATTTATTGTAATGGGAGGGATTCATGGCAATGAGCAGGCGGGAATACACGCATTAGAAAGTGTATTCAAGCAATTGGAAGCTAATCAACCTGCTTTTCAGGGTGAGTTTTATGGCGTGGCCGGAAATTTGAAAGCAATTGAAAGCGGTCAACGATTTATTGATCATGATTTAAACAGAGTCTGGTTTAAGGAAAAAATTGATTCCATCCGCAAAACACCTAGGGCTCTCATTGATAAGAGTGAAGATATTGAGCAAAAGGAATTGCTTATTCTTTTTGATCGCTTAAAAAAGCAGAACGAAGGAAGACAACTCGTAATGCTTGATTTGCATACGACCAGTGCCAAAACCGGAACGTTTACAATTGCTACCGTTCAACCGGAAAGCCGCAATTTGTCTATGGTTTTGCGAGTTCCGGTTATTACAAATCTCGATACAGTTATCAAATCTACAACACTCAATTACTTTAAAGAAAATGCATTTACAGCCTTTGCATTTGAAGCAGGTCATCATTACGACCCTGAATGTA
Source organism: Chitinophagales bacterium (assembly GCA_020631175.1). Lineage (GTDB taxonomy): Bacteria > Bacteroidota > Bacteroidia > Chitinophagales > JAHDHT01 > JAHDHT01. Next base: position 5,693 of record JAHDHT010000059.1, read on the forward strand.
TTGTAAGAATGGAAGCAGCTATATGGTTAAGTCTTGGCTACTTAAACTGCCTTAGGGCAGAAGACATTCCTTCATTAAATAAGCATATCAGAATACTCGATGAATGCGGTAAAGACTATCCGAAAATGGTTCGTTTTTTATACCGGCATCATGTTGAGGATAAGGATCATTTTATAATGAAGCCCGGTTACAAAAATTTTCAGAAAGTGGATGAAAAAGAACATTTAGCCAATGATGTTGAAGGCCCTATTTTCTCTCCTTATAAGGGTATGATTCTCATGCCCTTATATCAAAAGAAAGGAGAAGATGGCTTTTTCATTATAGAAGCCCTCGATATTTGAAATAATTGTATAAATGATATATCTTTACGCCGCATTTAAGGGATAAGTTTTCAATCTCTTGAAATTCGGTCTTTACCACAAAATTACACACAAACACCTTGGTATTGCGCTCTTTAGAGGACGCAAATGAAATAATGATTAGTGAAATTAATATGTTTATTCATATCAATTTCAAAGGATTAGTTTATAAACCCTATAAATCTTTTTTATCTGAAAAATGGAAAGAGTTGATTTATAGCCGTTTTTAGATTAGATAAATTCCACATGAGAATAAGATGTTACCAAACGGTACTTTGTAGTCTCATTAGGAGTGAAATTAAACCAGATTGGCAATGTATTTGCTCAATATGGAAAGTGATATTTAAAAATTAGATTTTTAACCAAATAAAAAGACAAAATTTTAAATTAAGATTTATGATCAAAGCATTACTTAACCTTAGACTTACCATGACGCTTGCAGTCGTTTTTGCCTGCTTTGGTATGTTCAATGAAGTATCTGCCCAATGTGGTAATGATGCTGGTACAATGCCGGGAGCATTCTCTCCGGCTTGTTCAGGAGCTTTTGTCAACACAACTACGACTGGAGAAATTATTCAGCCGGGTTACACTTTAACTTATGTATTACACGATGGGTCAGCAGCAGCAATTGGAACTGTTTACGGCGTGAATGCAGATGGAGTTTTTGTGAATGACGGAACGTATCCTACAGATATTGACTTAGCAATCTCTGCTGTTATCTCAACAGTTGATGCTAACGGCAATCCTAACTTAAACGATCCATGTCTGGCAATATCTGGAAATATTCAGCCGGTTCGTTTTTATGATCCGATTGTGATCAATTCAACTTCTTCTTGTAATGAAGTTACCGGAGTAAATTCAATCACTTTTAACATTACTGGTGGTGCTCCTGATTTTCCGGATAACAATAACTTCGTTTATGTTGTTGAAGGTGATTATGAGCCATTTTGTGGGTCTTCCCCATGTATTATTTCAACTCCGGGCCAAACCTTTACATTCAGTTTAACAAACCAACCAGATTACCAAATCACAGTTGTTGATGATGGTAAAGGTTGTGGAGCTTCATTTACAGGTCCTGGTTGTATCCAGTGTATGAATGATGCAGGTACTCCTAATGCACCTCAATTTATTTGTGATGGTGCAACAGCAAACGGACAAACAAATAATCCAACTGTTGATCCTGGTTCTTCAATTGTTTATGCTTTACATACTGGTTCTACTTCTGTTGGAACAATCTTAGCAACAAACAATACAGGTGTTTTCGCAAATAATGGTACTTACCCAACAAATACACAGTTATATATTACTGCTTTAGTTGGTGAGTTAGGTGCAAACGGTCTTCCTGATGTAAATGATCCTTGTACAGATGTTCAGTTACCGGGTACTCCTGTTACTTTCTATGATGCTATCAACGTTACTGTAGGAACTACATGTGATGATGTATCTGGTATTACAACTGTAACTTATGTAGTTTCTGGCGGAACTGGTTCTTATACTGTTTCAGGTTCTGATTCAGGTACGGCTACTGCCGGTGCTTCTAATGTATTTACTTTACCGGAAGGATCTGGTACGATTACTTTAAATATTTCTGACAGTGCAGGTTGTACTGGTGGTGTTAACCAACCTTACTCTTGTGATGGTTGTGATAACTTCGCAGGTTCTCCAAACGCACCTCAGCAGGTTTGTGCAGGTCAAACGGCTACTGGTACAGTATCTAATGCAGTTGTTGATCCTGGTTCTTCTTTAGTATATGCTTTACATTCTGGTTCTACTTCAGTAGGAACAATTTACGCAACAAATACAACAGGAACTTTTGTAAATGATGGATCTTATCCAACAAACGTTCAGTTATATGTTTCTTCATTAGTTGGTGAGTTAGGTGCTAACGGTCTTCCTGATGTAAATGATCCTTGTACGGATGTTCAATTACCGGGTACTCCTGTTACTTTCCTTGATCCAATTTCTGTAACAATCTCTACTTCTTGTAATGATGTTTCTGGTGTTACTACAGTAACATATGTTGTTGCTGGTGGTACTGGTTCATACAATGTTTCAGGTTCTGATACAGGAACTGCTGTTGCAGGTGCTACAAATACATTCTCTTTACCTGAAGGTTCAGGAACAATATCAATTAATGTAACAGACGGTGCGGGTTGCACAGGTTCTGATGCTGTGAATTATTTCTGTGACGGATGTTTCAACGATCCTGGAACTCCTTCAGCTGCTCAAACAGTTTGTTTTGGTGATACTGGTGTAGGTACTGTTAATGATGCTGTTGTAGATGAAGGTATTTTAGTATATGCTTTACACACTGGTTCTACTTCTGTAGGAACTATTGTAGATGTAAATACAACTGGGGTATTCATTAATAACGGTTCGTACCCAACAAATACTCAATTATATGTTTCAACATTAGTTGGTCCTGACGGTGGCAACGGTGTTCCTGATGTAAATGATCCATGTACAGTGGTTATGTTACCAGGTACTCCTGTTACTTTCTTAACTGATGTTGTTGTTTCAATAAATACTTCTTGTGATATCGTATCTGGTATTACAACTGTTAACTATACCGTTTCTGGTGGAACCGGTACGTATACCGTTTCAGGTTCTGATTCAGGAACTACTTCTGCAGGTGCTACAAATACTTTCACAATCGCTGAAGGTTCAGGTAACATTATTATTAATGTTGTGGATGGCGCAGGTTGTATGGGTGATGCAACATTACCGTATTCTTGTGATGGATGTGATAATGACGCAGGAACACAAGCTCCACCTGTTGAAGCTTGTACAGGTGAAACTGTTAATGGTTCTGCTACAGGTGCTGTAGTTGATCCGGGTTCTTCTATCGTTTATGTTTTACATGATGGAAGTAATGGTGTCGGTACCATTTATGAAATCAATTCAACTGGTTCATTTACAAATAATGGTTCTTATCCAATTAATACTCCATTATTCATCGCTACTATCGTTGGTGAAGTTGGTGCTAACGGATTACCTGATTTAAATGATCCTTGTACAGATGCAAATATCCCTGGTACTTTAGTTCAATTCTATGGTCCTGTTGTGATTACTGATAACTTTGTTTGTGATGAAGTTTCTGGTGATTTAACTGTAACATTCACTGTTTCAGGTGGTGCTCCGTCATTCCCTGGTTCTACTGATCAATATACAATCGCAGGTTCTTATACTGGTACTGTTGGAGCTAATACTCCGGTATCTTTCGTAATTCCTGAAGGTTCTACTTCTTATACAATTAATGTAACAAATGACGGTGCAGGATGTAGCGCTATGACAACTCAACCATATCAGTGTGAAGGTTGTGATAATAATGCTGGTACTCCTAATGCTCCATTAACTGTTTGTTTCGGCGATTCTGCTAATGGACAAACAAATAACCCAACTGTTGATCCGGGTTCTTCTATTGTTTATGCTTTACATACAGGTTCTACTTCTGTAGGAACTATTTTAGCAACAAATAGCACAGGAGTTTTCTTGAACAATGGTTCTTACCCAACAAATACACAATTATATATCACTGCTTTAGTAGGTGAGTTAGGTGCTAACGGTCTTCCTGATCTAAATGATCCTTGTACAGATGTTCAATTACCGGGTACTCCTGTTACTTTCTTAACAGATGTTGCAATTACAGTAAACACTGTGTGTAATGATGTTTCAGGTATTACTACTGTTACTTACGTTGTAAGTGGTGGTACAGGTACTTACACAATCTCTGGTTCTGATTCAGGAACAGCTACTGCGGGTGCTGCTAATACTTTCACTTTAGCTGAAGGAGCTGGCACAATTACTATAAATGCAATTGATGGTGCCGGATGTGATGCCTCTGCTACTACTAACTATTCTTGTGACGGATGTGACAATGATGCTGGTACACAGCCTGCTGGTCCACTTTTCGTTTGTTCTGGTGACAATGCAAATGCAATCACTACAGGTGAAAATGTTGACGAAGGTGTTTTAGTTTATGTATTACACAGTGGTTCAAACACAGTTGGTACTATTTACGATGTGAATGGTAGCGGTGTATTTGTAAACAACGGATCTTATCCTGTAAATACACAATTATATGTTTCTGCAATAGTAGGTGATTTAGGTGCGAATGGCGTTCCTGATGTAAATGATCCTTGTACTGATGCTAACTTACCGGGTACTCCTGTAACTTTCTTAACTCCAATCGTAATTAATGAATCTATTTCATGTGATGAGATTTCCGGTGTTTCAACTGTTACATTTACTGTAGGTGGTGGTATGCCAATGGCAACCGGTTCTTCTTACACTATTTCTGGTTCTTACAATGGTACTGCTTCTGCAGGTCAAACCGTTACATTCACAGTTGCTGAAGGTTCTGGTACATTAACATTAAATGTTTCAGATAATGCAGGTTGTGATGCTTCTCAGGCGATTCCTTATAACTGTCAGGGTTGTAACAACGAAGCAGGTACTATGCCTCAGTTCCCACAAGTTGTTTGTTTCGGTGATCAGGCTTCTGCTCAAACAGCAGGTGCAAGTGCTGGTCCTGGTGCTTCATTAGTATACGCTTTACATACAGGTCAGAATTCTGTAGGTAACATTATTGATGTAAACACAACGGGTGTTTTCACCAACAACGGTTCTTACCCATATGGAACACAGTTATACATCTCAGCTGTTGTAGCTGAATTAATTGGCGGTGCTCCAAATTTGAATGATCCATGTTTAGATGTTGCTTTACCAGGTACTCCTGTTACATTCAACGCACCATTATCTGTTAATGGTTCTGGTGATTGTGATATGATAAGTGGTCAGTACACTGTAACTGTTCAGGTTTCAGGTGGAGCTGGCGGTACTTATACTGTTACAGGTGATTTCAACGGAACAATTTCTAACGGTACCTTAACTTTCGTTGATAACGGAGACGGTATTGTAAACTTAAATATTACAGATGCTAATGGATGTTCTGCTCCATATTCTGAAGCTTACCAATGTATGGGATGTCTTGGAAATGAAGCTGGTGTTCTTCCACAAAACTTAACACTTGCTTGTGCTGGTGATCAGGTGGCAATTACAACTGCAGGTGCAAGTATCTTATCTGGTTCTGTATTAGTATATGTATTACACGATGGTGATATCAATAACCCGGCTGATGTAAACACTTCTGGTGTATTTACAAATAACGGTAGCTATCCTACAAACACTCCAATGTTTGTTTGTGCTGTAGTTGGTGAGCCTGGACCTAATGGTATTCCTAACTTAAGTGATCCTTGTACAGCTGTTACAGATAACTGTGCTCCTGTTGGATTCCTTGATCCAATCGTAATCGATCACGATTATATTTGTGATAACTCTGTAGGTGAATTCACTGTGAGCTTTAACATCTCTGGTGGTGGTCCTTCATTCCCGGGTACAAACCATGTTTATACTGTAACAGGTAACTACAATGGTACTGTAACCGCTGGTCCTACGCAAACATTCGGACCTCTTGGTGATGGTGATGTTTATAGCATCAACGTAATCAATGATGGTAAAGGATGTGCTGCTTCGATTATTAGTGATCCGATTCAGTGTGAGAAATTACCTATTGAATTAGTAAGCTTTACAGGTGAAGTTCAAGGTAACGGTAACTTATTAAAGTGGGTGACTGCTACTGAGATCAATAACGATTATTTCACTTTAGAGCGTTCTGCTGATGGTATCGATTTCGAAAAAATCACTAACGTAGATGGAGCTGGTTTCTCTCAGCAAGATCTTTACTATGATTACTTCGATGCTGATGCTCCTGCAGGTATTTCTTACTATCGTTTATCTCAAACTGACTTTGATGGTACTTTCGAAATCGTTGGTGTTATCCAGTTAACAAGAGGTGAAGTTACAATGGAGATCACAGACTTAATGCCGAATCCGGTTAATAATTTATTAACGGTTAACTTCTTATCTGATACAAACACTGAAGTAGTTATTAAAATTACTGATGTTGTTGGAAGAGTATTAGATCAAAGAGTAATTGATGTTAATCACAATGAAAATCAAACTGAATTCAACGTTGCTGACTTTGTTCCTGGTATCTATATGATTACCATCGAAGGAGAAAGCACAATGATTACAGATAAATTTATCAAGAAGTAAAATTCTGATTAAATAAATAATACTTAAAAGGCTGTCTGATTTTCAGACAGCCTTTTTTTATTGTCCTTTAGAAATAAACGGATGTATTTATAATTTTTCGAGTATAGATCAAGCCATAAAAAAAGCGCAAATTTAATTTGCGCTTTTCTATATTAATATTTTCTATAGGTTAATCCGGGAATTCGCTGTTCATCCAATAGGCTTTTATCGAAGCCATCACGTCTAAGAACTTCTCATAACTAACCGGTTTTACCATGTAACCTGATATACCTAAATTAAATGTATTATATCTGTCCTGATCTTCTTTTGATGTAGTAAGAACAATAACCGGTATTCTCTTTAAACGGTCAATATCTTTTATCTCTTCAAGAAATTCGATACCATTCATTCTTGGCATGTTTATATCCAATAAAATTAAACAGGGGAGTTTATTGGTTTCATTCTGAAGATATTCTAAGGCTTCTTCACCATTTGAATGATGAACAAGATCATTTTTAATATCAATTTCTTTAATAGCACGGCGAACTGTTATAGCATCAATTTCATCGTCTTCAAGTAGCATTATGGGTGCAGAATCGTTAATCATTTTAATACTAATTTGAGTGTTAATTTAGGATATATATTTCAAACTTTCAGGTAAAATAAATTTGAAGTTGGTAAACTTGTCTTTTTCCGATTCAATCCAAATCTTACCCTTTGCCCGATCAATTATCTTTTTTACAATTGAAAGTCCAACTCCGGTACTGTTATATTCATCCTTCCGAACCAAAGTTTGAAAAATTTCGAATATCTTTTTATGATACTTTTCTTCAATACCTGCTCCGTTATCTTTGAAATTGAAACTTAAAAAACCAGGATGTTCATTATCCATATAGATTTCTAATTTACCTTCATCACCTTTATTATTATACTTTATTGCATTACTAATAAGATTCTGGAAAATTTGTTTCAATTTAGTTTCTTCAAAAACAACGGTAGGTAATGCTGACTTTATTTCTATGTCGAATTTTCTTTCTGTTTCTATTCCTGCTGTTATTTCATTGATTAATGCAGAACAATCAATAGGACGTTCGTCATTTGTACTTTTATCTGCTTTAGAATACTTTAATATTCCATCAATTAATTTGAACATACGCATTACGCGCTGAGACAAAAGATTAAGATACTTTTTACCGGTATCATCCAGCTTATCTGCATAATCCGTTTTAATATAATGAGCGATCGTTTCAATTCCTCTGAGAGGAGCTTTTAAATCATGTGAAACAACATATGCAAAATCTTTCAATTCCTGATTTAAAGACTCAAGGTCTTCAATCAAAAGAATTCTCTGTTCTTCAGCTTTTTTACGCTCTGTTATATCGCGGCTAACCGCCATTACGTAACCCTGACCATTAAAATCCATATAACGGGCACTTACTTCAATTGGGTAACATACTCCGTCTTTACGTTCGTTTTCTCCTTCGAGAATAACCCCATCAGGGTTTGCTTTTAAAGTTTCTATATGATTATTCCAGTCTTCATCTGTTTTAAAAACCTTATCGAAATCTTTTATTTTATTATTGATGATTTCGCTCTTTTCAAAGCCTAAACTGTTGACTACAGCTTCATTTACATAGGTAATTGTACCGTCTTCACTTGCAATTAAAAGAGAATCTTTACTTTGATCGATCAAACTTTGAATTAAAAGCAAACGTTCTTCAACTTCTTTTATCTGCTTAGTCTGCTTTTTAATTACATCTGCAATTTTTAATAAATCATCACCCTCTTCGGCTTTTGCTTCATTTACAGGTGTATCTTCATTTACGGCAAATCGAATCGAACTTAATTCTTTAATACTTTCTCTTAATTTGAAAAGCAATGAATTGTTTCGTTCAGATTCTTCTCTTAATGAACTGTTGGCTTCTTCAAGTTCTTCCGAACTCAATTCCATGGAACGCTCAAGAAGTTTACGATCCTCCTCATAATGCATGTACGATTTTTCGACCGCTTCAATAAAAGGGATCATATGTTCAGGTATATGATCTTCATCTCCGATCAATCGCCTGATTTGTCGTTTTAATAGCTTATTCTCAATTTTCAACTTAATCATTAAGATCAGTTTTCTTCAGATAAGAGGGTAACTGTCATCGTTTGGTTGTGTAGTTCGCAATTAACTTCACCGGCAAAAGGAGCCAATTCACCATAAGAATAAAAACCAGTGATAGTGGTTTGTGGATCAAGCATGTCTTTAACCGATTCAATTTCTTCTTCTATTCGTTGATCCAATACAAGTCTCCTTCCAACACAACTAACTAATATTGCTAATTCAGGAGTCTGCCCTTGTAAAATCGCAGACTCAGCTGCATCAGTCGCACCATCAATCAACTTTTCGAAGTTCGCCTTCATTAGCTTGGCTTTCGCACCTTCAGGTAAATCACCGGCAAAAGTCATCGATTGAGAAGCTTCGTCAACTGAAAGTATGGTTCTTACCTTCGGTTTATCCTGATCCCCGGTAGTTATACTTAAGGGAAAATGCAAAGCTGAGCCGGGTAGCTCTTGAGCTTTTTCACCAAGATATTTTTTATATAGCTGCAGCGCAGATTGATGGTCTAATTCATAAAGAACATTTCCTTCAGATTTAGTAATCGTTCGGGTTGGGCCAAATACATCCCAGCCGCCGACACTTCCATAGCCAATCTTTACTGGTCCGTAAAAGCCAACAGCAACAATGTTACCTGTACTTGGTTTTTCATTTAGTCCGGTTAGAGTAGTATCGAAATTAGCCATATCACCGGCTAAACCACCAGTAACAGTTACTCCATCCAGTTCGCTTTCAAAGCCACCGGCAAGTTCACTACCATTTACTCCTAATCCATCCGAAATAATAAATATATGTTTCAGGTCTTCAGCATTCAGCATTTTTGCTACTTCAGCACCTTTGCTAAAGCTGTTTTTAGGATTCGAAATTTCAATTTTTGCTGTACGATAAGAAGCCTTTTCAAACTGAATTGCTGTAATAGATATACCTCCATCGAGTACTTTCGTGCCGCAAA
>JAHDHT010000059.1:15300-19664 GCA_020631175.1 Chitinophagales bacterium
TCAAACTGAATTGCTGTAATAGATATACCTCCATCGAGTACTTTCGTGCCGCAAATATTTCCGGATGTGGTGCAATATAAAATTTCACCATCAGGATAAATCTGTCTGATAGCATCACCGCTTTTTACATCTTCCAGCACAAGGCGGTTTCCAAAAGCTAATACCAATGGTCGTTCTAATTCTGAAACAGGTCTTGGACTATCACCCGCTTTCCAGTAAAATTGTTCTAACTTCATTTTTTCGTTATACTTTCTGTTTATTTTTATCTCTAAAGCTAAGAAAATTAAGGCTTTAGAGAGTCTTATTTTGTTAATATAAGTCAATCTATTATACGAATGAAATTGATTATTGTTTGAATTATATGGATTCAATCCAAATCAAAAGAAACCTATTTCTTCTTTCTCATTTTTATCCACTTCTTTTCCATATCCTTCCGTCCAATAACACTGCAAATAGGGCAATCTTCAGGTGTATGGCCACGAGCAGGACAGTATTCTCTACCGAAGAAAATAATTTGAAGATGCAGCTTATTCCAAAGTGATTCATCAAACAAACGTTTCAGGTCTTTTTCAGTTTGCTCAACACTTTTGCCATTACTTAATTTCCACCTCCAGGCAAGTCGGTGAATATGAGTATCAACCGGAAAAGCGGGGTAACCAAAAGCCTGACTCATAACAACAGAGGCCGTTTTATGGCCGACAGCGGGTAAAGCTTCAAGGTCTTTGAAATTATCAGGCACGCGACCTTCATGCTTGTCAATTAGAATATGTGATAAACCATAGATGCCTTTTGATTTCATCGGACTTAATCCACATGGCCTGATAATCTCCTTAATTTCCTCTACAGACATTTTAATCATGTCATACGGATTATCTGCACGCTCGAATAGAAGTGGCGTAATTTTATTTACCCGTTCATCGGTGCATTGGGCAGAAAGTAAAACTGCAATTAGTAAAGTATATGGATCATGATGATCGAGTGGTACAGGAACGGTGGGGTATAAGGTTTCAAGTTTATCAACTATAAATGAAACACTTTCTTTTTTACTTAACGATTCTGGCATATTTTAAAACTATATACTCGCTGCCATAATTAAATCAAGATCGGTGCATTTATAACCAAACTTATCCGCAATATGTCGATTGGTAATATGGCCTTGATAAATATAAACACCGTGTCGAATGCCTTTGTTATTGCGCACAAGCCGGTCTAGAGAATTGAACTCACTTATGCGAAGTAAAATTGGAGTCATAACATTACTGATCGCGCGACTCGCTGTTCTTGAAACACGGGAAGAAATATTTGGAACACAGTAATGAACAACATCATGTTTAGTAAAAACCGGTTCGGCATGTGTGGTGATTTCAGATGTTTCAAAACATCCACCCTGATCAATACTTACATCAATAATTACAGCTCCGGGTTTCATATTCTGAACCATATGATCAGTAACAATGATTGGTGTACGGGAATCTTCTGCGTGAATTGCGCCAATAACAACATCAGCTGTTTCCAGTTCAGCAGCTAATACATCAGGGGTAATTACAGAAGTAAATAAACGCTGTCCGATATTATTTTGAAGCCGCATTAATTTGTAAATATTATTATCAAAAACTTTTACCTCAGCACCCAGACCTAAAGCAGCACGACTTGCATATTCGCCTACAACACCTGCACCTAAAATGACAACTTTACTAGGAGGTACACCCGTTATGCCACCAAGCATGATACCCGGACCGTCACCAACATTGCTTGTATAATGTGAAGCAATTAAAATCGAAGCAGAACCGGCAATTTCACTTAAGGCACGAACAAAAGGAAAAGTTTTTGCTTCATCTTTAATATATTCAAATGCAAAAGCTGTTACTTTCTTTTTTATTAATTCCTGTAATTTTCCTTTTCGTATTGTAGGTAAATGTATCGGACTAAAAATAGTTTGATGCGTTTTCAGCATCGTTATTTCCTCATCTGAAATCGGAGTGATTTTCACAATCATATCCGCATCATAAACCTTTTGGGTATCGTACGCAATTTCCGCTCCTGCATCCGCGTATTCCTGATCTGCATAATGAGCATGTTTACCGGCTTTTGTCTCAATCACTACACGGTGACCGTTCGCTACTAATAAGCCTACAGATTCAGGAGTAAGACTAACTCTTTTTTCCTGAAATGCGATCTCTCTCGGGATCCCAATATATAATTGCTGCCCTTTCGGCTTAACTGCTAATCGCTCCTCCAGAGGAGATAAGGAAATGCCGGAACTTATTTCAGGTTTCTTTTTTTGATCAGCCATCCGATTAATTGATTTCTATTATGCGTTTATTTGATTCAAGCCCGATGCTTACTTTAATAAAATCATCAGGTAAAATTGCTTCAACTATTTGAGGCCACTCGATAAAACACCATCCGTCCGATTCAAGAATCTGCTCAATTCCAATGTCCAAAGCTTCATGAACATCCTCTAATCGATAAAGATCAAGATGATACACAATTCCATCCGGACAAGAATATTCATTAACTAATGAATAGGTCGGACTTGCAATGGTTTCGTTTACCTTCAGGGCTTTGCAAACCGCCGTTATAAAGGTCGTTTTGCCACTTCCCATCTCTCCGTAAAATGCAAATTTTTTGCCGCTTTTGCAAATATCAAAGAAGCGATCAACTGCAGCACTTATTTCATCTAAGTTGGCTATTTCAATTTTGTTTTTCTCCATTCGTCAGCACAAAAATGCAAAATTTTAAAGGCTTTTGAAAAGAATCATTTGGGCTGTCGCAGCAAGCAGTACTCCCGCTTTACGTTGCAACGCGCATCCATTTCAGGCGCTTCAGCATATACCTTGTTTGTCTTCCTTGCGTCAGCCTGCACAAAGTATTGCTTCAGTGCACTTCAATGGCTACGGGTTTCCACTTCAATCGGGTTTATTTTGATTGTGCTGGCTTCGGCTCCGGCTTTACTTATTTGTAAAATACGCTACCGGAATAATAACTTCCTCCAAAGAAACTCCACCATGCTGGAAAGTATCTTTAAAATAATTGACAAAGTGATTATAGTTGTTCGGATAAACAAAATATAAATCTTCTTTGGCAAATGCATAAGTCGAACTTACATTCGATTTAGGCAAACCTGCTTCATCCGGATTTTTTACCCATAACACATCCTTCTGCTCGAAATTTAAATTTTTACCACTTTTGTATCTCAGGTTGGTTGTTGTATTTCGATCTCCAATTATTTTTGAAGGACGCTTTACCCGCACCGTTCCATGATCTGTTGTAATTATTAAATTTATCTTTTTATCCTGTACCTTTTTTAATGCCTCTAATAAAGGAGAATGTTCAAACCAACTTTGGGTAATTGAACGATAGGCTGCTTCATCACTTGCTAATTCTTTCAATACTTCCATTTCTGTTCGTGCATGTGAAAGCATATCTACAAAATTATAGACAATCACATTTAAATCATTATTTAAAAGATTATGCATATTGTCTACCAAATTCTTCCCATTATTATGGTTGGTTATTTTGGTGTAGCTGTGTTTATAATCCCGGTTCGATAAGCGAATTTGCTCCTGAAGAAAAAATGCTTCCTGCATATTTTTTCCTCCTTCCTGATCGTCATTTAACCATTTATCCGGATATCTTCTTGAAATTTCAGATGGAAGTAATCCGGAAAATATAGCATTTCTACTGTACTGGGTGCATGTAGGGAGTATACTGTAAAAATAATCCTCTTCCTGAAACTTAAATGACTCTGAGAGTATAGGCTGTATGATTTTCCATTGGTCATATCTCAGGTTATCAATTACGATTACAAAATTGCATACATCTTGCTTAACCTTTGGAAATATTTTATGCTTGAATAATTCATGTGAAAGGGTAGGTCCTTCTTTATTTCCTTTCAACCATTCCAGATAATTCTTTTGAATAAACTTGAAGAATTCTTTATTTGCCTCCGCTTTCTGCATAGTGAAAACTTCACTCATTTGGTTGGCATTATTTTTATCTAACTCCAATTCCCAGAAAACTAACTTCTTGTAAAGCTCTGCCCAGCTTTCGTAGCTATCTGCATTCTGAACTTCCATAAAGATTTTTTGGAATTCTCTTTGATAGGCAGAATTTGTTTTTTCACTTACCAAATCTTTTGTTTCCAAAATCTTTTTTAAGGACATTAATACCTGTCTCGGATTTACCGGTTTTATTAAATAATCGGTAATCTGTCCACCAATCGCTTCTTCCATCAGGTTTTCTTCTTCATTTTTTGTGATCATCACAATCGGAAGATTATTATCGATAGATTTAATTTCTGTAAGTGTTTCAAGTCCTGTTAAGCCCGGCATTGATTCATCAAGAAAAACAACATCAGGAAC
>JAHDHT010000060.1:0-2606 GCA_020631175.1 Chitinophagales bacterium
GCTCGGGAGAATTCGGACTTTGTTATTACCGCAATGGCGCTAAGGCGCAATGATAATTTAAAGGGGCGAATTTTATTCGCCCCTTTTTTTTATTGGGATAGAGTTAAGGCTATTTTTTTCAAAGGATTTATTTTGAGCGGAGGCAAGGCTTGTGCTGAGACTTGTCGAAGTAAATCTTTTGGTTAATGAGATTACTGGTTTTCGCATAATACCATTTCTTCCTAGAACCAAAAGTTCCCTCGGCTTTGCTCGGGAAAATTCGGATTTCGGTTTTTGAGATAAAGTGCACTGATATATTGTACAGGCGAATTAATTCGCCCCTACCGGCGGATTAAAAATTTACCTTGCTTGATATTTCCATCCGTCTGAATGATTTCATACAAATAAAAACCGGAATGCAGATCGTGCACATTTAATGTTATTTGATCGTTGTTTTCACTCTTGGAGAAAATAAATCTTCCGTCTGGATGATAAATATTTACAGTTATACTTTCAGCTTCTTTAAAATTAAATTGAATATTGCAAACTGCAGGGTTTGGGAAAACATCTACATTGAAATTCGGATCGACCTGTGCAATTGGGGTATTTTCCGATTCCCAAAAAGGATCACATTCATAGTCTAAAAATGCTGCCAATTCTTCACCGGTTTGTTTTGCTTGTTCTTTAAAATCATTCCAGCTTCCAAAACCGTCTTCTCCATTGTATGACCATGGCATTATTCCTGCCCAATTATTTTCAAATGCTAATTGATACTGCTCCCAAACGGTATACTTAGCGTCTTCTCCAGGACATTCACCAATGATTGTTGGTTTGTCCAACGCGAAAAAGATTTCTTCCATTTTATAGGGATCAAAAGATTTATTATGCATCCAATCCCAATAGTGAATCGAATAAAAGTCTAAATGAGTGTTTGACATACATCCTGTTGCATTATGCAAAGCGATGTCTGACCAATAATGCGCTTTGGCATATGCTGTTGGAGAGTTCCATTTTAGAGAAGCTGAACCAACAGTTATTAGAATATCAGATCGTTCACGAATTGTTTTGGCAATCCTTCCAACAAAATTTTGCATAGCTCCTAATCCGACCTGATTTTTAATCCCTGCACTTCGATTTCCTTTGATTGCCCATTCGGGTTCATTCATAATATCAATACTGAAAAAGTTACAACGGTCAGCATATCGGTCAACTATCGGTATAAGTGCATTATTGATATAAGATTGAATACCTTTTTCTGTTTCAATTAGAATATGGTGATTGCCTGCAAAGGTTCCGGCTTCATCGCGGCGATCTTTAAGCATATCAAAAGACCAAAGACAAAGCATTAGCATTACATCGTTTTCTTCTGCCAAATCAAAAATACGATCAAGATCATCGAAAAAGTTTGCATCTAATCCTGTAACTAAACCTTCATTGTTAAATTCCGGTGTTGCTCTTCCGTCGCAGTGTAACCATAGTCTTGCAAGGTTTACATTATGTGCATTACATTCTTCAAAAAAAGTTTGAAAATATTGTTCGTTAAAAAGTGCTCCCCATTCGGGATGCGTTCCTACATCCACCCCAAAATTATTCCAGGGAATATTTACACCGTTAATTAAATAATCTTTGCCTTTAAAATGGATAGTATTTTGGGCGGAGGTAATTACTGATGTAAAAAGAAATAATATTATTGGGAGGATGCATTTCACATTTGTAAGATAGGGAAAATTCCACCCTCGGTTCGCTGCGCTTGCCTTGGTTCAGCCTGCGGGACATTTTACTTTAGTATGATCTTCGTTTTTACCACAGAGGGCGCAGAGATTTATTTTGTTAATTAGGTCTTTATTACCGCAAAGACGCTAAGGCGCAAAGATTTGTTGCGCTTGTACGGTCTTCGAAAAGATCGCAAAGATAAATACTTGTACCTAACGACTTATACCTTGTACCTTTTTACCACAGAGGGCGCAGAGATTAATTTCTCAAACCGAAAGTTCCCTCGGTTGCGCTCGGGAGAGGTTAAGAATCAAAACTCAGACGAGCTTGAATTTGAATTTGAGTTTGACATTTGAATTTTATGTGCATTTGATTCTTGATACTTCCAGCCTCTAGTAGGCTCTCTGGTCTCCTTTTCCTTCCATGAAATTCATGAATGCTTTGTTAGCAACATGGCTTCCTCCTGCTGTTGGATAATTACCCGTGAAATACCAATCGCCGGTATGGTTTGGACAAGCTTTGTGAAGGTCTTCTATGGTTTGATAGATAACTTCCACTTCGGCATTAATTCCCGGAGCTTTCACAATTGTAGCAATCTCAGCTGAAATTTGTTCAGCTTTAAATTGATTATAAAGTGCTCGAACTTCATTGACAGAATTTCTAGCTTCATTGGATGTTTTACATTTTTCATACACTTCCTGAAGCATTGCTTCTTTATCTTGTTGCTTTAGCAGGTTCAGTAAAGCTCTAAAGGCAACGAAGTCTCCCATTTTAGACATGTCGATTCCGTAACAATCCGGGTAACGGATTTGAGGCGCTGTCGACAAGATTATAATTCTTTTCGGCTGAAGTCGGTCCAGTTTAGCAATGATGCTTTGCTTTAAAGTTGTACCTCTTACAATGGAGTCGTCAAT
>JAHDHT010000060.1:2706-9934 GCA_020631175.1 Chitinophagales bacterium
GTATATCCTCCATCAAAATCTGCAGCAGCCTTTCTAAGAAAATTTTGAGGCTTTAGATTTTTGATAATAAGGTCTGTAATTTCTCTTCTGCTTTTATTTTTCTTTTTATATTTTCTGAAAAGGATCTGAACTTCTTCATCTAAAAAGTGTCCGATCTTTTCGAGAACGGTCACGGTATCGGATTTCTCTTTGGGATGTTGCCCGATTTCAACTAACTGATCAAACAGTTGTTGAGTATTGGTCAGATTAAAATTTCCCGCCATGATTAAATTTCTCGTCATCCAGTTATTCTGACGTAGAAAAGGGTGACATTTTTCGATGCCGTTTTTACCGTGTGTGCCGTAGCGTAAATGGCCTAATAAAACTTCACCGGTATAACCAATATTATTTTTCAGCCATTCTTCACTTTTTAATTGCTCGGGACTGAGGTCTTCAAATTTTGATTGGATATAGGTGAAGATTTCTGTGATGGCGGTTTTGTCGACGGAACGTATTCTATTGAAATATTTTTCTCCTGCCGGAATATCCAGTTTTAACGAAGCGACACCGGCACCGTCCTGGCCCCGGTTTTTTTGCTTTTCCATTAAAACATATAATTTATTCAGGGCATAGAGGGGTGTTTGATATTTATCGATGTAGAACTGTAGTGGTTTTAATAACCGGATGAATGCTATGCCACATTCGTGTTGGAGAAAATCGCTCATTGGCTCATCTAAAGCTCAAAGGTAATCTTCTGAATTTGAAAACGAAAGTTTTTTTTGGAATTCACCGCAGAGGGTCTTCTCTGTTGTTCGGTTTTCTTTTTTACCGCAAAGACGCTAGGGCGCAAAGGTTTTTAGTTCGGTCTTCCTTTTTTTACCGCAGAGGGTCGCAGAGGATTTTGTAATCCACCCTCGGACCACTGCGCTGGGTCCGGTCTCGCCAGCGGGACATTTTCGATCTAGCTTAAATCTAAATACTAGAGTATTCTTTCGATAATATCATTAATACTAATACCTTCTGCTTCGGCTTTGTAGTTTTTAACGATACGATGTCTTAAAATAGAATGCGCTACTGCTTTAACATCTTCAATATCAGGAGAATATTTATTATTAATAGCTGCATGGCATTTTGCACCTAATACTAAATATTGAGAAGCCCTTGGTCCGGCTCCCCAGCTTAGATAGTTATTCACCACTTCAGCAGCACCAGATGTGTTCGGTCTTGTTTTCGTTGCTAAGCCTACTGCATATTCTAAAACATTTGGTGCAATAGGAATTTTACGAATCAATTGCTGATACTTTCTGATTTCATCGCCTGAAATAATCTTATCTAATTTTACTTCACGATTTGAGGTAGTATTATTTACTATATCAACTTCCTCCTGGAAAGATGGATAATCCAATTCGATATTAAACATGAATCGATCCAGCTGAGCTTCCGGTAAAGGATAGGTTCCTTCCTGTTCGATTGGGTTTTGTGTAGCTAAAACAAAGAATGGTAAATCCAGTTTATGCTCCGTCCCGCCTGAAGTTACTTTTCTTTCCTGCATGGCTTCCAGTAAAGCAGCCTGCGTTTTAGGTGGAGTACGGTTAATCTCATCTGCCAGAATGATATTGGCGAAGATGGGACCTTTAGCAAAAACAAATTTTCTGTTCTCATCGATTAATTCAGCTCCTGTAATATCTGATGGCATTAAATCCGGCGTAAACTGAATTCTTTTAAAAGATAAATCCATCACATCAGCTATGGTATTGATCAGTAATGTTTTTGCCAATCCCGGAACTCCAACCAACAGGCTATGTCCGTCACAAAAGATGGAGATCAATACTTTTTCGACTACATCACTCTGACCTACAATGACTTTTGCGATTTCAGACTTAATATTTTTGAAGGATGCCGACAGCGCATCTACTGCTGCTACATCGGAGTTATTTTGTGTTTCTGCCACGTGTGAATGGAATTTTAATCTTTAAAAAGTATATATAGTTATAGAGACGTAAATCGAGCAACAAAGCTACAAAGTACTTTGCAAAAGTACAGAACTTAACATTATTTAATCCAACGCTTATTACTGTCGCAATAGATGAACTCCGGCTCAATATGAATAAATGTTTCAGGCGATTTCTTTTTAATCCAGTCGATTAAAGCTTCCTGTTGTTTTGCCTTTTCAGCAGCAGTTTTAATTCGTTCATAATCCTGGTCCAAATTTGCCTGATGTGCTTCTGTTGATTCTTTAAGATAGATAATACGATAAGCCGGGCTTCCATCAAAAGTATAAAAGCTTGAAGGTTTACTTATTTCACCCGCTTTCATCGTATCGATTACCGAATACATAGCGATTTCTAATTCTGCCATTTCAAATGAAGTACTACCCGTATTTGGGTTTATCACCACTCCACCTGAGTTTTTACTTTGCTCATCTTCAGAATATTTGTTTACCGCCTGATTAAAGCTAATACTGTCTTTTAGAATCAGCTTACGAACTTCTATCAATTGCGCCTGTGCTTTTTCAAGGTCGAAACCTGTTATTTCAGGCTTTACCAATATATGCCTCATATTAGCTTTTTCGCCTCTTTTCTCGATCATTTGAATAAGGTGTAATCCATATTCTGTCTCTACAATATTTGACATTTCGTCGTTGTTCAATCGAAAACCCGCAGAAGCAAACTCGCTTACCAAATCACCTCTTGATAAAAAGCCTAATTCACCTCCATTTTCGGCACTTCCTCTATCGTCGGAATAAACGATGGCGAGGGTAGAAAAATCTTCCCCTTCTTCAATTCTTCTTTTCAACTCTGATAATTTATCCCATGCTGCCTTCTTTTGTTCGGGGCTAATTTTTGGTTTTATAACTATTTGATTAAGCTTGACTTCTGCGTTGAAAAAGGGAAGGGAATCGGATGGAATAGCATCAAAATAGGCCTTCACTTCAGAAGGAGTAACATTTGCACTACCGATAACTGTTTGTTGCATTCTTCTCGAGAGTAATTGTTGCCGGATATCGTCTCTGAATTCCTCTTTAATTTCTACAATACTTTTGTCATAATAAGCCTCAAGTTTTTCCTGATCGCCTTGAAAAAGATTGATGAAATATCGGATACGATTATCTAATTCTGCTTCAACTTCATCCTCCCCAACACTAATAGAATCTATTTCTGCATGGGTCAGTAACATCTTTGACAGTAACATATCTTCTAAAAGGGCACAATCTGCATTTTCAACACTCTGACCTTGCCCTTCCATCTGCATTTTCTGAATTTCTATATCAGATTTCAGAATTATCTTATCACCGACAACTGCTATTATTTTGTCTATGTTTCCTGTCTGAGCAAACAAACCGGCTGCCAACAGGCAAAATAGCAGGCTTAGCAATATATATTTACTTTGATTCATAAATTTCAAACTCTTGTTTATTAAGTGCATCGTTATAAATGCGCTCTTTCATTTTTTTGAGGTAATCTGTCTTTCGCTTGTTAACGATTATTTTCTCAATATCTTGTTTTTTATAGTCTAAAGGAGCAATTGAGTCTTTCTTACCGTATTCATCTACAAAAAGCATATAAATAAAATCCTTTTGTTTCCATTCCATATACTTATTGTCGTTCAACAGCACCTGTGGTTCAGCCAGCTCAAATGGAAGGTTTTTATTGAAGTCTTCTAAAACAAACCATGTTTTACCATTAGCATAATTATCTGAATACTGAATGGCAAAATTGTTGAAGTTCTCAACTTCATCCGGATCTTCACTTAAAATCCATTTTTTTATACTGTCAACTTTCTCGTGTTTTTTATCAATTACAATATATCTCGGACGGATAACATTTTGCGACAGTTTAAAATTTTCTTTATAAGTTTCATAATAGTTTTGAATGGCTTCGTTTTTTATTTCTGCCTCCAGATTTTGAGCAAGCATTTCCTTTTCATAAAGAAAGCGAATTAACGATGAACGATATTCTTCAACTTGTTTATTAATCTCTTCATTGTTTTCCGGAAGGTTTTTAATTGCTTTTTCATAAAGCAACTGGTCTTTTATCCATCCATCAATAAAACCTTTTACAAAACGGCTGCTGTCTTCTTTTGTATTAAATTCAAAACGATACGATTCTACTTCAGATTTGTAAAGGTATTTGTCAAACACTCTTGCAACCGGTTCTTCTCCTTCAATTGGTTGAGCCGATTGAAAAGATTTACAGCCTGATAAAATTATCAGCACAAAAAAAATAATGCTATTTAATTTATACTTTTTCAGTAGAGTGATTTTAAAGTTTCATTATTAATTTCGACTTTATATTTTTTATTTAAAGCTTCTATCCATTCTGCTTCTAATTCTCCCTGATAATCAGAAATTACAAATCCTTTTGCTTCCGCTAAAGTTTTACCGGTTGGCTCTAATAAAGATTTGATCTGAACGACTACATATTGATCTTCCCATTCTGATGGCGCATATGTTCCGGCAGTCCAGCCTGCAGCATCAATATATTTATTTTGATTTTTTTCATAAGCTCCGCTTGTAATATCAATGCCGGGAAACTTTGAAGCAATTTTAGTACTTAGCTTTCCTTTTTTCGCAAGCTTATAAACCTTATTCGCTGACTTTTTATCTTTCAATTTATAAATAATTGCATCGGCTCTTTCTTCCCATCTGTATGCTTCTTTATTTCTTTCATAAAAGCTCTCCAAACCTTTTTGATCAGTCATTGCTTTATTCCAGATTTTCTTTTCAGTCAATTCAAATAATAAAATTCCTTCCCGATATTCATTTAAGAGATAATTATATTCAGGATACTTTTCTTCCAATAAAGATCTCTCAAGGTTCGTACATTCTTCAGCAACGTAGGCATTGTATAATTTCAGAATACGATACTTTACATCTCTAACTTTTTTAGTGTTTCTGTTTCTTTGCAGAAATTTAATAAAGTCTTGTTGTGTGCGTGAAATTTTCCCAATAGTAAAAAGCGGTTTTTGAAAACGTTTGTACTGTTCTATTTTCCATCCCGGTCTGAGAATTTTTGCATCTAATTGTTCAATTAATTCATTTTTAGATGCTGCGTTTTCTTTAAAATTATTTTCTCTTTTTACTCTTTCGACAAAACGTTGTTGTGGCACTTTTGACCGTGCATCTTTTTCAATCAGTTTTCTAAGATTGTTGTTTTCTTCTTCGAGTGTTCCAATGTCTTTTTTACTAAGACGCTTAATTATGTGCCATCCAAAATCTGTTTGGATTGGTGCAGAAACATCACCGTCTTTAGCTAGTGCAAAAGCTGCCGTTTCAAATTCTTCCACCATCCTTCCGGAACCAAAAGGAGGTAACTGTCCGCCTTTAGTTGCAGTTGTTCTATCCATTGAAAATCTTCGCGCAGCTTCTTCGAATGTGATTGCTTTTTTTTGAATGAGCTGATATATTGAATCAACTAAGAATTTATTTTTGCTTTGTACTTCGTCGGGAGCTTCTTTGGGCGTTTTAATTAAAATATGTGCTGCACTTAATTCGCCTAATGAATTGCGTATATCGTGTACTTTAATTATATGATAACCGAATCGGCTTCTTACCGGATTTGAAATTTCGTTGACTGCTGTATTATACATGCCGCTTTCAAAGGGGTAAACCGTTTGAAAGGTCGAAATATATCCAAGCATGCCCTTGTTTTCTTTTGCAGAAGGATCTTGCGAAAAGCGAAAGGCAGTTTCGGCAAAATCGGCGCCTTTAATTACCTGTTCTCTTAAAGCGGCAATTCTCTTATGCGCTTTCAGTGTGTCTTCAGGACCTGCAGTTGGCGCAAGTTTAATTAGAATATGGCTTACTTTTCTTTCTTCTTTGCTACGATCATAAGCTTCTTTGATCAATTCTTCGCTTACTTCCTTATCAGATAAATAGGTTTCGGTAAGTTGATTCCTGTAAGTCTCAAATTCTTTTTTGAAGGCCGATTTTTTATCCAAACCCTCTGCCATTGCTTCTCTTACTTTCAGTTTGAAATTGACATACAGGTCGAGATATTCATCTATGGCTTCCTTTCTCGTTTTTTCTTCTTTGTTTATGTTGTTTTTATTGAAGACATAGAGAAACTCTTCTTTACTAATACTTTCATCTTCTATTTTGAAGAGTTCCTGAGCTGATAATTGAAGGTTTATCAGCAGTAAAAACAGGCTTATGGATAAGATTTTGGCTCCTACGTTCATATTCAGGAATTGATCAAATTTAGAGCGCAAAAATAGCCAATTTATTACTCTTTTTCGGGTGGATTTTTAGTTTTACTGAAGGATTCAGAGCTTTAGATTATTTGAATGAAGCGCTTCTTAATAGAGACTGATTAAGGATATTGAAACTTGATTGCCTACCTTCGTCGGGCATGCGTGAAAACCGACAAGCGATCATCCTTTTATTTATAGCTAATTCTATTTCCGGCTTCGCTCAGGGAATCACTATGATCGCTATACCCTGGTTTTTTGCTCATATATTAGATCAGGCATCCACCTTTGGTTATATCTATGCTGCTGCTACTTTGGGTACCTTGATATGGGGAACTTATGCAGGTGTTTTAATTGATCGTTATAATCGCAAGAAGCTGTTTATTTATCAATGTTTAGCGGGTGGAGGGATAATCGGAAGTATTGCTTTGTTTGGATGGATGACAGGAAGCACGCCCATGTGGATGGCTGCTATCGCTTTTATTACCACTGTATTTATTTATAATATTCATTACCCCAATTTATATGCCTTTGCTCAGGAGATTACCCCACCTGACGATTATGGCAAAATCAATTCATACATAGAAATACAGGGACAGGTAACATCGATGATAGCGGGTGCATTAGCTGCTATATTAATCAGTGAAACGGCTTCCGGTGAATTGCATTTGTTTGGCACACATATCCCATTGCCTTTTAAATTGCCGGTTTGGGATTTGTATGAAGTTTTCACTTTAGATGCCTTGACATACCTGTTAAGTTTTCTGGTTATTCTTCAAATTAAGTACACGGTAAAAGCAAAAAGAAATAAAGAGAGCGGAAATACCATTCAGCGATTAAAGGTGGGTTTGGCCTGGCTTAAAAAGCACCCTTCTATGTTTTTATTTGGTCTTGCCTCTTATGCTATTTTCGTAACTATTCTGGTTGGCGTCTACTTTCTGATACCTGAATTTGTGAGTTCGGTATTAAATAAAGACGCTTCTGTTTATGCCGGTGCTGAAATTTTATTTGCCTTAGGCGCAGTTTTCGCGGGAATTGCTATTCGTAAAATTTTCGAAAA
>JAHDHT010000060.1:10034-12434 GCA_020631175.1 Chitinophagales bacterium
TTGAACTTGACACTTGCACTTGTTACCTGACACTTCTATTTACCGATATCCTTTCGCTTGCAATTCAAATAACTCTTTATAATATCCACCCAGATCGAGCAACTCTTCATGACTACCTAATTCCTGCATTTCACCACCTTTTAAAACAAGTATACGGTCTGCCATACGTACGGTTGAAAAACGGTGAGAAATTAAAACCGCAGTTTTTCCTTTTGTTAAATCTGAAAATCTTAAAAAGACTTCATATTCTGCTTTGGCATCAAGAGCAGCTGTTGGCTCATCCAGAATAATTAATTGCGCATCTCTCATATATGCTCTTCCAAGAGCTACTTTTTGCCATTGACCACCGCTTAGCTCAGTTCCATTTGCAAAACGTCTTCCGAGCATTTGCTCATATTGTTCCGGCAATTCTTCAATTACCCTATCTGCTAATGATAATTCTGCCGAGTTTACAATTTGTTCTTTTTCTTTCAGGTCTTCTATTTTTCCAACAGCTATATTTTCGGCAGCTGTCATTTGAAATTTTACAAAGTCCTGAAAGATAACTCCAATATAAGCTCTTAAGTCTTTTAAATTGTATTCTTTCAGGTCAACGCCATCCAGTAATATTTTTCCTTCGGACGGATCATATAACCTTGCCAGCAATTTTACCAGAGTGGTCTTACCCGCACCGTTCTCTCCAACCAAAGCTAATTTTTCACCGGCTTTTAAATGGAAGTTCAAATGTCGCACTGCCCAGTGATTGGTGTTTGGATATTGAAATCCGACATTGATAAATTCAAATCCTTTTGTAATTTTTTCAGGAAGTTTTTTTGATTTTTCGGGAGATGCAATCACTGGTTTTATATTAAAGAAATCAAATAAATCCTGTAAATACATTGCACGTTGCACAATACCGGAAAATCGTGAAAATATACTTTGCAATAAATTTCTAAGTCTCATAAATGAGCCCGATAAAAAGGTAAGATCACCAATACTAATTGAACCATTAATTGTTCGGATAATAATAATTACATAAGCACCATAATAGGCAATATCTCCAAAGAGATTAAACAAGAATCCAAGAGCAGATCGTCTAACAGCTATTTTTTTATTGGCTTCATAATATTGATCTGCTTTTTTTTCGAAACGGTTTTTAATGAATGTACTTAAATTGAATATTTTAATTTCTTTAGCTGTCTGATCACTTGCTCCAATATATCTGAGATAATCCAGTTCTCTTCGCTCCGGTGTCCAGCTCCTTACTAAGCTGTAAGTTCTTTGATTAAAATATAATTCATTTATAAATGCCGGAATTACGGCTATGATTAATAGTACAATCAGCAGTGGTTCGAAAAAAATCATACCGGCAGAAAGAAAAATGATTGTAATTAAATCCTGCACCTGATTAAATACATCCGACATTAAGGCGACCCGTGAGGTAGTTTGTCTTCTTGCCATTTCGAGTTTGTCATAAAACTCGGCATCTTCAAACTGGGGTAAATCTAACTCTGCAGCATGTTCAATTAATTTTACACTTGAACGATTGGCAAACAGATCGCCAAGTAAAGCATCTGTAAGATTAATCCCTCTGCTTAACATAGCAGAAACAATCATTACAATAAATTCTGCTGCTACCCAAAACCATAAATCGGACGGATCGCCTCCTTCATTATAAAGTAAAACAACCTCATCAATAATCAATTTTCCAATATACAAAGTGACTAAAGGAAAAACGGATTTAAATAGACGCAAAGCTATATTGATCAAAGTATACCCTTTATGCGTTTCCCATATCAACTTAAAAAAAGGCGGTAATGCTTTTAGTGCGGTGAGGTTTTCTTTAAACGAAAACTTTGGTTTTTGACTACCTCTTTGATTTCTTCCTGTTGTGTTAGTACTTGTAGCCATATTTATGATGGAGAATTAGATGTTATTATGCAATGATGTTTGGATGGAAATAGTTCATTTTCAAGTTTAGGTGTAAGATTAAGTTTATACTTAGGATTCTGTTTTTTACAATCTCTTTGAAATGTTAATCTTTTACATTAATGCTAATATAAATGAACCGAGGGCAGATTATTAACGTATATTACCCATATGAATCAGTTTATGGTAGTCTTTGAGCTGCCTTTAGTTTTACCGGAAGATTTTATTGCTTTGATTCCAGAACAAAGGCAACGAATCGATGAATTAATTTCAGGAGGAACCATGCAGTCTTATGCTGTTTCTGAAGATCGCCTTCAGATATGGTCTACTATTTTTGCGAGTTCTAAGAAGGAGGTTCAAACAATAATAGATACTTTAC
This sequence comes from Chitinophagales bacterium, assembly GCA_020631175.1. Classification (GTDB taxonomy): domain Bacteria; phylum Bacteroidota; class Bacteroidia; order Chitinophagales; family JAHDHT01; genus JAHDHT01. The sequence continues at coordinate 12,322 of JAHDHT010000060.1, forward strand.
CCCTTACCGTTTATATGAGTGTTCAGATTCATTCCCTTTTATTTAATAATACAAGATCTATTGTAATTCCAAAGCCTTCGTTGAATTGACCAAAGGTCATTCTGAATGAAATG
>JAHDHT010000060.1:12534-15662 GCA_020631175.1 Chitinophagales bacterium
CTAACAATTACAAATAAAACGATGCATTAAAGAACCGATCAACTCCGGTACTTCTTCCATTAGATAATGACTTACATCATCCATCAAAACTACATCGTGTGCTTCTACTTTTAAAAGATCTTTAATCAACGGCACTTGCTTAGCTTGCAGAATTTTATCTTCAGATCCCCAAATAACTAAAGTAGGTAAAGTCATATTTTTTAGAATAAAATGATAATCATCTAATTCTTTGTAAAATGTTTTAAAGTTGGTGAAAAAATGATGTACTGCCGGATAAATATTTTCTCTTGCAGGTTTTAAATATCCTTCCAATTCATCCTCATTCATTTTTTTATTGCAAAGTCCGCCGCTTAATGTAGACTTAATCATTCTTCCTCTTGTTAATCTTGAATTATAAAGATTACTCCATTGATTGGTTAACCATTTTCGTTTATCGAACTGAAAAGGCGGACAAAATCCTTCCTTAAATACAATCGTATTAAGTAGTAAGAGATTTTTAATATGTCCCGGATGATTTTGCATTATTTCCCAGGTAACAATACCACCCATATCATGGCAGCAATGGTTCCATCTTGCAATTTCTAAATGCTCCATCAAAGCGACAATACGGTGCGACTGTAGGTCGAAATCATATAGTGAAGTGTCTGTGGGTTTATCACTGTTTCCAAAACCAAGCAAATCAGGCATAATGACTCTGTAGCCATAGGTTAATAATTGATCGGCTAGCAAACGATACATCCATCCGGAATTAGGTAAGCCATGCAAAAGTAAAATTGGTTCACCTTCTCCTTCATCTATATATGCAATTTGATGTCCTTCATATTCAAACATCTTCTGTTGCTTTCTATACGAGTTATATCTTTTAATCCACTTTTCCATGCGGTTAATTTACGGGTTTTAAATGAATTCTGACATTTAGTTTTAAAAGAACGGCTAAATGAATTAAGGGGACAATACGTATCAAAATAAATTCCGATCAGGGAATGAATTGATCAATGGTTATAGTTTCTTCCACATTCGATTCAGGATTTATTTGCAAAGGGAAACTTAAAGATGAATAATCTCCTGATGAAGGATAAAAGTTTTGATCCACATCACTAAAAACCGTTATATAATAATTATCCGGATGCAGGTATTCTGCTTTGTAAGTATTTTCATATCCCTGAATATTTATTGTTCGTATCAGTTGGTCATTCAGGTTTTCAAAGTTTATTTGTCCTGTACCTGAAAGAATCGGTTCTTTGGAAAGATAAAGTAATAATGGAAGATCTGATATTGCCGGGCTTCTTTCAAAGTTCAAATTTAATTCGCTTATATGCCCATGCATACTTTTTGGAAATGGATCACTTGCTTCATCCAGAAATAAAGCAGAATCATTATCGATCAGGTTTTCGAATTTATCATTCAGATCGATTTCAATATCGGTGGAAGGAAAACCAAATTGTTCTATTGCATTTAGTGCAAAGGACGGATTTTCATTTACACCTTTAAATGACATATGTAAAATCGGATCATCGAGTGATCCACTGTTATCTTTATAGGCATCAAAGTACATCGAATCATTTGAAAATCTGAATTCCATAAAAGCACGCTTTTCTTTACCAACAGCATCCACCAATCTATAATATGAAAGATTATTCGTTTCATTAATGCTATCCATTACAAAATAGCTTGCCCGGTATTGAGGTCCTAACCATCCGCCGTTTCTTCCCATAATTTGTTTTTCACCTTCAAACTGGGCAACAAAAAATGAGTTGATAATACTTTGCTGCGTTGCTCCTTCATAAATGGAATGTGTATGGGAAGGAGATATTGGTCTGAAATCAAATGCAAACCAATCGTAATATTGAAAAGAAGTCTCATTTTGCCCGATCCAATGTCCGGTCACTTTTGAAAGAAAATCGAAACCTTCAATATTTTGCTGATTGTCCGGTATATCTTCTTCACTTTTAGAACAAGCAACAAAAAGAAAGGAAAAGACGAAGAAAATTAAAATGGTTCTAATCATAAGCAGCTAAACGATTTCGGCTCAAAAATAATTATCTTGAACTAAAGAAATTATTGATTGTTCTAATAATGGTATAAATTATTAATGATGGATAGAAAGAAGTTTTTAAAGAAAAGTTTATTAGGAGCTGCGGGATTAGCTGCTGCATCTAACTCCTTAAAGGCATCTAATGTTAAACCGAAAGAATCTACTTATGACAAAATGATGGAACAGGTAGGATTCAATCATATTCCAAATGAAGAAATTTCAACAATGAAATCTGTTTTACATAAGGCAAATACAAGAGGTTATGCAAATCATGGCTGGTTAGATACGCATCATAGTTTCAGTTTTGCCAACTACAGAAATCCCGAACGTATGCACTTTGGTGTTTTACGTGTTTTAAATGATGATATCGTTGCAGCCGGACGAGGGTTTGGAACGCATCCGCATGATAATATGGAGATCGTTTCTATTCCACTTTTTGGTGACTTGCAGCATAAAGACAGCATGGGCAATGTAGCAGTTATAAAAGAAGGTGATGTACAAGTGATGAGTGCCGGAACCGGAATTTTTCATTCTGAGTTTAATAAGAATGAAGACAAGGAGGTTCGCTTTCTTCAGATCTGGATGTTTCCAAATCAGAAAAACGTTCAACCGAGATACGACCAGATTTCGATTAAAGAAAAGGAAGTAAAAAATGGTTTGCAACAAATATTAAGTCCAAGTGCAGATGATGCCGGAGTATGGGTTCATCAGAATGCCTGGTTTCATATCGGTAATTATGAGTCGGGATGCAATGATGCTTATAAAGTTCATCGAAAAGGCAACGGATTATACTTTTTTGTTTTGGATGGAAGTGTTACTGTTAATGACCAGACATTAGACAAACGGGATGGATATGGTGTTTGGGACACTGATGAAGTTTCAATTAGTTCAAATTCGGATTCCAGATTTTTATTGATGGATGTTCCGATGGAGCTTTAGTTTGAAGTGACCGCAGGTCATCCTGAGTGTAACGAGGGATCTCGTTCATGGCGATGAATATCATTTATAAAAGAGAATTAAGTCTCTACAAACAATAAGATCTGGATTCGCAAGCTCACCACATGCCTCCGCTTCGTTCAAGATGACATTTAGG
>JAHDHT010000060.1:15762-19633 GCA_020631175.1 Chitinophagales bacterium
TCCCCGGGCCAGCGATTGAAGTGGTATACTTTTGTTGCGATACTGACCTGAGCTTTTTATAAAGGGGCTGACAGCGGCAAGCCACTTTATAAATTAGCGAATGCAGTATGGCAGCAAAAGATTTAACGGAAAGCGCGGTGCCAAATGTTTTGATTTTAAATTACTTTTATTTTATAGTTTATATTTATCTATTGAATTAATTATTTTCGAAAATAATTTGGCAAGCCCCCAAATAAATAAAATGATTTTTCTATGAAGTTTGTAAGATATTTTGTTGCATTTACAATACTTGCTTTTCTTGCTTTTTTTATTGTTGGTTTTTTCAATAAAGAAGTCGAGACGACATATACTTATTTGATTGATGCGCCGGTAGAAAAAACCTGGGATGCTTTTCATGATGACGCGCTTTTACCTCAATGGCTTACAGGATTGAAACGTGTGGAGACGGTGAAGGAGTTTCCTTCGATGATTGGCAATAAGTATAAAATGTATTTTGATCAAAATGGTTCTGAGTTAATTCTAACGGAGCGCATAACGGCCTGGGAGGAAAATAGTTTGTTTGAATTTGTTACTACACATGAATCGATGGATACTGAAAATTCTTATCGATTTTCTGATGAAAATGGAAAGACAAAAATTGAATATTATCAAATGGTGCGGCCGAAGAATTATGTAATGCGATCTTTAATGCCTTTAATTAAACCGACGATGCGAAATCAAAATGAGGAATCGATGAAAAAATTTAGTGCACTTGTAATTAGCTATGAATAAATGATGCGAATAGGAGTTAAATATTTTATATGTTTTATTTTTATCTTTATGACGCACAAGTCATACTGCACCCAAATGGAGATAAAAAAAGAACAAAAGATAGTAGAGCGTTTTGTTTTTGACGTTCGAACTTGTGGTGACCCTGAGAATGAAGCTATTTTATTTTTACATGGGTTTCCGGAGACTTCATTTATGTGGGAAGATCAGATGCGTCATTTCGCGGGTCTGGGTTATTTTTGTGTCGCGCCGGATCAGCGGGGTTATAGTCCGGAGGCGAGGCCGAAAGAAGTTAGCGCGTATTTAGTTCCGAATTTAATTGAGGATGCCAGAACGATTATGCAGAGTTATCAAAAAGCTCAATTTCACATGGTCGGTCATGACTGGGGTGCTGAAGTGGGTTGGCGTTATCTGGAGTCATATCCGGAAGATATTTTATCGTGGACATCCCTATCTGTTCCTCATGGAAGTGCATTTTTTAAAGCGATCAAAACGGTTCCAGAGCAGCGAAAGAAAAGCTGGTATATGGGTATGTTTAAGATTCCGATGTTGCCTGAATGGTATTTAAAATCGGGTAATTTTGCGGCTATGAAAAATAAGGTCTGGACTTCTCAATCTGAGCCTGAGTTGGTAGAATATGTGCGGCAGTTTAAAGCGCCCGGTGCCTTGAAAGCTATATTAAACTGGTACCGTGCTAACATTTCATTAACTGGCCCACCACCGGGTGTCTTGCCGGTTGAAGAGCGAAAAAAATATACGGGTCGAACATTATTTATCTGGGGAAATCAGGATGTGGCTGTTAGTCGTTCTGCTGCTGAGTTTTGTGAAAAATATGTACACGGGCCTTATCAATTTGAAGAGCTTGATGCCGGGCATTGGATTGTTCAGGATAAGCCTGAAGAGCTAAAAAAATTATTTGAATCTCACCTTAAAGCACAGTAATTTACATTCTTTTAAAACGATTGACTTAATATTTCGTCTTAATATACGTTATGAGAGGAATGCGATTCATTTTATGTCTTTTGCTTGTTTGTTGTGTGACGGAAGTTTCAGCTCAGTTGTATAATACTGCTGTTGGAATTCGTTACGGTTCCCACAATAACGGTGGAGCTATAGGTCTTACCGTGCAACAACGCATTACTCCTCAGTTTACTATTGAAGGTATTTTAGAATTGCGCGAAGAGCAACCTATTTTAACAGCTCTTTTGGAGTGGCATAAACCTTTATTATGGAAAGGTTTTAATGTTTATTTTGGTGGAGGTGCTAATGTAGCATTAAGGCAAGTGGATATTAATAATTTCAGTTATGGTATTGATGCTATTTTAGGAATAGAATTGAAAATACCTTTGGTTCCGTTGGTAGTTTCCGCGGATTTAAAACCTGCTATTGAGCGGGTGGATGAAACATATACTTTTGACTGGAGAACAGGTTTGTCTGCCAGGGTTATTATTTTTTCTGACAAACAAAAGAGAAAGCGTTTACGTCGTAAGAAAAAAGAAATTCGCCAGGAAAAGCGGGAGAACTTTTTTGATGATGTGAAGGAGAAGTTACCAAAGTTGCCAAAGAAGGAAGATTAACTTTTTTTTAGTAGCGCTGTACTTTGTAGCGCAGAAGCTTTTATAATTTCATATTCCATTTCTGTGCTACTATGTACCAAGTACAATTCTACCATTATTTAACTTCCCTTTATATATATTTGCACCTAATGGATCCAAAAGCAAATTTCATTAAAGTTAAACGTACTGCTCGTTATTACAGTTTAGGTGCTGATGGTGCTGCAGTAAAAAAGATTTACATTGCTTTACATGGCTATGGTTATCATGGCTATTGGTTTTGTAAACGCTTTGAGCCCATTGACGACGGGTCAACTTTGGTAATTTGTCCGGAAGGATTGAGTAAGTTTTATAAGGATGGAGGATATAACGGTAAGGTTGGAAGCAGTTGGATGACTAAAGAAAACAGAAAGGAAGAAATTGAGGACTATATCTCTTACCTGAACCGTTTGTACGATGAAATTTTTTCAGTTTATGATCGGTCTTCTGTTGATCTGGTAGGTTTAGGTTTTTCCCAGGGAGGTGCTACTTTATGTCGTTGGTTAAATAATCGTCATGCGCATGTTGATCAATTTGTTTTATGGTGCAGTTCTATTCCACATGATTTTGATTTTGAAAAGGATGGAGATTTATTTCGCCAACAGCCTTGTTATTTATATGCCGGTAAAAAAGATCCTTTTTTAAAGTGGATTGAAGGTGATCAGTATAAAAATGTAATTTCGAAGCAGAAAGAAATATTTACGGAGGTTTGGTTCGACGGGGAGCATGAAATTCGACCGAAAGAATTATTAGCTTTTCATAAATTGTAAGGGCGAATTAATTCGCTCTTGCGAAAATATTTTGAAATGAAAATTATTTTTAAAACAGAACGCTTAATTATTCGCGAGTTAAATCTTAACGATGCCGAAAATTTGTTTCGTTTAGACAGTGATCCGGAGGTGTTAAAATATATCGACGAAGAACCTCCTAAAAGTGTGGAAGGTATTCGGGAAGGTTTACCTTTTGCCATTCGTCAATATGAAGAGCATGGTTATAATCGCTGGGCGATAGAGTTAATTGAAGATAGTAGTTTCATCGGTTGGACAGGTTTTCGGCTAATAACAAAAGAGCGAAACGGGTACATTAACTTCCCGGATTTAGGATATCGGTTAATGAAGCCCTATTGGGGAAAAGGATATGCTACAGAATCTGCTTTAGCCAGTATTCGATATGGCTTTGAAGTGTTGGATTTTGAAACGATTTATGCTGAGGCAGATATCAATAATCTGGGTTCACATAAAGTCCTGTTAAAATGCGGAATGCAGCTGGATGGATCTTTCGATGATGAAGGATATAAGGTAAATTGGTATTCGTTGAAAAAAGCTGTGTGGCTTGGGGCTCAGGATTCTTAAAAAAGGGGTTTGACTTTAATTTGCCCATATGGTGAAAACTCTTTACATTTGCCATCCTGTCAAAAAACAGGTACCTTAAAGTTTAAGGTCGAATGGCCGAGTGGCTAGGCAGTGCTCTGCAAAAGCATCTACAGCGGTTCGAATCCGCTTTCGACCTCA
>JAHDHT010000337.1 GCA_020631175.1 Chitinophagales bacterium
AAGATCATCTTGACGGAGGAAGGATCTTTTGATTTGAGATTTGAGATTTGAGATTTGAGATTTGAGATTTTAAGGAAGGATGATTTTATTTGAAAATTGAGATTTTCGCTTGTTCGGTCTTCTATAATTTCGGAAGGATCTTTTAATTTGCGTTTGACATTTGAAATGAGAAGTAAGAAGATTCGAAGTCAGAAGTGGTCGCAGATCATACCGATGACGGAAGAATTTTTTGATTTGAAAATTGAGATTTGAGATTGTCGCTTGTTCGGTATTAATTTGTGTGGCGCTGTATTTAGTAGTACAGAGAAATATGTCTTAGATAATTGAGTGTGGTACCGTTAATTGGAGATCGTTAATTCTGTGCTACTTAATACAAAGTACTGTGCTATAAATATTCTCGCAGTCAGAAGACGGTCTCAATTCTTCGTAGGCTTTCTAAAATTTTACCATATTTGTTCTATGCTGCAAATAAATCAGTTCAACTTAAAAATGCATTTGGTCAACAGAGCAGGTTTTGGTATTTCGCCGGCATCTGTAGCTGATGAATTTGCTTTGAATTATGATGATTTATTAAATCAACTTTTTTTAAAATCAGAAAATTTTGTTCCGATAAATATTATTCCGGAACATGAATTCGCAAATTATAGTCACTGGCAAAGAGGGAATGATAAAGTTCAAAACCGACGTTCGTTTCGAAAAGCAAATATGAAAATTGGTAATCAATGGCTTCATGAAATGGCTTTCGGAGAAGCACAATTAAGAGAGCGAATGGCTTTCTTCTGGCATGATCATTTTGCTTGTAAAAGTTTTTTTCCGTCTCTATGGCAAAAGCAATTGAACATGTTGCGTGAAAATGCACTGGGTTTCTTTGGAGACCTGGTTTATAATATTGCGCATGATCCGGCCATGATTAATTATTTAAACATTCGAAAAAATGTGAAGGGACAGGCGAATGAAGATTTCGGACGGGAATTGTTAGAACTTTTTACGGTTGGTGTTGGAAAATATTCTGAAAAAGATGTTAAAGAAGTTGCCAGAGCTTTTACAGGATGGAGATTTAAAGTTTCGGACGGAAGTTTTTTTATTGACGAAAAAAGGCATGATGATGGTCTGAAAACTTTTTTTGGATTTACTGACTACTTTAATGGGGATGATATTTTAAATATTATTTTCCAAAGAGAAGATAGCGGTGAATATATTGTAGGAAAGATTTATCATTATTTAACCGGCCTTGAAATTGAACCTGCATATTTAAAAGTTCTTTCCAAAAGTTTTTATAAAAGTAAATATCATATTGGCCGTTTAGTTAAAAAAATATTAAGCGAAGATCAATTTAAAATATCAATTAATCAACGCGTTAAATCGCCAATAGATTTAATTGCCGGTTTAATGCGTTTCACCGGAATACGTTTTGAAGATGCCGATTTTTCATATCGAATTCAAAGTAGGTTAGGTCAGATCTTAGGTGAACCTCCAAATGTTTCAGGATGGATTAGTGGCACTCAATGGTTGGATCTGGGTTCATTAGCAGAACGCATCAATCTTTGTGGAGAGCTATTGTTAAAAGCCAAATTGACAAATAAAATTACATTAAATTCCGATCCTGAACTAACTGTAAATCATAAAACTAAATTTATTAAAATTAGTCATTCACTGCAGGATTTAAAGTTGCTTTTCGATCAATTTGATGAGTTTAGTCCGGCCGAACAATTAATTCAATTAATGCTTGGTACAACCTTCAGTAATTCTGATCAATTAATTCAATTTTATGAAAAGAAACCTTTAAAAGAAAATATGATGTCATTAAAACGGGCAATAATCAGAATCGCTGCACTACCAGAGTATCAATTAAATTAGATGGATTCATCGAATAAAATACAATCTCCTCTTTTTGTTCAGCAAACGATTGAGCATGTTCCATTATCGAACAGAAAATTAGTTTTGGTTCATTTAATTGGAGGTAATGATGGATTAAATACAGTAATTCCGACTCAACAAGATGCTTATTACAGATTAAGACCAAATTTAAGTATTAAGGCAAAAAATACTTTTTCAATCGGAACTGATTATGGTTTGCATTTAAGTTTGGAGTCATTAATGCCCTGGTTTGAAAAAGGATTTATTAATATTCTGCATAACATTGGTTACCCAAATCCGAGTCGCTCACATTTTAAATCAATTGATGTATGGAAAACGGCAAGTGGAGATGCGACTAAATTGTTAGAAACAGGATGGGTTGGAAGATATCTTGATGCTGAATGCGAAAGTAATTTGCGCACATCATTTAAAGCGATTGAGTTAAGTGAAGAATTATCGTTAACGATGAAAGGAACAAATAAGTTTGGGATTTCATTTGAAAGTCCTGAAAGCTTATTTAAAAGTTTATCTTCTCCGGTAATGCGAAAAAATGTACTTCGTTATAAAAAAATGTCTCCTATTGAAAATCCATTACTCGAATTTATGTACAAAACTGTACAGCAAGGGCATTTAAAAATGAAAGCATTACAAAAGGCTTATAAAAATGTTCGATTACCTGTTCGGTTTCCTAAAACTTCTATTGGTGATGATTTAAAAAGTGTTGCAGAAGTTATTCAATGTTATGACGAAACTCAGGTTTTTTATTTAAGTTTTGGTTCATTTGATACACATGCACAACAGTCGAATCGACATTCTACATTACTAAAAAAGTTTTCGCAAAGCCTTAGCAGTTTTATAGATTGCTTAAGTAAGCTAAACAGAATGCACGAAGTTTGCATTTTGGTGTTTTCTGAATTTGGCCGTCGGGTAAAGGAGAATGGAAGTAAAGGTACAGATCACGGTGCGGGTAACGTTAGTTTTGTTGTAAGTCCTCATTTAAATCGTGCGGGTGTATATAATGAATTGATAGATCTGGAAAAGTTAAGTGATGGAGATGTGGGCTTTACAATTGATTTCCGGCAAATTTATGCTACTATTTTAGAGGATTGGTTGGAGACGGATTCTGAGTTGATTTTGAATGGGCGGTTTGATAAGTTGCCATTGTTTAAGCGGCTGGAATATGTAGTTTGATTTATTTTTTCGGAATTCTTTTTTTTACCACAGAGAGCGCAGAGATTTTTTGGCTGAGGTTCGGATTTTTCACCGCAAAGACGCAAGGGCGCGAAGGGGTTAATGGGGAATTTGAAATGA
>JAHDHT010000338.1 GCA_020631175.1 Chitinophagales bacterium
ATTTTACTCCTGCATTTGTTTCGGAAGGATATAATGTGGTTTCTATAAGTTTGAGAAATCACGGCAATTCATTTGCAGAAACAGATATTAATAAAGTTAGCATAAACGATTATGTAGACGATTTAAGAAGTGTAACAGAGCAATTAGAAGAACCACCTGTTTTAATAGGTCATAGCATGGGTGGATTTATCGTTCAAAAGTATCTCGAACTTTATCCGGCAAAAGGAGCAGCCTTAATTGCTACCGTTCCTCACTCAGGAACCATTTCTGCCTCAAGAAATGGATTCGTAAAAAATAGCATAGGCTTAGCCTATCTTTCATTAAAGAGAAGTTTATTTTCTTTTATTAATACCCCGGAAAGATATCAAAGGCTTTGTTATTCGAAAGATTTTCCGGGAAGTGATTTAAATCGATATTTTAAAAAAATTGATGAAGAGTCTATACGCGCATACTTCGATATGATTAAGCCAGAGATAGCTTTAAATTATCACAAAGATATTCCGATGCTTGTATATGCTGCAGAAAAAGATCGATTACTAAGTAAAGAAAGTTTAGAAAAATCTGCTGCATTTTACAATGCAGAATTTGTTATTGGAAAAGACATAGCGCATAATGTAATGCTGGATAGCAGTTGGAAAGATTGTTTTAATACGATTAAAAACTGGTTAGATAAAAATTTAAATAATTAAAAATGGAAAAATTATTTAAATCATCAGGTAATGCCCAACAACATCCGAGAGGAGATGGTTTATCGGCAAAATTAACTCCAAATAGAATTCATACTGTGTTTTATTTTTATATCCCGGTTATTATTGGGCTGCTAATTTATTCGATTTTAAAATTTGACATTCATTGGACGGTTTATCTATATTCTCTTTTGGGCTGTGTTCTTTTTTGGTCAGCCTTTGAGTATGTTCTGCATCGATATTTATTACATGCCCGTTTCAAAAACGAGAAATTAAATAAGATGCTCTATGATTTTCATGGAATTCATCATGACTATCCGAATGATAATCGTTTTATTTTAGTTGGTATGCACATAAGTATTCCTGCAGGTATTGCACTTTTCTTTGTTGCAAGAATAATTTTTGGTGAGACAAATGTATTTCCGGTTTTTTCGATGTTATTAATTGTTTACTGTATTTACGAATGGATGCATTTCGCAGCTCATAATTACAATTTTGAAAATAAGTGGTTTCAAAAATTAAAACACCATCATCTTAAACATCACTTTAAAGATAATAAAAGGGGATTCGGTTTCATTACTACTAAATGGGATGAATTAAGTAAAACTGATTTTAACAACTAAAGCAAAACAAATGAAGTCATATTATTTTTCTGAAGAACATGAATTATTTCGCCAATCTTTAAAAGACTTTTTTAAGAAAGAAGTACATCCTTATATCGATGAATGGGAAGCTGAGCAAAGAATACCCCGCTCAATATGGGAACGAATGGGAGAGATGGGATATTTAGGTTTAAACTATCCGGAATCGTATGGCGGTTTAAATCTGGACTTTTTTTATTCAGTTGTCTTCACAGAAGAATTAGCAAAAACATGGTCGGGTGGTTTTTCGGCTGCTTTATCGGTGCAACAATTTATGAGTTCAACCTATATTTTTAAATACGGTTCTGAAGAACTCAAACAAAAATACGTGGTTCCTGCAATCCAGGGTAAATGCATTTGTTCGATTGGTATAACCGAACCCGGTGCCGGAAGTGATGTTGCAAATATTAAAACGACCGCAACTCTTCAGGGAGATCATTACCTTATAAATGGAAGTAAAACATTTATTACAAATGGTGTTTATGGAGATGTAATAATATTGGTTTGTAAAACAGATCCTTCAAAAGGGATTAACGGGGTAAGTTTAATTGCTGTAGATCGAAATGCAGAAGGTGTTACAGCAAATAAGTTAAAAAAGTTAGGCTGGCATGCAAGTGATACTGCTGAATTAGGTTTCGATAATGTGAAAGTGCCAGCCGGAAATTTAATTGGCGAAGAAGGAATGGGTTTCATTTACCTAATGAACGGCCTTCAACTGGAGCGTTTGATTGGAGCTGTATTAGGAATTGGCGGTATAGATGCTGCGCTGGAATATACTTTAAAATACATGAGTGAGCGATCGGCCTTTGGTAGACCGATTAACAGATTTCAGGTCTTAAGACATCGTATTGCACAACTTACAGCGGAAATCGAATCAACCAGATACTATGTATATCATGTTTGTAAAATGCATAATGATGATCAATATGCTGTTAAAGAATCTTCCATCAGTAAACTATTGGCTTCAGAATTAGCAGATAAATCGGCTTATCAACTTTTACAAATGTTTGGTGGTTACGGTTATATGGAAGAATATAAAATGGCACGCTTTTTCAGAGATTCAAGAATCGGTACAATAGGTGGTGGTACCTCAGAAATAATGCGGGAAATAATTGCGAAAATGGTAATCGATGATAAAGCTTATGAAGGAGCCTTTGGAAATGACGAATTAAAAGCGATTGAGTTGCCAACTGCAAAAGAAATTATTTTGAATCTGAACAACAGATTCAAAGAAGATAGAGCGCTTGATTATGAAGGGATATTTCAATTTGATATTAGTGGAGATAATGGAGGGCAATTTACTGTTGAAATCGATAAAGGTAAATTGAAAGTTTCAGAAGGAATGAACGGTGAGGCCTTATGTTTAGTTGAAACTGAAGATCATGTTTACCAGGGAGTAGAAACAGGCTCAATCAATCCACAACAAGCGCTGATGACAGGGCAAATTAAAGTGAGCGACCTGGCAGCTATGATGAAATTCGGAACATTTTTTAAACGATATAAACAAAACTAATTTTTAAATCCAAAATTTAATTAAAATGAGTCTACAAGATTTAACAGCAAAAGTGCTTGCAAAAGCAGACGGACAAAGTCCATTAGGTAAAGTAATCAAATTCGCTTTAGATGATGGCGCAATACGAATTGATGGAACAGGTGAAAACAATACCATCACTAACGATGATACCGATGCAGACTGTACTGTAAATGTAACTTCAGAAAATTTTGAACGATTATTAACTGGCGATCTGAATCCAATGACCGCTTTTATGACCGGTAAAATTAAAATTGATGGTGATATGGGTGTTGCAATGAAATTGCAAAACTTATTTTAA
>JAHDHT010000339.1 GCA_020631175.1 Chitinophagales bacterium
AAGCCATTGAAAGTGAAGCATTAGATTCGGAAGTGAAGGCCGCCTTTGAAGATTTATTTGAACGTTTAAAAGCTGAAGGACATCAAATTGAACTGGTTTCCTTTCCTTATTTAAAACAAATTGTTCCTACTTATTATATTTTAACCACTGCTGAAGCAGCTTCCAATTTAAATCGATATGACGGCATCCATTATGGACACCGTTCGTCGAATGCCAAAGATCTGGAAGAGACATATGTTTTATCCCGGTCTGAAGCTTTTGGTGATGAAGTGAAGAAAAGAATTATGATCGGCAATTTTATTTTAACCGCCGGCTATTATGATGCGTACTATACCAAAGCACAAAAAGTAAGACGCTTAATTGAAAAAGCAACTAAAGAGATATTAAGTACATTCGATTTTATAATGGGGCCAACCACAATCGGTACTGCATTCAATTTAGGAGAGAAATCAGAAGACCCTATTGAAATGTATTTATCTGATATTTTTACCGTTCAGGCAAACCTTGCCGGAATTGGCGCAATCTCTTTACCCTTATTTAAAAGCGAAACAAATGAAATGCCTTTTGGCTTGCAGTTAATGTGCGGAACATTACAGGAAGAAAAAATGTTTTCCTTTAGTCAATACTTAATGCAGCTTTAAATGACCGTTGAAGATTACAGACAACTCGACCTGCCCGACAAACCGGGTGTTTATCGATTTATCGATGAAGAAAATCAGTTGTTGTACGTCGGTAAAGCAAAAAATTTAAAGAAGCGTGTTTCTTCTTACTTTTTGAAAAAGAAATACGATTACTACAGAATTAAAGTATTAGTTCAAAAAGCAGATCGACTGGAGTTTACCATTGTCGAAACCGAACAGGATGCTTTACTTTTAGAAAATTCGATCATTAAAGAATTTCAACCGAAGTATAACATTCAGTTGAAAGATGATAAGACTTATCCTTATATCTGTATTAAAAAAGAACGTTTTCCAAGAGTTTTTTTAACTCGTAAAATAATTAATGATGGTTCTGAATATTTAGGTCCTTATACTTCCGTAAGAAAAGTAAAAACGATTTTAGATTTACTAAAACAATTGTTTCCCATAAGAACCTGCAATTTTAAATTGACAGAGGAAAACATTAATAAAGGGAAATTTAAGGTTTGTCTTGAATTTCATATGGGTAATTGTTTGGGACCTTGTGAAGGTTTGCAAAGTGAAGAGCATTATAATGCGAACATGGCTCAATTGAGACATATCTTAAAAGGAAATTTTTCTGATGTAATTCAATATTTAAAAGACGCCATGAAAGCATTCGCTGAAAAATATGAATTTGAAAAAGCGAATGAGTTTAAATATAAATTAGAACTACTCCAACAATACCAATCAAAGTCGACAATTGTTAATCCGAAATTGAATAATATTGAAGTCTATGCCATGGCTTCGGATGATGTTCGTTATTATATTAATTGTTTTCGAATTGCGAATGGAAGTATTATTCAAACGAAATTAGTTGAGTTGACTGCCAAATTAAATGAGACCAAAGAAGAAATTCTATCTTATGGTATTTTAAAATTAAGAGAACTATTAAAAAGTAATTATAAAGATTTAATTGTTCCCTTTGAAGTGGTATTGAGTGATAATGAATTAAGGCAAGCTGTTCCTCAACGGGGGGATAAATTAAAGCTGCTTGAATTAGCGCAGAAAAATGTGCAGTATTACCGCAATCAGCAAATTTTAAAATACGCAGAAACGAGTCGGAATAAAAAGGGGATGGAAGTGGTTGCGCAGATTAAAAGTGATTTCCGATTAAAAGAATTGCCTTTTCATATTGAATGTTTTGACAACTCGAATTTTCAGGGTGCCTTCCCCGTAGCTTCGATGGTGGTTTTTAAAAATGGTAAGCCAAGTAAACAGGAGTATCGGCATTTTAATATTAAAACCGTTGAAGGTCCGGATGATTATGCGAGTATGGAGGAAGTGGTTTATCGTCGATATAAACGTTTGGTTGAGGAAGGAGAATCCTTACCGCAATTAATTATAATCGACGGAGGAAAAGGACAGTTAAATGCCGGAAAAAAAGCATTGGAAAAACTGGAAATTTATGGACAGATTGCTATCGCCGGAATTGCGAAACGACTGGAAGAAATTTTTGTGCCTGATGATCCTTATCCATTATTAATTTCAAAAAAATCTCCAAGTTTAAAAGTAATTCAACAAATCAGAAATGAAGCACATCGTTTTGCGATTTCTTTTCACCGTAAAAAAAGATCGACCGGTGCTTTAAAATCGGAGTTGAGTGATATTGAAGGTATTGGCCCGAAGTCGATTGAAAAATTATATCAGCATTTTAAATCTTTCGAAGCCATTAAAAATGCTGATTTGGATGAGTTAGGTAAGGTGATAAATAAAACGCAGGCGGCTAAGCTGAAAGCACATTTTGAGAATAGTGATGCTGAGTGAAAGCCATTCTGAGCGAAGCGAAGGATGTTTCTTGTTAAGTTGAATCAATTTATTTGGTGGAAACACTTTTGTTAGAAAAAAAAAGATCTCTCCTTACAGTCGAGATGACGGTGTGGGTAGTGGATATGCTTTTTATTTCGAGCGGAGTCGAGGCATTTACTGAGGCTTGACGAAGTAAATCTTCCGCTTTTTGAGAAAAATCTTATTTGGCGAACCGGAAGTTCCCTCGGCTGCGCTCGGGAGAACTCCACCCTTGGATCGCTGCGCTGGATCCCCCTCGAAAATATATTTACATCTCGAGCATATATGCTCTCGCCCGCCAGCAGGACATTTTTAAACCTCGCACCCAAAACCCACGCACCTCGCCAACTATCGCATCAACAAAACAGTTCCCTTCTTCTCCTTCTCGGTGCCGTTGAAATTCGTGTACTTAAAGTAATAAGCATAGACTCCTTCAGGAGCGATTCTTCCGCCAATATATCCATCCCAGGCTTCATCGATATTTTCGGTGCTGAATAAAACTTCACCCCATCGATTCATAACAATCATTTGGTAATTAGTCGGGTCGGCGTTCACTAAGACCGGTTTGAATTCATTATTTATTCCGGCCGGAGCAAAAGCATTCGGTACAAAAATTAATGCAGGCGTCGCCACACATTCTTCATTTGAAAAAGCGGTTAAATCCTCCCCGGCAATTTCAG
>JAHDHT010000340.1 GCA_020631175.1 Chitinophagales bacterium
TTTCTGTTCAGGATGTTTTCTTCCTCCCTGAGGTGGCACATATACTTCTGTACCTTCCAGTAACTTCAATAAAGATTGCTGCACACCTTCACCACTAACATCTCTGGTAATGGAAGGATTATCTCCTTTTCTGGCGATTTTATCAATCTCATCTACATATATAATACCTTTTTCAGCTGCAGCGACATCGTAATTACAGACCTGTAACAAACGGGTCAAGATGCTTTCCACATCCTCCCCTACATATCCTGCTTCCGTAAAAACAGTAGCATCTACGATTGTAAATGGTACCTTTAAAAATCGTGCAATCGTTCTGGCTAATAAGGTTTTACCTGTACCTGTATTTCCGACCATCACAATATTCGATTTCTCGATTTCGACATCGTCTACTTTCTTCTGATTCAAACGTTTGTAATGATTGTAAACAGCGACTGATAAAATCTTTTTGGCATCATCCTGACCGATGACATACTCATCCAAGAACTCTTTGATATTCTTCGGTTTTAATACCGAAGGCAAAGAGAATTTGAATTTCTTTTCCTGTTGGTATAACTCTTCATCAATGATCTGTTGCGCCTGTGTAACACAGTTTTCACAGATATGACCTTCAATTCCCGCAATGAGAATTAAGGTTTCATCTTTTCTGCGACCGCAGAATGAACAGTTAAACTCGTCTTTTCCTTTTTTGGGCATTAGCTATCTTCTTTAGAGGCCTTACGTACTAGTACCTCATCAATCATGCCGTATTCTTTCGCTTCTGTTGCCGTCATCCAATAATCTCTGTCACTATCTTTCTCCACCTTCTTGAAAGTTTGTCCGGAATGTTTGCTGATGATATCGTAAAGCTCTTTCTTTAATTTCTCTATTTCACGGTAAGTAATCGCAATATCACTTGCCTGTCCCTGAGCGCCGCCCATTGGCTGGTGAATCATTACTCTACTGTGTGTGAGGCCCGTTCGCTTCTTTTCTGCGCCTGCACATAATAGTACAGCAGCCATGGAAGCCGCGATACCTGTACAAATAGTAGATACATCAGGTTCTACATATTGCATGGCATCATAAATACCCAGACCGGCATAAACCTGTCCGCCTGGACTGTTAATATAAATTGAAATATCTCTCTTATTATCTGTTGATTGTAAGAATAACAATTGGGCGATAATAACATTTGCAACATAATCATTGATACCGGTTCCGAGGAAGATAATCCGATCCATCATTAGTCTCGAAAATACATCCATCGAAGCGATATTCATCGGGCGTTCTTCAATGATATAAGGGGTCATTGCAGAGGTGATATAAGAGCCTAAATGGGCACTGTTAATACCTCTTTCTTTTACTGCATACTTTTCAAATTCCTTTGCGTAATCCATATATTTTTTCTGGTTTAAAACCTATTTAACCGAAATATGCCTGAATTAATTCAGTTTAGTGAAATCTTCGAATGAAATCTTTTCCTCTTTCGTCTTGATTTGTCCTGTTAAATAGTCAAACAAACGATTCTCAAGCAACTTCGAATAGGTCTCGTTAACATACTTTTCATCCTTTAACATATTAGCCGAGTACATTGTTGCTTCCTCATCGTTAATTTCCATACCCATATATTGAGCATACATTTTTTTAACATCTTCTTTGGCCTGATCAAGAATGTCTGTTTGCTCGATGGTAATCTCATTTTCCTTCATCAAACGGTCTCTTATTAAAGACCACTTCATCTCGTCAACGAAATTTTCAAAGCCCTCCTCGATCTGTTCTTCCGTTAAAGGCTGTTCATTAAACTGGCGTATATACTTCTTCAAAAACACTTCAGGGAAATCCATTTCTGTACTGTCCATCAATCGGTTATAGATGTCTACCTTAAGTCTTTGTTGAGATCTGTTTTCCACCAACTCATCCAAATCACCTCTGAACTTTTCCATGAAAGCTTCTTCAGAATCGACCGTGTTCGGTCCGTAAACCTGATCGAAAAATGTTTGTTCCATCACGGCCGGCTGAACTCTGTTTATTCTGGTTAAAGTAAGGTCAAAATCCGACTCAGTGGTAGCAATTTTTTCTTCCTCAACTTTCAATAAAACTCTCAAAACAGTCTCTTTATCCTTTTCAAAAAGATCATCAATTTTCACTTTCAGTTGCTTGCCCGGTTTTAGTTTCAGCAGCTTCTTTTTGATCTTTTCATCTTTCACCTGATCTAAAGCAAAAGAAGTCTCTGTATCAACACCCTCCTCTTTTGTTTCAGCATCGAAGATTTCTTTGAGTTGAACAACTAATACATCGTCTTCCTGAATATCATCTTCCGGATGTTCCATTTCACCAAAACGTTTTCGCAATTGAGTCAACTCTTTTTCAATAAAAGTCTCATCTACTTCAATGTCATATTTCGGAACAGCCGTTTTCTTTTCCAGGAAAGGAATATCAAACTCCGGAGCGATACCGATTTCGTATTTGAATTCATAATCAGCAGGCGCATTGATGTCAAACTTCAGATTATCATCCAGCACCATTAAAGGGCGCGCAAGAATATTCATCTCCTTTTCTTTGATGTAATCGTTTAGTCCGCCCGAAACCTGCTTATCGATTGTTTCATACAACACTGAATTACCATACATTTTCTTCACAAGCCCGATCGGCACATTCCCCTTACGGAACCCCTTCATATCGACCTGTTTTCTTAATTTCTTGAGCTCAGCAGTTACGGTTTCAAGGTAATCTTCTTTGCTTAGCTTAACGGTGAGTGTTGCATTTAAAGCATCAATATCTTCTCTGAGAATATCCACTTGCCTTCTGTTTTGATAGATTAAAAAAAAGGCAGCAGAGCTGCCTAAATTAATTGGTGCGGATAGAGGGACTCGAACCCCCACGCCTCGCGGCACTAGATCCTAAGTCTAGCATGTCTACCAATTTCATCATATCCGCAAACCGGTCCCAAAAATTGGACTGCAAAGATACATAATTTCCCTGCATTTGAAAGCTAATTATAGAAGATTTCGAAGCTATTTTTTTGGGCAAGCCCCGGCATTAAAAAAACATTTATGTTATTGATGAGATTAGGTTCAATGCCGGGTCGGGCTGTACGCTTGTAAGCACTGTTTTTTGAAGCTAAATGAGCAATAGTCGCAGCGGGTCTTCCGCTGTCAGCCCTCGC
>JAHDHT010000341.1 GCA_020631175.1 Chitinophagales bacterium
GGAAGGATGTCTTTTAATGTGTTTAGATAAAGCTCATCTTCTGTACCGTCTTCAAGTCCGATATCGAGATCTGATTGCTCTTTATGCAATGGGAAATTTTTAGCACCATGCATGGAAAAGGTAAATACATCCGGTTCGTTTGAAAAGATGGCGGCTGTTCCATTACCCTGATGAACATCGAGGTCAATGACTAATGCTTTCTTTATTTTCCCTTCTATTAAAAGAAGTTTGGCTGCCAGTGCCATATCATTTAGCAAACAGAACCCTTCGGCTGCATCTTTAAAGGCATGGTGGGTTCCTCCGGCGATGTTCATAGAGACTCCATTTTCTAATGCGATCTTTGCACATTCATAAGTGCCTCCCATAATGAGGATTTCTCTTTGGATCAGCGCTTTTGAAAGAGGAAAGCCACTTCTTCTGATTTCCTGTTTACTGAGTTCAAGTTGCTTTAGCTTAGTCCAATATTTTTTGTCGTGAACACTTAAAATCTGATCTTCATTTAATGGAGTCGGATGAAAGAATTCAGACTTATCCAGTGTGCCTTCGTAAATTAATTGTTCTTTAAGGAGGTTATATTTTTCCATCGGGAACCGATGGTTATCAGGTAGGGGATGCGCATATATTTCAGACCAGGCAACTTTAAACAATGCTTCTTTTTTTGACTTAACAAATATGCGCATAAATAGATCGCAGAATTACATTTTTTTTATTTTTCTATCTACGAAAGTGTTTTCGCCTTTGTCGTTCGTTTTTGAAAGCTTTGTTTCTGACTTCGTCTAATTTTTGCAATTGTTGTTCGTTTAAATAACTGCGCATTTTTTGTATGTGTTGAAACCTTAAGCGTTCTAATTCACCTTCAATTACTAATGTCTCAACTAAGATGTCTTCATTAAGGGCTTGTTGGTTTTCTAATAAACTGCGTTGTTGTTCTCGCAATGCTCTTCTTTTTTCCATTAAGCTTTTCATTTCAGACATATGCTTATCTCTTAATGGCTTAAGCAATTGAATTTGCTCCTCATTTAAATCAAGCATCTTTGTCATTTTTTGAATACTTACCGGATGATCGGGATGATGTGATCTTTTATTAGCTTTTTTATTTTGATTGACTAGCATTAATAAATTAAAGGCCAGAAGAATCGCTATAATGATATATAATATTTTTTCTCTTGAAATATTCATCTCTTGTAATTCAAATTAATTAATAGAACCAGCTACTATCGACTTCATCTTCGTAAAAGGCTTGTTCATCCATGCTAAATGATTGCATCAACAGTTCCGTATCATCATTTGATGAATTATTGTTTAGTGCCAAATTCTGAATATTTAAAAAAGCAAACAAAATTGTTGCAGCAACAGCAGCCTGAAACCATCGAACTGATAATTGAACTACTTTTGGTTCTTGCTTTAAACGTAGCATAACTTTTTCTGAGAATCCTTCCGGTGCTTTTTGCGGAAGGATTTGTTCTGCCAGTGCAAGACTCTCTTCTATTTTTTTATGTAAATTTTCTTCATTCATGATTGTTGATTTAAATAGAATGTTTTAAGTAATTTCCTTAAATTAATTTTAGCACGATGAACGGTGGTTTCCAGATTGTTAATACTCTTTCCGGTAATGTCAGCAGCTTCCTGATAACTTAAACCATTTACTTTTACCAATGTGAAAGCTACTTTTTGAAATTCGGGTAATTGATCAATTGCCTGAAAAAGTGCATTAGCTGTTTCTTGTTGTTCAACTAATACTCCTGGATGTTTATAATCACTAATTTGAATTTTATTTTCATCATTTTGGATGGATAATAAAACGCCTTTTCGTTTTTTACGATTTTTACTTTTAATAATATCTAATGATTTATTGACAGACATTCTGTATATCCATGTACTTAGACTTGATTCGGCTCTGAAATTTTTAATAGATCGATGCACTTCAATGAAGACTTCCTGGGCAGCATCTTCAGCATCTTTCGGATTTTTGAGAAAACCGAGACAGATATTGAAAACCTTATCCTGAAAGCGCTCGATGAGCAGTCTGAAAGACTGCTCATCGCCCTGCTTCAATTTTTGTATAAAATCAGAACTCAAGTACTGACTTCTTTAAAAATCGTTATTTCGATCAGATCTATCTTTAAATCTTTCTCTTTTCTCTTTCTTTTCATCATGAAAAGCGTCCATTTTACTTCTCTGTTCCGGTGTAAGAATCTGACGCACTTTCATCTTCGAAGCTGCACGCACTTTTTCAATTTGTGCTTTATAAGTAGATGCTTCATCAATTTTATTATTGATGCTTCTCATATCCGGATTGTCACTTCGTTTTAAGGCTTTTAATTCTTCTTTAATACGCTTTAAATTTTCACGATAATTCTCACTGTTTTCTCTTGCTTCATTTTTGATTGCCTTTATTTGCTCTGCCTGAGCATCAGATAATTGCAAATGTTCTTTCATCTTTTCTAAACGTGCTTCCGGGTCGCGATCTCTTTTTCCTTTTTTCCCTTGTGCAAAAGACATGCTGGTTGAAAGCAGTAATACCGAAAAAACTAAAATTGCTGATTGTTTAAAATTCATTATTAATATCATTTGGTTATTTACTTAGTAGATGTTTTTTAGAAAATCTTACTAACAGTTATAAATTTAACGGAATTTAAGAAAGTAGGGGCGAATTAATTCGCCCCTAATAAAAAAGCCTCGTTCAAAAATGAACGAGGCTTTAAAATATTCGAATTCTAATATCTTATTAGAATGTTTCGTACGTATAAGTTGATCCGCTAACAGTCACTTTTGCAACCGGTTTCCAAACCGGATCTACATAGTAACCCTGATCATTTGTATTAATTGCATTCGCTTCAGACTGTGTTAATGTTTCTTCTGAAACACCACCTTGTACAAAAGTTACATTCATAGGGAATGAAATTACCTGAGTAGTATCTGCCGGGAATAAACCATAGTTTTCCCAAAGATTTGCCCAGAAGAAATATTCTCCATCAGCCCATCCATCGATCGATATTTGCTCAGGACAAGAACCTGTAACAGCATCAAAAATGCCCAGGTCGTTATCATCTGCATCCCAAACATAAACATCAATGTCAACATAATCACAATGACTTAAACCTTCTGAAGTACCACCCCAATCGAAAGTAATAT
>JAHDHT010000061.1:0-2204 GCA_020631175.1 Chitinophagales bacterium
TTTTCTGCAAGAATTTTTGCTGCTGCCGGTGAAGGAGTTCCTTTTGCATACGAATCGCTATTTGCACTTGCCGGTGCCGACGCAGGAGCTGGTGCAGCTTTCTTTTCTTCTTTTGGCGCTTCTTCTTTTTTTGGCGCTGCAGCAACAGGTGCTGCGGCTGTATCAATTGTACAAAGAACAGCCCCAATCGGAAGATCTGCATCAACTTCAGCTATTATTTTAATGGTACCTGCTTTTTCTGCAGGCACTTCAAATGTAGCTTTGTCTGATTCTAATTCACAAAGCATCTGATCCATTTCTACGTAATCACCATCATTTACAAGCCAAGAAGCTAAAATAACTTCTGTGATCGATTCACCAACTTGCGGTACTTTTATTTCAATTACCATTTTAGGTTTATTTTATCAGGATTTAATATTTATGTTTCTTTTTGATTCAAAATGAAAGGCTTTTTCTACAATTAGTGCCTGTTCCTTTAAATGTATTTTTTTATAACCGGTTGCCGGTGAAGCGCTTGACTTTCTTGAAATAAGTGTTAATGTTTTATTTCTGTAACAACTTAAAATATATGTCCATGCTCCCATATTTGAAGGCTCTTCCTGAACCCAGGCAAATTCTGCATTTTCATATTTAGCAATTATATTGTCAATTTGCTTGAATGGCAGAGGATATAATTGTTCTATTCGAACCAGAGCGGTGTCTTTTCTTTTATTTTCCTTTTTGTATTTCAATAAATCATAATAGATTTTACCAGAACAGAAAACAACTCTTGTTACTTTTTTCGCTGCAACAGTATTTTCATCATCAATTAATTCCTGAAAAGAACCTTTTGAAATATCATCAATTGATGAAACACATTCAGGATGTCGTAATAAAGATTTCGGAGACATCACAATTAGAGGTTTTCGGAACGGTCTTTTGAGTTGTCTTCTTATCGCATGGAAGAAATTAGCAGGTGATGTGATATTAGCAACAGTTACATTAAACTCAGCACATCCTTGTAAGAAACGTTCGAGCCTTGCACTTGAATGTTCGGGCCCCTGACCTTCATATCCATGTGGCAATAACATTACCAAGCCGCTCATTCTTTGCCATTTACTTTCTGAAGACATAACGAATTGGTCGATCATTGTTTGAGCGCCATTCGCAAAATCTCCAAATTGAGCTTCCCAGATTACGAGGCTATTCGGACCTGCAAGTGTATATCCAAACTCAAAACCAAGTACGGCAAACTCTGAAAGAAGCGAATTGAATATTCTGAATTTACCTTGCTTATTATCGAGGTGATTTAAGCGGTAATATTCTGAATTATTGTTTTCATCGTATAGAACAGAATGTCTATGACTAAATGTTCCTCTTTTAACATCTTGCCCGGACATTCTAACATCATGTCCTTCTAATAAGATAGTTCCATATGCTAATAACTCTCCAGCTGCCCAATCAATCTTTTTATCTTCGGTCAGCATTTTAGACATATTCCTCAACAGACGGTCTGCCTTACGCAGTGGCTTAAAGTCATCAGGATATTTTGAAAGTGCTTTTACAACTTTATTAATATTTGTTTTTGTTGCGGCAGTTTTTGGAGAAGACTCAAAATCTTTTGCTGTTGACTTTCTTAATTTTTTCCATTCCAATTCAGGTTCCTGATATTTATATGGAAGTGGTTTTTGTTTGATAGAATCTAAACGATCCTGAAGAAGTTTCCAAAAGTCTTTATCCATTTTTTCAGCCATTTCTTTTTCAAGCTGACCATGTTCTGCTAAATCATTTATATAAAGATCTCGTGGATTGGGATGTTTATCAATTTTAGAATATAGATTTGGCTGAGTGAATTTTGGATCATCTCCTTCGTTGTGGCCATGCTTTCGATAACATACCATATCTATATAAATATCCCGATTAAATTTTTCACGAAATTCAGCAGCTAATTCGGCGGCATAAACAACCGCTTCTACTACATCTCCATTAACATGAATTACCGGTGCCAATATTGTACTTGCTACACTTGTACAATAGTTAGATGATCTTGCATCATCAAAGTCTGTTGTAAATCCAATTTGATTATTAATGACAAAGTGAATTGTTCCTCCTGTATAGTATCCGTCCAGTTTAGACATTTGAGCTACTTCGTAAACAATACCTTGACCTGCTACTGCAGCATCTCCATGAATTAGAATAGGCAGAATTTTATCGAAGTCTGATTC
>JAHDHT010000061.1:2304-11935 GCA_020631175.1 Chitinophagales bacterium
CTACTGCAGCATCTCCATGAATTAGAATAGGCAGAATTTTATCGAAGTCTGATTCATAAACCAAATCGGCTTTAGCTCTTGCGAAACCCTGAACGACGGGATCAACGGCTTCGAGGTGTGATGGGTTTGGTGTAAGTTTTAAATGAACTTTATTTTTCTCTTCAGTTTCGACAAGCGATGAGTACCCGAGGTGATATTTAACATCGCCATCTCCCATAGTAGTATCTTCGGGTGTATAGCCTTCAAATTCCTGGAAAATATAATCGTAAGTTTTTCCCATTATATTGGCAAGCACATTTAATCTACCACGATGTGCCATTCCGATTACAACTTCTTTCACTCCTAAATCACCACTTTTATTTATGATGGCATCGAGTGCCGGAATCGTTGACTCTCCTCCTTCCAGTGAAAATCTTTTTTCACCTAGATATTTGGTTCCCAGAAATTTTTCGAAGACAACAGTTTCGTTTAGCTTCGAAAGAATTCTTGTTTTTTTCTTTATGTCAAAATGGGTATCAAATCGATTTTCAATTTTATCTCTAAGCCAATTACGAACTTCAAGATCTGTTATATAATTATACTCAAATCCCATATCTCCGCAATAGACTTTATTCAATTTGTCCAAAATCTCTTTAAGAGAGGGATTATTCAAACCAATTTCAGAACCAATTTTAAATTTGGTTTTCAAATCGTTATCGCTTAGTCCGAAATCTTTTAAGTCAATATGAGGTTTTCTGTCTTTTCTTTGTCTGATCGGGTTTGTATTAGACAACAGATGCGCTCGTTCCCGATAAGCGTCTATTAATTTGTAAACCTGAAATTCCTTTACTGAAATAGCCGTTGAGGCACCTGAGCTTTCTACATCAGGGTCTGCTTTATTGGCTTCAATAGCAAATTCGAATCCTTCAAAAAATTTCTTCCATTCCGGATCTACTGAATTCGGATCATTTAAAAAATCATTATATAAAGACTCAATAAATTCCGGATGTGCGTTAGCAATGTATGAAGCTGCCTGCATAATCAATAATTTATGTAAAAATTAGGAATTTTATGTTAACAGTGTTAACATAAAACTGGTAATTTGGAGGTTTTTTGTTTAAGTATGGGCATAAAAAAAAGCAGTTCGATTGAACCGCTCTTATTTCTTAATGCTAATTGTGGTTGATTAAAGTCCGTTTACAAACTTTTGCAGCTTTGATTTAAGGTTTGCTGCTTTGTTTTTATGTATTTGATTTCTTTTAGCAACCTTATCAATAAGGCTTACTGTGTTTTGATATTTCTCTGTTGCTTCTTTCTTATCAGTCATCTCACGTAAATCTCTTATAGCGTTACGCATTGTTTTTGCGAACAGTCTATTTTGTTCACGTGTTTTGGCTGATTGACGTATTCTTTTTTTACAACTTTTATGATGTGCCATAAAGCAATTTTAAATTTTGGAGTGCAAATATACGGTAAGAAGCGGGAATATTCATATAAAAGCAGGAAAAATATTGCTAAAATTTAGATTTACCGACCTTTAAAATCAGGTTTTCGCTTTTCAAGGAATGCTGTTGTTCCTTCTATGTAGTCTTCTGATTTAAAGCATTCACCAAACAGTTGCGCCTCTTCTACGAATGCCTGATCGCCTTTAGCTGAAAAGTAGTTGTTTACGGAGGTGATCACATGACTTATAGCCACCGGACTGTTGGATGTAATTTTAGATAGCATGGTTTCACAGGCAGTCATCAATTCACTTTGAGGAACAACATCATTAACGAGACCTAATTGTTTGGCTTCATCTGCTTTTATCATATCACCAGACATTAATAATTCTAATGCTTTCGTTTTGCCTACATATTGAATCAAGCGTTGTGTACCTCCATACCCCGGAATCAAACCAAGTTTAACTTCAGGTTGACCGAATCTTGCATTTTCAGAAGCGATTCTAAGGTGACATGCCATGGCCAATTCGCATCCTCCACCCAATGCAAATCCATTTACTGCAGCTATTACCGGGGCAGGAAAAGTCTCTAATGCTCTGAATGCTGCTTGACCTTTTTCTGCTAATTGAATTGCTCCTTTGGCATCATATTGTGAAAATTCTGAAATATCAGCTCCTGCTACAAATGCTTTTTCTCCTGCGCCTGTGATTATAAGTCCGCGAACATTTTTTGCACGTACTTCTTCAATTGCATTACTAAGATCTTCTATTACTTGTTTATTAAGCGCGTTGAGTTTATCCGGGTGATTGATCATCAATGTTGCTATTGAATCATTAAATTCGAGGGAAATGGTTTGATAAGGCATATCTTTTTTATGCAAAGATATGTTTTAAGCTTTGATATTAAACTGATTACGAGAAGATTTAAACTGGATTATAAATCTTTTGTATTTGAGTAATTTCTTTACACAGGTTTTTTGAAATTTCGTAGAAAGCGTGATAGTCAATTAGCCACATATCAATATCAAACAAGCGCCATAAAGTTTTTAATTCCGGTTCAGTAGATTTTAATGTCCAGTAACCAGGTTTAAGTTTGTTGTTTTCAGAAATAAGAAAGAGCACGTCTTTCTTTTTTATTTTTTCATTTTCAAATTGAACCTTACTATTTAATGAAAAGGTCAACATATTTTTATTTCTCAGAATTTCAATTGGATACGTTTTTCCCTGATATGGAAATTCATATGAAGCTGTTTTTTTATCGCTAAATAAAACTGAAGAGCCCAAAGCATTTACGAAGTCATTTATTAAGGCTTTAAAGTAGCTATTGTTTTTTGAAATTATTTTAATTCCATGTTTAACAATATGAGCCAGATCTTCATCTTCTATGAATTTGTTTAACTGTTCGAGATTTACCCATTCTCTTTTTCTATATAACTGTTCATCATATTTGGCAAGTGTTAAACTAACTTCCATAAGATACGCCGGTATAAGAATGCCATTTTTTTTATAAGAACCGATAATTAAGGGATGTGTTTTACCGATTACTCCGGCTTCTTCAAAAGCTTCTTTAGTTGCTGAAATTTCGGGTGTGAGATTTTTCGGTATGTTTCCTTTTGGAATAACCCATTTGGTATCTGAGATATTTCTAACTAACAAAATTTGCCATTTTGTCTTTTTAATACGGTAAGGAATTATTGCTGATTTTTGTTGCAAATCCAAATGGTTTTTACAAAGTTAAATGAAAAGCTCGAAGCATTTCTATAAATTTAAGAATGAGAAAGTGGAATGATTATTTTTTACAAGCGATTCTTGTTTTCTTCAGCGTTTTTTTAGGAATACTTGCAGGAAACTGGAATAGTAATCGGCTTGAAAAAGCAAAAAGTAAAAAGTTTTTAGAAAATCTGGTTGTGGAGTATGAAAAAAACAGAAAACAATTGGAATTAAAACTTGATTACCACCAATTATTAAAAAATGCGAGTGATAGTATTTTTTCTAAAATGGATGCGGAACTGGCACAACTAACTCTTATGGATATGGGTGGCTTTTCTCAATCTCCACATTGGAGAGGTACGGGAATTGGCTCACTTGAGCAAGCAGTTTATAATTCAGGCATGCATAGTAATGCATTTGATCATATTCCAATCGAGTATTTAAGCCAGATTTCGCGTGTACATTCTTATGAAAATGAATATCATCGTTTTACAGAATCAATTTCTGATAAATTAATTAATCTTGAAGGACGGAGTTTGTATACGGATTTTCTTATTATTCAATCTATTTTAGGGTCGGATGTTTTATCCATTGAAAAGAATTTAATTAAGTCGTACGAAGTAATGGAAGAACGATTAAAAGACTGTTCAATTTAATCCTAATGATGGGTGTTCAAAAAATTAAACAAGTCGACCTAGTTGTTTAACAATTTGTTTGAAGCTTACTATTAAGTCTCTAATTAATTAAGTTTAAATTTGAAAAAATAAGCAGTTTGTCTAATTCCAAGATATTTCTCAATAATGCCAAAGAAAAGTCTTCAGATCTGAAACATCGATTGAAGATCAATTTCAATATTTCTCAATATGATAAATCTGTTGAAAAAGGAAAGCATCAATTCTCAAATATTGAATTAGCCCGGAAGAAAGCCAAAAACAGAAAGTGGCTTGCAATCGAAAACCTGGACCAATATCTGGAAGCTTTTGAAGCCAATTTTATTGGAAGAGGCGGAAAGGTAATCTGGGCAGAAGATGCAGATCAGGCGATTGAAGAAATATTGCATATTGCTAAAGTGAATAAGGTATCATCGGTAGTGAAATCGAAGTCGATGGCTACTGAAGAAATCGAATTAAACCATCATCTCGAGAAGAATGGAATTGAAGCAGTTGAAACCGATTTAGGTGAATATATTGTTCAACTTGCCGGAGAAAAGCCATATCATATTGTAACTCCTGCAATGCATAAATCAAAAGAAGATGTACAGGTTTTATTTAATGAAAAACTTGGCACTTCACCAGATTTAAATCCAACCGAATTAACTGCGGAAGCTTGTAAACGTTTGCGTTCAAAATACAGACAGGCAGAAATAGGTATTACCGGAGCAAACTTCATTATTGCAGATACAGGCAGTATTGCGATAACTGAAAATGAAGGCAATGGTAGATTATCGATGGCTTTTCCTAAAATACATATTGCGATTGTTGGCATTGACAAAATAATTCCAAGCATAAAAGATCTTGAATTTTACTGGCCATTGTTAAGCACTTTCGGGACCGGGCAAAAACTGACCGTTTATAATAATATAATTTCAGGTCCGGGAAACGATACCGACGGTCCTGAAGAAATGTATGTTATATTATTAGACAATGGAAGAACTGATTTACTAGCTCAAACTGATCAGCGTCAGTCGATGTATTGTATTCGATGCGGAGCTTGTTTAAATGCTTGTCCTGTATATAAAAACATTGGCGGACATAGTTATGAAACGACTTATACCGGCCCGATAGGATCGGTAATCACTCCACATTTAAAAGGGTTAAAGGAATACGGCCATTTATCGCATGCATCAAGTTTGTGTGGAAAGTGCAGTTCTGTTTGTCCAGTTAATATTGATATCCATCAGATGTTATTATATAACCGTAGGGATGCTGCCAATGAAGGAGGTAAAGGAATTATAGACAAAATGACCTGGTTTGCATGGAAAAAAGCAATGCTTAACAGAAAGACAATGAACACGGGAAGTGCCGGGATAAAAAACTTAATGTTAAGCATGTTTTTTAGCAGTGCATGGGGAGATAAAAAAGAGTTGCCTAAAATTGCTTCAAGTTTCAATAAACAATGGCAGGAAAAATTCGGTAGTTAAGCATTTAATCTTCGTATTCTACCTCGACCGTATCAGATAATGGTATTGCCTGACATGTTAATATATATCCATCTGCAATTTCATCGTCACTTAAAGCCATGCAGGATCTCATTTCTGCTTTTCCTGATTTAAGTTTTGCTATACAAGTGCCACAATAACCACTTTCACAACTGAAGGGTGCATCTGCATCAGTATCTTGCAGTGCTTCAAGCAGTGTTTGATCATTTTTTACATTAACGCTATATTTTTGACCATCAATTTCGGCTGTTAGCTGAGCTCCATCGCCGGTTTTAGCAGAGCCTGATGCCGGTTTTTCTGATTTATCATAAAAATCTTCATAAAAAATGGAGGATTCATTAATACCTGCTTTTTTAAGCGCTTCAGCTACTAAGGTATTCATGTTACCCGGGCCACAGATATAAGCTTCTGCATTTTTATTTCCGGTATTTCTTTCAGACAAAAACCAAAGGGTATTTGAAGCATCTACTCTTCCTTTTCTTCCTTTCCATTTTTTCCAGGGAGGAAATGATTTTCCGTTTGTTAAAGTATGTTCGATGTGAATTTTACCCGGATATTTTTGCATTAATCCTTCCAGTTCCTGCTTAAATATTATGTCATCTTCCGTTCGGTTGCCATATAGCATATGAACTTTAGTTGAAGGGGAATTTTGCAAAATATTTTTAGCGATAGCCATTACAGGAGTTACACCTGATCCTGCTGCGAAAAGAAAAACATTTTCAGCCTCATTATTTTCCGTCCAAATAAACCTGCCTTGAGGAGGTAAGACCTCAAGTGAATCTCCAACCTTTAAATTATCGTTCAGGTAGTTTGATATTTTACCACCTTTTACTCTTTTAATTGTTATTTCCGGAAACGCTTCATTAGGAGCAGAATTAAGAGAATATGATCTTAAGTCTTCTATACCATTTATTGAGGTTTTTATGGTAAGGTATTGCCCTGCTTTATATTGAAAAATGGATTTCAAATCATCCGGTATTTCAAATTTAACCGTAAGACTATCGGCTGTTGTTTTATTTAGGGCTTTTACTTTTAATGAATAGTATGTTGTAGACATTTTTGAATTTAAGTTGGCATTAAAAATACAATTTAAAGTGCTGCCTTGTTCAGGTTGGAGCTATAATAATAAAAAAAATGCCCTCACCTTAGGTGAGGGCATTTCAATATCTGTTAATCTATGTTTTACTCAATTTCGAGTTTTTTAACACAGACTTCTGTACTTGTTTGGATTCTTACTACATACATTCCTGCAGGTAATGAACGAACATCAAATTCGAATCTGCTCACACCAAGTTCTGCAAGATTTACAGTGTGTACTAATCTACCTGTTACATCGAATAAAGAAACATTTTTCACTTCATCTTCACCTGTATAGTTAAATACGAATGTTTCAGAAGCAGGATTAGGATAGATAACTGCATCAACAGCAATATCTGTCTCGTCTCTTTCCTGATCTTCAGGTGCAAGTTGACAACCTGTAGTGTTAAGTGTAGCAAGATCAGTTGTAGAAGTTTCACCGTTCTGACAAGTAACAGTGATCATCCACTCATAAACTGTACACTCTTCAAGACCGAATAAAATAACAAGAGGGAAAGTAGTATTGTAGCTATTCCAAGTTAAATCACCAGCAGCTCTGTAGCTCACCATGTAATTTGCATAAGGAATAATATCCCATGTTAACATTGCTGATCCGTCAGCAACATTGAATTCGAACATTGAGATATCGTTAGCACAACCTTCACAACCTGAAGTACTCATTGAAACTTCTTCAGAGTGTGCTACTGAACCATCTGTACAAGTGTACTTCAATCTAACCATGTAGTTCGTACATAATTCAAGTCCACCTAATAACAATGTATTGAAAGCAGGGCTTACTGATGTCCAGCTACCTGCACCAACTTCCATGTATTCTAATTCGTATGCGTTTCCATCATTTGGCCACATAACTGTTGCTGAAGTATTGGTAACATTTAACACATCTGGTGTTGGAACATTTGTACCATCACACTCGTTAAATCCTTCCGCTACACCACAGTTACCTTCAATAACAAGACGATCATTTTCACACTTAGAGCCACCATTAGCATCAAACATATTGATTACAAGGCTATCTCCATCAGCTATGAAAACTGGTCCTACGGAAACGGTTGTTTCGAAATCTTCGATATATGTAATACCATCTACAAAGAATACGTAGTTCATTCCGAAGTTATCTAAACCATAACCTGTGATGTCGAATGTATAGTTACCTGCTCCGTCGCATTCTAAGTTTTCGATGATACCAACAACAGTACAACCGTTAACAATACCGGCATCCCATGTTAAATCATCTGCCTGATTTGCAACAACTGAGAATTGAGCAGTTACACCTGTATTGACATCTGCATCACTATCATCTGTATCATTAGTCGCTAAGACGAAATCTTGATGAGTTAGTACATAATCAACAGGAAGAGTAGTCTGATCGAAGATAATGTAGTAATCACCTAAAGGAACATTTTGGAATAAATAGAATCCGTATGCATCAGTTGTTTCCATCATAATAGAAGCATCATCTGCGTTACCTAAGATTCCATCAGGACCAGGGCCCATTAAGAATACGTCTACATCCGGCACACCAGCTTCAGTTGGATCCTGCGTTCCATCACGATCATCATCAAACCATACAAAGTTACCTACATTAACCGGGCTCCAGATACCTGCATCCCATGTTAAATCCGGTGCCTGACCAGCGTTAACTGTGAAGATAGTTGTCATACCTGCTGCATCAGGATCACTATCAGTAGAACCTGTTGCTGTTGCAGCGTTTTGTGTAGTAATGATGAAGTCAGCCGGTAAAGTTGCAGTTACAAACTGAATGAAATAATCTCCAGCCGGAACATCTTCGAATAAATAGAATCCATAAGCATCAGTTTGCTGTAAGTCTTCGATTGTATCATCTGCAGTGTTGGCAATGCCATCAGCACCTACATTAACTAATAGTACATCAACGTTAGCAACACCTTGCTCAGCAGGATCCTGGAATCCATCTCTGTTATCGTCGTACCATACAAAGTTTCCTACATCAGTAGTACCTTCAAAGATACCAGCATCAAAAGTTAAATCATCTGGCTGACCAGGAAGTACTGTGAAGCTGGCTACTAAGCCGTTAGGATTTACATCACTATCTAAAGCATCATTTCCACCAGCTAAATCCTGACCTGTGAAGACGTAATTCGCAGGGATTGTTGCAGGGTCAAATTGAATGATATATGTTCCAGGAACAACATCACTGAATAAATATTCACCGTATGCATCCGTCATTTGTGTGTCTTCAGTAACATCATCAGCAGTACCAAAAGTACCATCTGCACCAGCGCTGATTAAGTTAACGGTTACCATAGCCACACCTGGCTCATTTGCACCTTGTTCTCCATCCTGATCTAAATCTTCCCAAACAAAGTTTCCGATGTTTGTAGTTTGATCGAAGATACCAGCATCAAAAGTTAAATCATCCGGCTGACCTGAAGTTACTACGAAGCTACTTACAAGACCGTTAGCATCTGCATCACTATCTGTTGCATCATTACCGCCTGCAAGGTCCTGACCTGTAAAGATATAGTTAGTCGGGATTGTAGCCGGATCGAATTGAATAATATAAGTACCCGGTAACACATCTGAGAATAAGTATTCACCATATGCGTCAGTCATTTCTGAATCTTCAATAACATCATCAGCAGTTCCGAAGGTACCGTCAGCACCTGCGCTGATTAAGTTAACTGTAACCATTGCTACGCCTGGTTCATTAGCACCTTGTTCACCATCCTGATCTAAATCTTCCCAAACAAAGTTTCCAATGTTAGTTGTTGGATCAAAGATACCTGCATCAAAAGTTAAATCATCAGGCTGACCTGCAGTTACTGAGAATGTAGCTGTTTGACCTGTTGATGAATTTGCATCACTATCTAATGTATCATCACCACCTGCTAAGTTAGCCCCGGTGAAAATGTAGTTAGCCGGTAAAGTTCCACCATCAAATACAATGTAGTAGTTGCCCGGTGCAACATTCATAAATAGGTAATCACCAGCTGTACCAGTTGTTTGTGAATCTTCAAGAATATCATCAGCGGTATTCGCAACGCCATCAGGTCCGAAGCTGTATAATAATACATCTACACCCTGAACACCAGGCTCATTGCCATCCTGCTCTCCATCCTGATCTAAATCTTCCCAAACGAAGTTTCCGACATTGGTTGTAGGATTAAAGATACCTGCATCCCAGGTTAAATCATCCATTTGCCCTGCTGTAACAACAAAGCTTGTAGTGTTACCATTGTTATCCGGATCACTATCTAAAGTATCAT
>JAHDHT010000061.1:12035-19089 GCA_020631175.1 Chitinophagales bacterium
ACAACAAAGCTTGTAGTGTTACCATTGTTATCCGGATCACTATCTAAAGTATCATCGCCATTAGCCTGATCCTGAGAAGTGAAAACGTAATTCGTTGGTAAAGAAGAAGGAAGGAAGGTAATTTGGTAAGTACCAGGAAGTACATCCATGAACATATATTCACCGTAAGCATCTGTCATTTCAGTGTCTTCAGTGATATCATCAACTGTTCCGAAAATGCCATCAGGACCTGCGCTGTAAAGAATTACAGTTACATCCTGAACACCAGGTTCATTTGGATCTTGTTCTCCGTCCTGATCTAAATCTTCAAATACGAAGTTTCCAATATTTGTTGTTGCCTGGAAGATTCCTGCATCAAACGTAAGATCCGGAGCTTGTCCTGGAGTTACAGTAAAGTTAGCGGTAGTACCTGAAGCATCTGTATCACTATCTAATGTATCATCGCCATTAGCCTGATCCTGAGAAGTGAAAATATAATTAGCCGGGATTGTAGAATCTAAGAATTCAATATAATAATCACCCGGATCTACATTTTGGAACAAATAGAATCCATAGCTATCAGTAATCGCAGTATCTTCAATAGTATCATCCATGTTTCCTAAAATTCCATCAGGACCAGGACCATAAAGAATTACAAATACGTTACCTACACCAGGTTCATTTGGATCTTGTTCTCCATCCATATCAAGGTCATCCCAAACAAAGTTTCCGATACTTGTTGTTGGTACAAAAATACCTGCATCAAAATCTAAGTCATCAGGCATACCCTGAGTTACGGTAAAGTTTGGAGTTGTTCCTGTGGCATCAGCATCACTATCCAAAGCATCATTGCCATTTGCCTGATCAGCTGCAGTAAAGATATATCCTGCAGGTAAAGTTGAATCAAGGAATTGGATATAGTAATCTCCAGGATCTACATCAGAGAATAAGTAGCTACCGTCAGGCATTGTTACCTGAGTATCTTCGATGTTATCATCAGCAGTTCCTAAAATACCATCAGCACCAGGGCCGAATAACAATACAACTACGCCACCAACACCAGGCTCATTTGGATCTTGTTCACCATCAGCATCCTGATCGATGAATACAAAGTTTCCAATATCTGTACCCGGGATATTGATACCAAAGTCAACATCTTTGTCCATATCTCCTGCAAAACATTCAGAGTTACCTTGTGGGTCTCCATCTGAATCAACAGCTTCAGAACAGTTACCCGGATCAGACATTACATATCCCTGAGGAATATCAATACCTACGAAGTAAGTTTTAGATGGATCAGGACAAACCTGGAATTCGTATTCTCCGTTTGGACCTGTCATCATATTATCAACTGCAGTAGCATTAGCTGCACCACCTGCAGGGATATTACCGTTAGCATCACATTCGTATAAAGTAACCGGTACACCAGAGATACCTGATTCTAATGAATTTTTACATCCATCACGGTTTGTATCATTCCATACTAAGTCACCAATTGTAACGATCTCAGTCATTACAGTAACATTCGCAATTACTTCACAATCGCCGTTCTTAATAGTAACAGAAATTACTGCATTTCCAGTAGGGCAATATTCTAACTGACCATTGTCAGCAGCTGAAATTGTACCTGATTCACCAGTAGACCATTCGTAGAATGCACCCATTGGGCCGATTGGATCACCGCCGATAGTTACACAATCATTCAAGCATGCAGTAACCGTTTCCGGAACATCAGAAAATAATTCTACTAATTCAATTGTAGCAACTGCTTCTTCAGTACATCCATTTGCTCCTGTAACTATAACGCTGAACGTTCCTGCTCCTGTAACAATTCTTGTTGGAGAAGTAGATCCGTCATCCCATAAGTAGCTTACACCACCCATTGCCATTAATACACTTTGAGCATTTGGTTCACAAATATCTTCAACACCTGTAATTACCGGAGTTGGAGGAGTGTCGTCAAGTGTAACATTTATTGTTGCCATATCCTGACAACCGTTATCATCTTCAACTACTACTACGTAAGTACCTGCAGTTGTAACATCAATAGACGCTGTTGTTTCACCTGTATTCCATTCGTATGAAGTACCACCACTTGCAATTAAAGTAGCAGAAGTAACTGCACATGAAAGATCATTTGTTTTTACTAATTCAGCTGTTGGTCCATCTAATAAGTTAATGGTAACAGAAGCTGTAGAAGTACAACCATTAGCAGCTGTAACGGTAACCGTATAGGTTCCGGCACCAGTAACAGTTCTTTGAGCGTCGGTTGAACCATCTTCCCATTCGTAAGAACCACCACCTGAAGCAGTTAACATTACCTGATCGGTAGCTTCACAAATATCTTCAGCACCTGAAATTACTGCATCAGGTGTACTTTCATCGGAAGTAACTTCAATACTTGCAGAATCTTCACATCCGTTATCATCAGTTACGGTAACGGTATAGATACCAGCTGCTCCTACAGTAATT
This sequence comes from Chitinophagales bacterium, assembly GCA_020631175.1. Taxonomy (GTDB): domain Bacteria; phylum Bacteroidota; class Bacteroidia; order Chitinophagales; family JAHDHT01; genus JAHDHT01. The sequence continues at coordinate 14,487 of JAHDHT010000061.1, forward strand.
TGAGCTGTAGTTTCACCAGTTGACCATGAGTAAGAAGTTCCACCAGTTGCTGTTAAAGTAGAAGTAGTAACTGCACAGGTTAAATCATTTGTTTTTGTAATATCTGCTGCTGGTCTTGGAAGAAGTTCAATTGTAGCTGAAGCTTCATCAGTACATCCGTTAGCTGCTGTAACAACCACTGAATAAGTACCAGGACCTGTAACTGTTCTTTGAGCGGTAGTTGTACCGTCATCCCAAAGATAAGTTCCGCCGCCAGTTGCAATTAATGTAACTTCATCTGTAGCTAAACATATGTCAGCTGCACCGTTAATTCCAGCAGTAGGAGGTGTGTTGTCTGCTGATACCATCGTTGATGCTGTTGCAGTACAACCGTTATCATCTTCAACTACAACGGTATAGGTACCAGCTGCAGTAACAGAAATTGCTGCAGTAGTTTCACCGTTATTCCATAAGTATGAAGTTCCGCCAGAGGCAGTTAAAGTTGAAGTTGGCGTATTACATGAAATATCATTTGATTTATCGATTGCTACAACAGGATTTGGATTAACTGTAACTGTTATTGTAGCCTGATCTTCACATCCTGCATCAGTAGTAATTACTACTGTATAGTCAGTTGTTGAAGTTGGATCAACTGTAATTGAGGCAGTAGTTTCGCCTGTTGACCAGAAATATGTACCATTAGCACCTGCTCCGGAAGCAGTTAAGTTTGCAGCTTCGCCAACACAGATTTCATCATCATCTGCATTTATCATTGCATTTGGTGCCTGAGGTTCAGTAATTGTAATATCATCAGGGAAAACTTCTGTACAGTTTCCATTCACTGATGTAATTGTAATATCAGAATAAGTACCTGCGCACAGGTCATCTAATACTAATGGATTCGTATTCATTGGTCCTAATTCAACTGTATTACCGTTGAAATTATATGTTAATGTATAAGGACCTGTTTCGCTCATATCCGGATCAAATTCAATGCTTCCGTTACAAACACCGTCACAATTATCTACATCAGATAATTTTGTAACGCCATCCCATGCTGCATTAAACACCATAACCTCAACGTCTGCTTCTGCTACACATCCATCAGGACCTGTAACAACAACGGTATAGGTAGTAGTTGCATCCGGAGTTACATCAACAGCTGCTGTTGTTGCACCTGTATTCCATAAGTAAGAAGAATTTGCATCTGCACCTGCCACAACTAAAGTAGTTGTTTCACCTTTACAAATTTCGTCAGGTGAAGCGATTGCATCAATAGTTGGAGCTCTTGGCTCATCAATTTCAATATCATCCGGCCAAACTGCATGACAACCTGTACAAGCAGAAGTAATTGTAATGTTTGAATAAACACCCGCACATAAATCGTCAAGTACTAGTGGATTGGCCGTTAAAGGACCTAATTCTACAGTACTACCATTGTAATCGTAGCTTAGGTAATATTCGCCTGTTACACTATAATCAGGATCAAATTCGATACTACCGTTACACACACCGTCACAGTTATCAACGTCATCAATTTTTGTAACTGCATCCCATGCTGCTGAGTTATCAGTACAAGCGATTTCGCAACAACCTTTAACATCAAGACCACCTAATTCAAACAGACCACAATCTGCTGAAACAGGATTACCAATAATTTTGAAAGTTACTTCTTCGCCGGCACAGGCGTAAAGAGCTTCAGAAAAGCCAATACATTTTGTTACTATTTGATCATTAGGAACCGTTCCTGCGATGGTTTCTCTTAATTGGCCATCAACATAAACTTCCATTGTATATTCATACAATTCAGGACAGTGCTGCGCATTAGCAGGACCGCCTGCAGTGTAGAAATTAATCGGGTATAAGAAATCTGCATAGATATGATCGATAGTATATCCGCTAACTGCAGTTAAGGTAAATTCCCAGTTATTTTCTGTTGTTTGAATACAAATAATTCCTTCGTCACAAGATGCGTAAGGATCCGGACCTGCAGAAGGGAATAATTGAGAAGCATCTACACAATCTGCAATACTTACCGGGTGGAAAGAATCTGCCGGATCGTCGCAATCGCCTCTATAGCTTACAAGAGAGCTTGCACAAACTTGTTCTTCACAACATCCACGAACCTGGAAGCCACCTAATTCGAATAAATCACAATCAACTGATTCTGGTTGACCATCGATAACTACTCTAATTTCGTCACCATTTTGTGCGAATACAGGGTTATCTAAAATAATGTGTCTGTTTACCATAACGTCTTTCATTACAAAGCCGGAAGCTTGAGAAGCAAGCGCTCCGTTTAAGTAAACATCTACGTTATAGTTATAATATTTGCCACAAGTGTTAGCATTTTGCTGACCGGCACTTGAGTTATCATCTACCGGGTATAAGAACTGTGCAACAAACTGGTTAATTGTTACATCACCAGTAGCTGTTGTTGTGAATTCCCAATCTGTATATTCAGACTGAATGCAAATAATGCTTTCCTGACAAGAGGCATAAGGATTAGGACCTGCGGTAGGGAATAACTGTGAAGTTGCTCCTAAACAAGCTGATACTACTTCGGGATCAAATGCATCAGCAGGATCATCGCAAATGCCATCAAAATGGATAAGCATATCTCCGCATAAAGCATCATTTTCAGATCCATTTACTTGTAAGCTTCCTAATTCGAATAAAGCACAATCAGAAGACATTGGTAAACCGCTAATCTCAACGGTAATGATGTCGCCTGAATAAGCTTTGATCGGGTAGGTTAACTGTACAGAGCTGAATTTCAATTGATCTGCGTAAACAGTACCTGTTACTGTTTCGTAATCTACTCCGTTCACCTGAAACTTCACATCATAGTTAAAAAGATTGCTACATGAAGAAGCATTTGCAACTCCACCTGCAGTCTGAATGTGAATTGGATAAAGGAATTCTGCTGTTAAGTGATCTAAAGTAAAAGAACTGTTAGCAGTTAGGTCAAATACCCATGTGTTGAATTCGGTATTCATACAAATGATACCGTCAGCACATGAAGCGTAAGGATTAGGCCCAGCTGAAGGAATTAAATCTGAAGCTGAGACTGCATTACTGTAAGTAACCGGAAGGAAACTATCGTTAGGATCGTCACAATCTCCGGTGTAATGCACTAAAATGTCATTAAAATTCGCGCTTGCATTAAAGCTAAGCATGGTTAGGCTTAGACATAGAATGCTCATTAATGACATTTTCGCGAAGCCATTAGTAAATGGCGAGCGTGTAAAAATGCTCATAATTGAATATTTGGTTGATTAAAAATGGTTGACTAAAGAACAAGGACTTGTGTGTAACTCTAGGTGTTTCTTGGCTAATTTCTACGTCCTCTTTATAATCTAAGGTAGTAGTGTAATGCAAAAGTACATAATAAATATGATTTTCAAGAATAGTTTAGCTTTTATAATCGCTTGAATTTCACGTATTTAATTTTGTAATATGAGTTAAAAACATGTAAGAATTACTTTGAATTGCAGAAAGCCAATTTATTAATTTTCAGGCAATTAAAGGGCAGAACGGTATAGGGAAATAAAAAAAGCCTTACAAATAAATGTAAGGCTTTTAAAAAAGATTGGCGGCGACCTACTCTCCCAGATGTTACTCCAGTACCATCAGCGCTAAGGGGCTTAACTTCTCTGTTCGGAATGGGAAGAGGTGGAACACCCTTGCTATAGCCACCATAAAAATTTGCGATTGGAGGACGAAACGCCTCGTCGTCCGCTCGTTGGTTATACCAAAGACATAATGAAAGTATATAGAAAAAAGTATAAAAAAGAAAGCATACGGGTAATTAGTACTGCTCAGCTATGATGTTACCACCTTTACACTTGCAGCCTATCAACCTGGTCATCTTCCAGGACCCTTAAAAGAGATCTCATCTTGAAGTAGGCTTCGCGCTTAGATGCTTTCAGCGCTTATCCCTTCCCGACATAGCTACTCTGCGGTGCAGCTGGCGCCACAACAGATACACCAGAGGTCAGTCCAACTCGGTCCTCTCGTACTAGAGTCAGATCCACGCAAATTTCTAACGCCCACAGCAGATAGAGACCGAACTGTCTCACGACGTTCTGAACCCAGCTCGCGTGCCACTTTAATGGGCGAACAGCCCAACCCTTGGGACCTTCTCCAGCCCCAGGATGTGACGAGCCGACATCGAGGTGCCAAACCTCCCCGTCGATATGAGCTCTTGGGGGAGATCAGCCTGTTATCCCCGGAGTACCTTTTATCCTTTGAGCGATGGCCCTTCCATACGGAACCACCGGATCACTTTACCCTAGTTTCCTACCTGCTCGACTTGTCGGTCTCGCAGTCAAGCTCCCTTCTGCTAATACGCTCTACGTACGATTACCAACCGTACTGAGGGAACCTTTGGAAGCCTCCGTTACGCTTTTGGAGGCGACCACCCCAGTCAAACTACCCACCAAGCAATGTCCGCTAACGCGTTAGATCCTAAATAAATAAAGGGTGGTATTTCAAGGACAGCTCCACAATCACTGGCGTGACTGCTTCAAAGCCTCCCACCTATCCTACACATCATTTATTCAGAATCAATGCTAAGCTGTAGTGAAGGTTCACGGGGTCTTTCCGTCCCGTTGCGGGTAAC
>JAHDHT010000062.1:0-5870 GCA_020631175.1 Chitinophagales bacterium
GATTGTAAAGCTTCCGCCGGTCGCTTCCCAATAGCAAGCAGCTCTACGTTTTTTGCACAAAAGTATTTCCGGTACAATCGCTGCCAGGGATGTAATGTTGCTAAAACAGATTTCTTATAAATAAAGGATCTATTTCGACAACCAGACCGACAACTCGCCAATATAAAATCGTTATAATTTGAAGCTAAAGGTGGCATATATAAAAAAAGGGCGAATAAATTCGCCCTTAAAGGTTGTCGGGGTGGCAGGATTCGAACCTGCGGCCCTCTGCTCCCAAAGCAGATGCGCTAACCGGACTGCGCTACACCCCGAACGATCGTATGGTAAAACCAACGTCGATCTAAAATATGTTTTGAGTCACGAAATCACCTTATAATTAGGTATAAATCCAGACCCGGAACCTGGCGGTGAGGGCGGGATTCGAACCCGCGGTACCCTGTTAGGGTACGTCGATTTAGCAAACCGGTGGTTTCAGCCACTCACCCACCTCACCAAATCGCATTTACTCCGGAATCAACCGGTGATAATCGCGAAAATCATTCTTAAGAACAAGCCTCTGTAATTAGAGGACTGCAAAGGTAAAGAATTTCAACAATCAATCAAGTCTTTTTACAAAAAAATCCACCCAAAAATTCCATATAATTGGCGAATCCAAAAATAGTGTTTAGGAAAGGAAAAAAATCCTTCCCTACACTATTTCCTTATATACTTAACTGTATTTTTTTACGGATCTCTTCAACCTGGTCTTTAAACTTGTTGTCGGTATCCATCAGATTTTGAATGGCCTGGCAAGAGTGAATCACTGTACTGTGATCACGACCACCGAAGTGTTTACCGATCACTTTCAATGAATTCTTAGTCAGATTTTTAGCCAGGAACATTGATAATTGTCTCGCCTGCACGATGGCACGCTTTCTTGTCTTTTCCTTTAGTTTATCAATCGGCACATCGAAATAATCGCAAACCGTCTTCATAATAAATTCCACACTTACTTCGCGTGAAATATTCTTCACAAAGTTCTTCACGATCTTCTTCGCCAGATCAATATCTACTTCTTTTCTGTTCAATGAAGATTGAGCTAATAGACTGATTAATGCACCTTCCAATTCACGTACATTCGTCTTAATATTATAAGCTACAAACTCCACTACTTCTTTGGGCAATTCAATGCCATCGGTGTACATTTTCTTCTCGAGTATTGCTACCCTCGTCTCAAAATCAGGCACCTGTAAATCAGCTGCTAATCCCCACTTAAATCTCGACAATAATCTGTCTTCAATACCTTCAAGATCTTTAGGCGGGCGATCAGACGTTAAAATCAATTGTTTTTTATTCTGATGTAAGTGATTAAAAATATGGAATAAGATATCCTGTGTACGTTCTTTGTTTGCAAAGAACTGAATATCATCCAGAATTAATACATCTATCAATTGATAAAAATGAATGAAATCATTAATTGAATTACTTCTTACTGCTTCGTAAAACTGACTAGAGAATTTTTCGGATGACACATACAAAACGGTTTTTGAACTGAACTTTACTTTGATCATGTTCCCGATTGCCTGCGCCAAATGCGTTTTACCAAGACCTACACCTCCGTAGATCACTAAAGGGTTAAACGCCGTTCCGCCCGGTTTGTTAGCCACAGCATATCCTGCTGATCTGGCTAATCGATTGCATTCGCCTTCAACGAATGATTCGAAATTATAAGTCGGATTTAATTGCGGGTCAATATTTACTTTTCTGATGCCCGGAATTACAAAAGGATTTTTAATTGTAGTTCCAAGCTTTAATGGCATATTTACTTCATTATTTAAATTGCCACCATTTTGATTTGCCGGGTAATTGATCGTCTGAGGATTCGCTCCATTTCCATTCTCTACAATAATCTGATATTCCAGACCAGCAGTTTCACCCAATTCTCTTTTAATTGTTTTACGAAGTAAGTTTACGTAATGCTCTTCTAACCATTCATAGAAAAACTGACTCGGTACCTGAATGGTAAGAATTTCATTTTCAATCTTAACCGGTCTGATTGGCTCAAACCAAGTTCTGAAACTCTGCATGTTAACATTATCTTTGATAATTTTTAAGCAGTTTTTCCAAACCTCTTCAGGAGTATACGTCATAGTTATTTATTGGTTTTTTTTGGGGTTATAAAAAATCAAATTACTAACACAAAAGTGTTAAAAAAAAAGAGTTTAAAAAAACGATTTTGCTCTTGATTATTTGGTGGATATTACAGTTTGCGTATAGCCACGATTTTTAATAGATTTTTTTTCAAAAAAATAATCTATCCTTCCAAGGTGCGTTCCATCTCTTCCAACCTGATTTACCAGAACCCGCGCCCCGTCTAGGTTTGAGTACTCTTTCACCTCTTCCATTAAGGTGTGTGTATGCCCTCCAAGAATTAAATCAATGTGCCTGCTGTTCTTCGCTAAGTATTCATCAGAAGGAAGATTACTTTCATACGAAAACCCCATGTGACTCAGGCAAATAACTAAATTACATTGTTCATTTAATTTAAGGTATTTAGCCGTATCATTTGCAATTTGAAGTGGTTCTGAATAAACTGTTTTTTCATACAAAGTTTCAGGTACTAATCCTTCCAATTTAATCCCCAAACCAAATACACCAATTTTAATAGGCGATCTATTTATTATAGTATAAGGCTGAATGCGATTACGCATTATTGTCTGATCAAAATTATAATTCGCAGAAAGCATCGGAAACTTAGCCAAAGCCTGCATATTCGATAATACTTTCATCCCTCCGTCAAAATCATGATTACCTAAAGTACAGGCATCGTAGCCCATATAATTCATCAGTTTTATCTCCGGCTCTCCACTAAATAAATTAAAGTAAGGAGTTCCCTGTATTATATCACCGCAATCTAATAGTACAACCCGCTCAGCCTGAGCTCTGATTTGCTTGATTAAAGTAGCTCTTCTCGAAGCGCCTCCTAATCCTGCACGACGATTTCCTTCCGGAAATACTTCTATCCTGCTATGTACATCATTGGTATGCAAAACAGTCAATCGTTCGAACCGGGAAGCCCCTTCTACACTTAATGGGTAAACGCCAGATATTATACCGCTTGCAATTATCCCCGTATTACGTAAAAATATTCTTCTATTGTGCATAGCTGATCCTCCCGTCTAATGTCGATCCAATCGATGAATCGCGGTTTTCTAAATATTCAATTAATCCATCCCGCATAAATAATCCTGTATTGTTTTGTTCAATACCCTTGAGCATTGCACAATTATCACCTCCATTGGCAATGTAATCAGGCATCGCTACTCTTATTTTATCAAAAGAACTCAATGCTTGATTATTAATGCGTATGTTTTTTGCCACACCTTTAACAGTATCCAACTCAAAACGTAAGGAAGAACTAACCGGCCATCCACCCTTAACAGCTACATGATTTAAAAAACTTTGCATGGTTGCCTGGTCTAAATCAAGTACCGTTATAAAATTGTCAAAGGGTAGTAACTCATAAACCAGCCCTTTGGTAATATCTCCTTTCGGTATTTCCGGTAGTCGAATACCTCCATAATTCAATACCGAACAGTCAATCGTACCGCCGTCAACTTCATTGCCAACTTCAAGCATCATATCCGCCAGAAAATTAGACAACAATGATTCTGGCTGTTTCAAATCCAGTAGCATTGATGATTCACCAATTACCTCCCCCATTATCCGGTTCATTTCCTTTTGGTAGGGAGCAACAATAGCATTCACCTCTTCTGATACAGAAACATCTTCGTTTACCACCAGCAGATCGTTTTGAACCGGCCCGCTCGTCCATACACGATTACAGCCGGCCAATCCTAAAAGCAAAACAATAAATAGCCAATTCTTTTTCATCGATACATTATATATATTCTCCAAATACCTTTCTCAAGGTATCCGAAATTTCACCTAAGGTTATTTTATTTTCTACCGCTTCGATAACGAAGGGCATTAAGTTGACATTATCTTTAGCCGCTTCTTCAATTTTAGTAAGTAATTCGGTCGCCTTTTCAGCATCTCTCGATGCACGTAAAGCCGAAAGTCGTTCACTCTGTTGTTTTCGAATACTGTCATCCACCCGAAACACCTCAATCCCATCTTCTTCTTTCTGTTCAAACTGATTTACACCTACTATAACTTTTTCATTTGCCTCAATATCCTGCTGATAGCGATAAGCCGATTTAGCAATCTCTTCCTGAATATATTGCGCTTCAATTGCTTTAACCGCACCACCCATTTCATCAATAGCATGAATATATTCCCATGCCTTTTGCTCCACTTCGGCAGTAAGCGATTCTACAAAATAAGAGCCGGCTAAAGGATCAACCGTATCCGTAACTCCACTTTCATGCGCAATAATTTGCTGCGTACGTAAGGCGGTACGTGCGGCCTCTTCAGTTGGTAAACTCAAAGCTTCATCATAACCATTTGTATGTAATGATTGAGTGCCTCCAAGCACCGCAGATAAAGCCTGCAAAGTAACACGACTAATATTATTTAAAGGCTGTTGTGCTGTTAAGGTACTACCGCCGGTTTGCGTATGAAAACGCAACATCTGTGCCTTCGGATCTGTAGCCCCCAGGTCAGCCGTTATCTTTGCCCACATCTTTCGCGCAGCCCTGAATTTAGCCACCTCTTCAAATAAATGATTATGTGCATTAAAGAAAAATGAAATTCTTCTGGCGAATGTATTTATATCCAATCCTTTTTCAATAGCCGCTTTTAAATAGGCTTTTCCATTTGCTAATGTAAAAGCTAATTCCTGCACCGCTGTTGAACCGGCTTCCCGAATATGATAACCCGAAACAGAAATGGTATTCCACTTCGGCAATTCTTTACTGCAATATTCAAACACATCGGTAATAATGCGCATCGATGGTGAAGGCGGATAAATAAATGTACCACGCGCTGCGTATTCTTTTAAAATATCATTTTGAATGGTACCTCTTAAACCGGAAACATCAGCGCCTTGCTGTTTGGCAACAGCAATATATAAGGCCAATAAAATAAATCCGGTGGCATTAATAGTCATCGAAGTCGAAATATCTGCCAGCGGAATGCCTTTAAATAAACGCTGCATATCTTCAATCGAATCAATAGCAACGCCAACCTTACCGACTTCTCCATCCGCTAAATCATGATCACTATCGTATCCAATTTGTGTAGGCAAGTCAAAAGCCACACTCAAACCCATTACGCCCTGTTTCAATAAAAAATGATAACGCTCATTACTTGCTTCTGCTGTAGAAAAACCGGCATACTGTCGCATCGTCCACAAGCGCGAACGATACATTTCTTTGTGAACACCACGTAAATAAGGAAACGCTCCCGGTAATCCTGGATCAGCATGCCCCTTGGCATAAGTCGATTCTATATTAATACCGGAATCGGTTTTAAATTGGTCTTTCCGTAATTTCAAAATGTTTTGGTTTTGTTCTTAGAAATGGCAATCAATAAAAGATGATTGTAGGCAGGCGAACACTAAAGTTACCTGCAAAATCCTTTTCCATCTTTAAATTAATACAATTCGCGGACTTCTTGTTTCAATAATTCTAAAATAGGAACCGTCGGGAAGGTTGATTTTTGATTTAACATAAACTGAAACACCGCTTTACTCATATCAGCCCCTGTCGAACCTTCAGGCAAAGTCTTACCTACCGCAACAATCATTTTAATAATTTCTTCTTTCAGATTAGAAATATGCGACCAAAGCTGATTCGACACATAAATTTGTTGTGTAAGATTATGTTCAAACTCAGAACGGATACTTCCAATCATAGCGAGTTGTAAATCCTGCGCCGACATTCCTGAAGCGCTCACACGGGGTATTAAACTATTCGGCGAAATACGCT
>JAHDHT010000062.1:5970-11414 GCA_020631175.1 Chitinophagales bacterium
GCCGACATTCCTGAAGCGCTCACACGGGGTATTAAACTATTCGGCGAAATACGCTCAATAAATAAAGCCAGTCGTTCGTATGCCTGCAGTTTTAAGGGCAACAACTGATCAATCGTTTTACTTTGATACTCAATACGACTCTGTTCAATCTGTCGCTTGGCAAAAGTGTCAAAAATAAAATAGGCTGTGAAAAAGACTACCAGCGCCGGTAGCACATATTTCAGCAGATCGAGCACATTTTCTACCCCCATAAATTATGATTTGTAATGTTTTGTAGACGATAACGCCTGTAAAAGACGAAAATATACATTTTCATTAAGGGAACTGAATAAAATGGTCATATGTTTACTAATTTTACAAGAAGAAAAGAGAAATGACTGTCCTTAAAGTAGAAACCATGCCCTGTCCAATCCGATTAACCAAAGGTGCGATCGACGAAGTAAAGATGCTTCGCTACGAAAAAGAAGTGCCGGAAGATCATCACTTGCGCATTGGTGTAAAAGGCGGAGGCTGCTCAGGCTTAAGTTATATTCTCGGTTTCGATAAACCTGAAGAAAACGATCAGTTATTCGATTTTGAAGGATTGCAAATTCTTATTAATAAAGCACATGCTATGTATCTTGCCGGTATGGAAATCGATTTTTTAAACGGCCTCCAAAACCGTGGATTCATTTTCAATAATCCAAACGCCAGCGACACCTGCGGCTGCGGAACAAGTTTTTCAGCTTGAAATAAGTAGTTAGTAGCAAGGTATAAGGTGCAAGTGATTTTTCTTATTAAAAAGTACTTACGACTTTCACCCAACACCTTACACCTTTTAACAGAAGGAGTTTCATCCAAACAAATTTGAACTTGAGCTTGACACTTGAATTTGAATTTGAATAAGGGCAACTGCCTCATCTTATCCTTCCAAAAAATCATCCATCCAAAAACAAAACCCCATCCACCCAAATAAAAAAATGCAAATCGAAACGGCACCGCGCCATCCATTCAAATAGCTAAGCCTTTCAACTTGCATCAAATATGCCCGATCTGTTTTTCCGCAAAGCTCCAAACCATTCCGGTCATTTTGCTGCAAAGTTTCAAAACTCAGCTATAACCATTACTGTCGCTGTTGCGGGCATTTATTATCGAACTATATTGGTTGCCTAAAAAAACATTATTAATACTTAAAGATAAAAAATCAGCGAACTTTTTATTTTTTATTAAAGTCCGCTGAAGATTTTTTTATCTGATATTATATGAAAGAGAAAGTCCATTAGCTGAAGGGTAAAAAGACAATTTATTGCCATCTTTCTTTTTATGCAAATGAGGAATCAAAACACCAAAACCTCCTCCTATTAATGCGCCAACAATAACATCTGAAGGGAAATGTTTGCCGGATTTAACACGAAAATATGCCCCAAGTCCGGTACCTAATCCTGCCGCTGTCCAGACAATATATTTCGATTTTGAATCCGGGTAATAGTCATTGTATACTTTCGCAAAAAACATAAGTCCGTAAGCTGTAGCTGCAGCATCTCCAGAATAAAAAGAATCTTCAATATCACTTCCCTCAATATCTTCTAAAAATTCTTCTCTGTCTTCTTGACCAAGCTGCTCAATTTGACTTTGATTTAAATAAGTAAATGGCCGAAAACGATCGGTGGTTCCTTTTGCAAGGGTCACTAATCCCCCGTTTAAATAAAAGCCCTGATAAAACATCAAACCAAGACTCGCTCTTGATTTTAAATTACCCGGTAAGGCCAATAAACCAAGAGGAACTAAATTTTTACCTGTGAATTTAAAAACCTTCCCTACATCCTTTGCCCCGGGATTCCATGTGCCTGCAAAAGATCGGTCAAAGCCATTAATTTGGTTAATATCTGATTGTGTAAAGCTTCCGATCGTAAAGTCCGGAGTTTCTTCATTTCTCAAAATGTGCATTCCTGTGAAATAGGTACCTAATGCTACTCCTGAGAAGATGAGATCTTTTTTAAGACCAATTTCATACGGGGATTCTTTGTTCCAATAATTGTTTTGAGAATAACACGGATATACGCTCGAGAAGAGAATAAATAAAACGAAATAGCGAATCATAATTTAAGATTTAGTAATTAAAATAGTATCACAAATCAAACATTATTATTTCGCCTAAAGTGTTGCTATTGTTGGGTTTACGGTACAGATATGCATAATTGAACTAAGTATTTGCCAAGAATTGACTTGGAGTAATGCCTTCGTACTTTTTAAAGTATTTGTAAAAAGTAGCTTTGGAAGAATAGCCGACTTCTTTGCCAATTGCTTCGATAGTAAATTCAGGACTATTCTGTAAAAGTTGCTTTGCTTTATTAATTCTTCGTTGGTTAAGTATATCCTTAAAATCTATTTGCTCAACTTTTAAAGCGTGTGCGATTTTATTTCTTGGAAGATTTAAGCTAGCCGATGCCTTTTCGATTGACATTTTCGTATCCTGATATACCTCATCTTGGTCGATGTATTGTTTTAAATCAGAAACTATGTTCTTTACTTCAATGTTTGTAACTGCTTTGTAATTGTTGGCTTTTAAATGATCACCTAAAAAGAGAGACTCATCCAGCATTCTAAAAACAACAAATACACTGATAAATGTTAAATAGAAAACAGAGAAAAAATCATAATTCTGATTTATAAAAAGTAAATCAATTACAATAAAAATAATTGCAAGTGCAGTAAGCCCTATCAAGAGATTAGACCAGTCATTAAACTTCGATTGTACTTTATTTGATTTCGTATTCAACATTTCCTTTAAAAATGGAATAGACAGAATTAGATAAAGTATAAATTGAAAAATATTTAAAATATCAGTGATCTTATCACTAATAATAGTAATAACATTACTCTGTAATAAATTCTTGCAAATTGAAGATTCAGTATTTGTTATTTCTTCTATTATATAACAAGTCTTTAATTCCGTTCCTGAAAAGTAAAATGGGCTAAAGTTGATAAAAATCAGCAATGCCGGAATATAATGGAGAATATTTAGTGTATTTATATTCTCCCTGCTTAATGACTTTGAGTATAAGTAAAGTGAAGGCGGAATTAGAAAAGGTGCAAAAGCTGCTATTTCTGCAACATGAATAAACTCATTTATGTGATTACTTAACCAAAAAAACTCTTCAAAAAGACTTAGAAAAACTGCAAAAAATATTACCCCTAAATAAATCTGTGATTTTGATCGTTTAAAAAAAACAAAAGCAAGAATTAAGGAAAAACCTATTCCTATAGAATTAATAAGTAATGGAAAGTTAAATTGCATTTTACAGCTAATGAAACTAACTTTTTTTGTGGAGAAAAAAAATATTAAATCTAAGATTCAACTATAATTCAATCGGCAGACAAAATAAATTTTTTACTGACCTTAGACCTTACACCCATCTAAACAAACTCCGCAATTAAGCCTCCAATAATTGCACTACAAATTAACCAATACATAAAGTGATAAAGGAAATTTTTAAAGGGTACTTTTTCAAGCAAAGCATAAATGCCTAAAAAAGGAATTGCAAAAACGAAGGCATTAATAACACCATGAAAAACCCCATGTCCAAAATGGCGGTGCTTATCTCCGTATATCGACAAAAAATCGTCGACTACTTTTTTACTGGCTTCATTTCCTTGCATGATATCTGTAAAAAATAATTCATAAAAACCCATTTGATGAATCACTAAATTGATGTAACCATAGACGATAGTAAAACTTAAAAGGAAAAATAAAATGACTTTTGGGAAGCGGAATATTTCCGAATCAAATGGTTTGTCTCCTTTCCAGTTTGCAAGGAAATTATTTTTAGGATGATACCACAAATAAGCCAAAATTAAAGGCACGAACGCAATAAGAAAAAAAGCGAGATAATTTAAATTCATAATGGATTGTTGAATAATGAATAAGCTTTGGGGCGAAATTGTTTAAATAATATTTGAAGCCGTGATCTGCTATTTTGAGTTTGAGTTTGACACTTGAGCTTGTTAACCCCTTCCAAGAATGCTTTGCCAATCGTTGCACTCTTGGAGCATTCTATCCTTCCCTGCTGGGAAGGAGTTGACCGCAGAGCATCCTGAGCGAAGCGAAGGATTTGAATTTGAACTTGAATTTGACACTTGAACTTTTATTTGAACTCCCCCCTATCTCAGCCATGTATCCGGATTTAAATAAAACATCTTCTTCCATCCATGCACTGCTTTGCCATCAAACAAATGAGGATACGGAAAGGGTGAGGTAATAGAATAATGTAAATGCGGCGGCTTTCCTTTAGCGTTTCCAGAATCACCGACTGTTCCTATAATCGATCCCGGTTTCATGAAGCGCAAAGCTCCTGTTTTTACTTCATCAAGATGCGCATAATAATGAAAACGCCATTTCGGACCTAAGACCATTGCTGCTAATCCGCCTTTACCTCCTTCCGAAACATAAACTACAATGCCATATGAAGCTGAAATCACCGGTGTACCTTTCTTTTTAAAAATATCGATGCCTTTATGGGTAATTGAAGTACCCCATGGATAGGCCCAGAATGATTGCTTATCCCAGTCATTTGTTGAAGCTCCTTTTACCGGAATAAGCATTGGTTGAGGAATGAAAAAACCGGCGACAATAAGTCCAATGGGGATTACAATCCACTTCCGACGGCTTTTCTTCTTCCAGAAAATAGCGAGAATGGAAATCAAAAAGACCCAGAACTTCCTTGTTGTATTCGTGATCATTGTTCTACAGCTGACTAATTATGCTTGTATTATTGCTAAAATGTAATACTTTTCGTGCATATTACGTCTTTATACAGAACTACCCTTAATTTTAACCGATTAGCAGGAATTCAAAACTTTTAATAATCGACTTTGTATTCTTTGTATAATCATTATTTGATAAAGCAGATATGTCCGTAAAATTTAATACCGCTGATCGCCCCGAATTCTATAAAGTATTGAATAAGAGAGTACAACAGTACTTCAAGCAGAACAAGATTTCAAAACATGCGAATCTGAACATGAAGGTTAAGACGGCTTTTATGATCAGCTTATACCTCGTTCCTTTCGCTTTTATCTTACTTGGGGGAATTCAAAATGCCTGGATCCATATTTTATTATGGTCTATTATGGGATTTGGCGCATCAGGAATAGGACTTTCGGTTATGCACGATGCTAATCACGGCTCTTATTCGAAAAATAAAAAGGTAAACCGCTTTTTAGGACTTGTTTTAAACTTTATTGGCGGCTATCATACCACCTGGAAATTACAACATAATGTCTTACATCATAGCTTCACTAATATTCACGGGCATGATGAAGATTTACATGATGGCTCAATTTTAAGAATGTCTCCAAATCAGGAACCGGGAAAGAAATTCCGATTTCAGGCATTTTATGCTCCGTTCTTTTATTCGATCATGACACTTTACTGGATAACAGCTAAAGATTTTGTTCAAATGAAA
>JAHDHT010000062.1:11514-14225 GCA_020631175.1 Chitinophagales bacterium
CTGGGCGATTCATCAATTGCTTACCACATCAAATTTTGCTCAAAAGAGCAGAGCATTTAGTTGGTTTGTAGGAGGCTTAAATTATCAAATTGAACATCATTTGTTTCCGCATATTTGTCATGTTCACTATAGAAAAATTTCATCTATCGTAAAAAGTACCGCAGATGAATTCAATATTCCTTATCATCAGCACAGCACCTTTTACGGAGCCTTAAAATCGCACTTTAGTTTATTACATCAATTAGGAACAGGCGAGTATGATCGTAAGATGCTGGCAGCGTCTTAGTTTTTTTGCAGTTTTTTGGTTTGCTGTTAACGGTTCGAGAGACTAAAAGATACTAATGCAATACAAGTTAAACCCTGTCCCGCTGGCGGGACCGGATTTAACGCAGTGATCCGAGGGTGGAGAAATTTACATTATACGTTCTCAAGACTTAACACCTCTTTTGCGATTTTCCGTAACAGCATTCTCCCCTTTGCAATATTCATTTCTAATCAGATGCTTAAGCGGCGTAAACTTGTACTATTATTTAACACATTAAATTTTAGATCATGTTTAAGCAAATTACTTTTATTATCGCAGCGATTATCTTTGGAACACAACTTCAAGCACAAAATATCAAAGCAGTAGTTGGAACTGAATTATCAAACTATAACTTGATTTCTGTTGATAATCAGTTTTCATCCGTCCCTTCAATCGGATTAAACATAGGTATTCAAGCAGAAGGAAAAATTAGTTCGAACTTTACTCTGGAGTCGGGTCTACTGTTTAGACAGCGAACGATCCAAGTTAAAACAAATGAACCCGGATCATCTTTACTTAAATTCTCATCAACAGAACAAATGCTAAGTATTCCGGTAAGATTAAACTATTATATAAAAGTGAATGACAAAAATCAATTGAAGTTCTTTGGAGGATTTAATCAAAATCTGATAGTGAATTCGAAAAATAAACTACTTTACGATAATGAAACATCTGAATCGAATGTAAATATCAATGAAAGAATAGAAAATAAAGAACCTGTTAGTTTCTATAATGAATTATCATTTGGTTTTGGATGGATTCGGGGTCGACATGAATTAAATTTAATTTACAATACAGATTTAGATTACTCTATTAGAACAATTTCAGGCACGCAAGACTTATTGGGTCAGCAAGGTCTGCAACTACAATATGGTTTTAGATTCTGATCTAAGAAAAAACGACCGCAATAATTCATTTTTAAAACAGTGAATAGTTTATAGATCGATTAAATCTTTAAACTGTTCACTATTTATTATTACATTCGTTTATGAGCGTAGAAGATTTCATATTAGATTTCGAAAACGAACAGGAAGAAATTCTACGCTACTTCCATCATTACTTCACTTCCGATTTAAATCTTTTTCCGAAAATCAGATTTAAAATTCCTTTTTACTATCAAAAATCGTGGATCTGTTATTTGAATCCAATTAAAGGAAACGGTATCGAACTGGCATTTACCAGAGCAAATGAACTTTCATCTCATCCTATCCTTCAAACAAAAGGAAGAAAGCAAATAGCCGGGATTGATATCTTTCATATAAAAGATATTCCGCATCAGGAAATTGAATTGATTTTACAGGAAGCCATTCTTTTAGATGAACAAGTGAAATATTCCGTCCGTAAAAAGAAATAAATATCTTTGCTTGCAGTGAATTTCATTGATCCATCCTACCTGAAAGAAGGAAGCCCTATTCAGCGTCTTGCATGGAAAACCCTGCAAAAATTAGAGCTTTTCAAAAAATTGGAAGCTTTCGAACCGGTATTAACCGGAACCATACCGATTGACATTGCCATTTCATCAAGTGATTTAGATATCATTTGCTACTGTCTGGATCACGAAACCTTCATAGAAGTCTGCACAGCTTATTTTTCTGAAGAAGAAAAATTTAAAGTGAGAAAGAAAAAAATTCGGGGAGCCGAAACGGTAGTTGTCAAATTCAAAACACCTTCCTTCCCAATCGAAATTTTTGCACAATCCATCCCATCCATCCAGCAATATGCATACCGGCACATGCTGATAGAGCATCATTTGCTGGAGAAGAATGACGACACATTCAGAGCACAAATTATAGCTGCAAAGAAATCCGGATTAAACACTGAGGCTGCTTTTGCTTTCCAATTGAATATTCCGGGTGATCCTTTTGAAGGACTTTTAATGCTGGAAGATGAACTATAATTAAATTAAATACGCTTCGTTTATAATGCATATGAAAAAATTTGCCATCCTGCTTTTTACCGTTTTTATTGGCTTTCAGGTCTTCGGACAGTTAAAAGTCGCTCCGAAAACCTTCGATTATGGAGATGTAGAATTATGGACAGGCGAACCGGCAGTTTTTGATATAATTAATACTTCAGGAAAAACGATTACTTTCCTCCCTACTTTCCCGACAGAAACTATTCAAATTTATAATCCGGAGAATAAATTAGGGCCGGGGCAAAGTGTTCGTATTCATATTTTTTATTACACAGGCGATAAAGGCAATTTTAAAGAGCAAGTAGAAATGTATCATACGGCTTCAGACGAACCACTTGTTTTGACAGTCAAAGGAAAAATAAAACGCTTCGATATAGATGCTTTAACGGCTTGTCCGGGCTCTATCACTCCAAAAGAAATTGAAGAACTCAAAAAGCTAAAAGCAAAACTTAAAAGTGAAAAAGAAGAACAGGAAATCGTAAGTCGTGATGC
>JAHDHT010000062.1:14325-15403 GCA_020631175.1 Chitinophagales bacterium
AGACAGATGAAGAGGAAGATGATTTTTCGGATGATGATGAAGTGCCGATAATGGAAGAAGAGGATATAACAGCATTGGTGCCTGAGAAGAAAAATTCTTTGGAGGCAGAAGAAAAACCTTCAACCGTTTCAAAAAAGCCTCAAAATTTAATGGCCCGTTTAAAAGAAAAGCGGGAAAACGAAAGTCGCTCAATTGATAAAAAAGAAGTTGTAATCGAAAAAGAGCCGGAGCCTGAACCGGAGATTAAAACCTTAAGTAAAGCGGAATTTGCGCCAAATAATATTCTTTTTTTAATCGATGTTTCTTTATCGATGGAAGATGAAGACAAATTACCGGCCTTAAAAAAATCAATGCAAAGTCTAACAAATGTTTTACGTGATTTTGATAAAATCACAATCGTTACATACGCAACCGATGCCCTGACCGTTCTCGAAACTACTTCAGCCGGAAATCATGAAGAAATTAATCAGATAATTGAAGCATTGAAAGCAGGTGGAAGAACAAATGGTGTGCGTGGATTTGAATCTGCTTATGAAACCATTTTACAATATTATATCCCTAATGGAAATAATCAGATCATTCTGGCTACGGATGGAATGTTCAATCAATACAATGCTAAAAACAGAGAGAACGACCTGGTAAACATGGTAAGACGATATGCTAATAATGATGAAATTAAAGTTTCTGTTATTGGATTTGGTGATGATAAAAAAGCAAGTCAGACCATGAGAAAGCTGGCCAAAAGCGGTAAAGGAAACTTTATCAGCATGTCGAAAAGCAATCAATTGGATGTATTGGTAGATGAAATTAAAACGCAGTCGGCATTAAGCGGATCGAATTAAGGCATCAACATTAAACAAAATAGATTACTTTCGTTCCAATACTTTGAACAATAAGGCGTTCTAACAGCTTTGAGATTTACTTTATTCATATTATTTGTTATCCTTTTAAGCGCTTTGCGCCTTTCCGCTCAGGAAACGCATACTGTATTTGAAGGGCACCTTAGTGATCTGGAATCCGGAAAAAATATCGCCTATTTACATGTTGTGAATCTGAGTGATGTAAGCGGTACTATTTC
>JAHDHT010000062.1:15503-17566 GCA_020631175.1 Chitinophagales bacterium
AAAATATCGCCTATTTACATGTTGTGAATCTGAGTGATGTAAGCGGTACTATTTCGGATAAAGCAGGTCAATTTGAAATTAAAGCTGCACCGGGCGATTCAATATTAATTTCCGGTATTGGTTATAAAAGTCATCGTTTTAAACTTGAAGAAGCGGATTTTGACGGAAGGAAAAAGATATTGATGCTTTCAGAACTCTATGAGCTTCAAACAATAGAAATTTACAATGTGCCTTCACCTGAAGAGTTTGAGCAAGCCTTTTTAGAATTGGAAGTGCCGAAAGAAATGGCTCAAATTCAAGTTAAAATGCCGGTTTTCAAAAAACAAATCATTACTAGAAATGAGGAAACCGGTTTACCGACTTATACCATTGAGGGGCCGATTACTTTCCTCTACGAGAAATTCCATCCACACCAAAGACGCTTAGCCGCAAGCAGAGCAAAGCTTGCTAAATACAATGCTTATGATAAGCATCTGCGTTCACTGGCTATTCAGGTAACCGGCTATGAAGATCGGCGGGAAATTGATGAGTTTATGCGTTTTTGCGATCTACCTTTAGAAACGGTTTTGAATTCGTCAGAATATGAGTTAACCGTACTACTCGAACGTTTTTATCTAATGTACGAGCAAGGGTAAATTGTATTTTCACCCGAATGTCATCATGAGCGCAGCGAAGGATCTTGTTTTTTCAATAAACATATTGCTACTCAACCAAAAAGATCTCTCCTTTTGGTCGAGATGATATTTGTGCGAAATTCACATTAAATGAAACTGATTTAATCACTTCGATTAATATCTTACTCTTCGAATGAAAAGATTCCTCATTGCATGCAGAACGAAACTTCAATAAATTTTGGAGCACAGCAGAGGTATGTACTTAGCCTTTTGAAGTATATCTTCCGCATTTTTAGTATTCATCTAAGCTGATAAACCACAAACGTTTCTAACCGAAAGTTCCCTCGGCTTCGCTCGGGAAAATTTGAAGTCCAGATATACGAGATTGTAAATGCTCAAATCTGCATTTTCAAATATTAATAAATACTAAATATTACTTTAAAATAGTTCGACTGATTACTACGCGCTGTATCTCAGAAGTACCTTCATAGATTTGTGTAATCTTTGCATCCCGCATTAATCGTTCTACGTGGTATTCTTTTACATAACCATATCCACCATGCACCTGAACAGCTTCAACAGTAGTCTTCATCGCCACTTCAGAAGCAAAAACTTTAGCCATTGAACCGGATAAAGTGTAATCTAATCCATTGTCTTTATCAGCCGCAGATTTCAAACATAATAATCTCGCCGCTTCAATTTCGGTAGCCATATCTGCCAACTTAAAAGAGACCGCCTGATGTTTGAAAATCGGTTTGCCGAAAGCTTGTCTTTCTTTCGAATAAGCCAAAGCTAATTCCATTGCTCCCGATGCAATTCCTAAAGCCTGAGCAGCAATACCTATCCTTCCACCGGCTAATGTTTTCATTGCGAATTTGAATCCAAATCCATCCTCCCCAATACGCATATTTTTAGGCACTTTCACATCCTGAAACATTACAGAACAAGTATCACTTGAACGAATACCTAATTTCATTTCTTTAGCTCCGGTTGTCACTCCTTCCGCATCGGCAGGAACGATAAAAGCATTAATACCTTTGTGACCGGCTTCAGGGTTTGTATGCGCAATAACGAGATAAACGCCAGCCTGCTTTCCGTTGGTAATCCAGTTTTTGGTGCCATTTAATACATAATGATCGCCTTTGTCTACAGCAGAAGTTCTTTGCATTGTAGCATCAGATCCTGCTTCAGGTTCACTCAAACAAAAAGCACCAACCATTTCACCTTTAGCTAAAGGAACTAAGAATTCCTGCTTTTGCTCTTCTGTACCATAGGTCTCTAATCCCCAACAAACAAGGGAATTATTTACAGACATACACACTGAAACAGAATTATCAATTTTTGAAATTTCTTCCATTGCAAGGACATATGAAACCGTATCCATTCCGCCGCCACCATATTTGGGGTCGACCATCATACCTAAAAATCCAAGCTCACCTAAAGCTTTAA
>JAHDHT010000062.1:17666-19086 GCA_020631175.1 Chitinophagales bacterium
TGCGGTAATAAACTCGCTAAGGTTGATGTCATAATAAATTAATTTCCTGATTTATATTCTCTGCTCAATTTAAACATTCCTATTACAAAAATAACATAACCGATTATGCGGATAAATTGAAAAAAGTACCCTATATACCTGTAAATATTCCACGGAATTAAATCCAAAGCACTGGTAATAAAATATATAAATGCCTGAATCACTGAAAGCACTGCAATTAATAATTGCGCACCAAATAGCATTTTAGCTCCGGAAGTTCGCACCCGCTGCATCAACATCCAGCAGGCAAACAACAATGCTAAATTAAAAATGGTATTTACTCCGGAATAAAGTAAAAACGGCAATAAATTATTGGTTACAAAATTGGCAAGAGAATCTAATGAACTGTTCATACTTTAAGTTAAGATTTTTAAATCAATCAGGCACGTCTTAAAGCATACATTCCAATATAAATCTTCCAGGCCTCCATTTGGTTTTCAAGCGTAGCATAAACACTTTGCTCCGGATTATTTTTGAATTTCGCACGCGCCTCTTTAATCAAATTCAATTCTTCATCATTCACAAATTGACTGACTTCCAAATCGAAATTTAGATCCATCAATTTGGTAATATGATTCGCAATCGTTTTATCATTCAACTGACGTCGCTCAGCTACCATGGGCACCGTTTCGTGATCAAAATACAGATGAAAAAAGGTGATTAAATGACTTGTTCCATTTACTTTATTTCCCTTCGAAGAATAAATAGCCATAAATTCTAAAATCGCTCTCGTAAATAACAATCCATATTTTTCAAGCTTCTTCTCTCCGACCCCTTCAATCTGTAAAAAATCTTCGAGCTGAACCGGGCGATGAATGCTCATCTCTTTTAATGCAGCATCTGTAAATACCATATAAGCAGGCACATCTTCACTACCCGCCTGCTCTTTTCGAATTTCCTTCAGATATTCAAACAAAGCATCATTGAATTTCTCTGTATTCGTTTGCTTTTTCGGAGCTCTTACTTTCGCCTCTTCTTTTTGCTGATTCACCACAAATGAAACAATCTGAGGATTGAATGCACCCTTCAAAACTTTCCATCCTAATTCAGTAACCTGCAAAGCACTACCGGCATCATAAGCGACTTCAATTAAACCTAAATGCAAAAATTGCAACATATAATGTCGCCATTCAAACACAGACAAGCCTCTACCCACACCGTAGGTTTTGATTTCATTTAATTTACTGGCAAAAATTTCAGCACGACCAGAGCCACGTAATACATCGATTAATATATTTAATCCACAGGAAGTATTTTGTCTTTGAATTCTTACTATAGCTGACAAAGCCATTTGCGCCAGCTCTGTTCCATCCATAAAACTTGGTGGATTTTTACAGACATCACAATTATTACAATTAGCAGTTAGTTGTTCGCCAAAGTA
>JAHDHT010000063.1:0-3760 GCA_020631175.1 Chitinophagales bacterium
ACATATTTTTCATTGTAAACCGGCAACTGAATCGTTACAAAAGGATGTTCTTCTTGCGGTATATTTTCCGGAAAGGTGGACTTTAAATTTTGATTATTTCTCTTATATCTAAGATACTTAAAAGCCAGCTTCAACTCTATCATACAAAAGATAAAGATGATACACATCAGGAATACATATGTCGCTAAAACTGCGTAGGCCATAGACTTATCTCAACCAAAATTTAAAAATAGTCCAAATAATTTTATAGCCTGCTAAAATTGTCCCCTTTATCGTGCCGGAGACTTTTGAAACGCCAATTCTTGCTCGATAATTCACCGGAACCTCAACAGATTTGACATTCAATTTGGCTGCTTTCACCTGCATCTCGCATGTCCATCCATAAGTCTGATCTTCCATCCCGATTTTCATTAATGCATTCCATGTGATGGCTCTGAAAGGGCCAAGATCTGTAAAATGCACTCCGTAAATCCATCGGATTAAAGTAGTAGCCAGCCAGTTTCCGAAAATCTGTTGTGGCATCATGGCACCTTTTTGTCGTTCTCCGAGTTCTCTTGAGCCAATTACCATTTCGGCTTCTCCTTTTAAAATTGGCTCAATAAGGTTGCGCATTTCATCGGGGTAATCGCTGTAGTCTCCATCGAGAAATACTATTATTTCGGGTGGATGATTTTTTTGAGCAACATACTCCATGCCTTTCAAACAAGCGTTTCCATAACCGGGTTTGGGTTGATCTAAAACGGTAGCGCTTGCTGCTTCGGCAACTGCTTTTGTACTATCGGTTGAAGCATTATTGACTACAATAACTTCGGTGACTCCGATATCGGAAGGAATTTCGTTGAGCACTTTGGCAATCGATTGCTCTTCGTTGTATGCCGGGATTATTACGTTTATTTTCATTGAATTGTGTGCAAAGATACGAGTAGAGTTTAACTTAAAATACCTACTTCATCTCTTCCTATAATAATCGGCTTAGGTTCACCGAAACGATCTTCATTTACCGGACCGTTTTCTAAACGTAAAACCCCTCTCGGGCAAACGGCAGAACAAATACCGCAACCAACACAACTTGCTCTTACAATATTTTGTCCTCGCTGGGCGTACCATCTTACATCAATTCCCATTTCGCAATAAGTTGAGCAATTTCCGCAACTAATACATTGCCCACCATTTGTTGTAATTCTGAAACGACTGAAGAAACGTTGTTGCAATCCTAAAATCGCTGCCATCGGGCAGCCGAATCTGCACCAAACTCTGCTACCTAGAATAGGATAAAAGCCGACACCAATCACACCGCTAAATGCTGCACCTATCCAAAAACCATAAGCGCTTCGTAAAGTGTAGGTATTTAAAAATAAAATTTGAGCCTGCCCGGTGAAGTAGGTGTATAATACCATACCTGTTACAAAAATGATAATAGCTAACACAGCATAAATCATCCATCGTTCTATTTTCCAGGCGATTAATTTTTTACTGGACAAATGTCTGAATGGGTCGCCGGCAGTTTCCGCTAATCCTCCACAACCACAGACCCAAGAGCAATACCAACGCTTACCATAAAAATATGTGAGTATCGGTGAGATGATAAAAATCATAGCGATTCCTAAAACAAGCATAAACATTCCCAATCCTCCTCCGCTTAACATATTATCTAAATGCCAGTCTTCGAAGAAATAATAATTTAAGGGCCACATATTTTTCATGTCTTTCGCGAAATATGCTTTATCACTATTTAATCCTTCCAGAATTTCCGGAATTAAAAAAGCAAAAGCCAATTGAAAAAACATAACTGAAATGGTTCTAAGTACCTGATACTTATTATGTCTGTATTTTACTATAAATTTCACTCCCATTACCAATATGGCGACCGTATATAAAACACCATAGACAAACCACTGGCTTGCAGCTTTACCTTTTAAGAACATGCTTAAGGGATCGAACATCTGTACCAAGCCTGTATTCGCACCGTTCTCATTAAAACCGAGATATGATTCGAAATAATATAAGAGCACATAAAAGCCAGTAATAATAATTCCGAGTACCCATCCTACTACTCCGCGATGAGAAAGGCTGCTAAAGAAGTTTCCATCATTTTTGATTCCGGCTGGTTTATCTTTATAAGTGAAATAAGTATATAAAAGTCCGCTTGCCGTTAATAAACCAAGACTTGGCCAAAGCCAGCTTTGCATATTTAAATCTGATGGAGCGGCGATGGCAACTAATAATATTAATCCGCCCAAAGCACCTAATGCCAAACTTAATTTTTGTGCCCAGTTTAATTGGGGTGGATGTGGATTAGCTAAGGATAAAGAATTATTTGTTTGCATGATTTACTTTTTTAAAAATGAAAGGACGGAAGAAAAAGAACGTTTCGATTGGAGATAGACAGATGATCCTGTTTGTTGATTGTATTGCTGAATAATTTCTCTTTCATACATTTTACAAAACTCAGGATCAAAATTGGCGGCTCTTAAATTTCGAAGTACATATTCAACAGATTGTTCTTCCCTAAGCCATTGATCAAATAAATGATGTCGCATACGAATACCGAATGTATTTATGCCGATGAACTTTTTATCAGCGGGTTGATAAACGATATGAACGCACATTTTTCCATCCGGATGTTCCCAGTATAATGACTCTTCTCCTTCCTTTAGTTTTGGCATTACCATACCATAGGTTTGATATTCAATATCCAAAAATTTTGCAGAATTAAACCATGGCCCCGGACGGTAAGGTTGACGGTTACCTACAATATTCTGAGCCAATACTTCCCCTTGCATTCTACCTGTATACCAAACTTGTTCTATTGGTCTTCGGCCTGCAATTGGTTCTTTAAATTCGGCACAATCTCCAATTGCATAAACATCGGGAATATTGGTTTCAAGATAATGGTTGACCAGTACTCCCCTGTTGGTATCGATCTTACTTGATTTTATAAATTCAATATTCGGATGCACTCCGGCAGTAATGCCTACCAAGTCGCACTCAATTTCTTCACCTGTTTCTTTAATTTTTATTCCGGTAACACATCCTCTTTCATCGCCAATTATTTCACCTAAGTTTTTTGATGTAATTAAATTAAATCCATGCTCACGAATATGTTTGGAGACCATTGCTGATTCACCGGGAGGCAACACGTTATTCCAGTAAGAATCTTCCCGAATTAGAAAAGTGACCGGGATATGTCTGGAATGCAGCATTTCGCCTAATTCGATTCCGATTAATCCTCCGCCTACAATTACGGCATGTTTACAATGTTGGGCATTTTTTTCCAGTTCTTCGAGATCCATC
Organism: Chitinophagales bacterium; assembly: GCA_020631175.1. Taxonomy (GTDB): domain Bacteria; phylum Bacteroidota; class Bacteroidia; order Chitinophagales; family JAHDHT01; genus JAHDHT01. The sequence continues at coordinate 3,295 of JAHDHT010000063.1, forward strand.
ATATTGTACAGACCTTGTACGCCTTTTAAATCTTGACCCGGCCAGCCGAAATAATTAGATGAAGACCCGGTAGCGATTATGAGTTTATCGTAGCTCATACTCTTACCGTTATCCAGTATTACATGTTTTTGATCTGTATCGACGGTTTCTACCCATGCTCTGTATAATTGAATTCTATTTTTCATCCAGAACCAGTCTTCATAAGGTTTGGTTTCTTCGAATCGCATATGCCCCATGAAGATGTACATCAATGCGGTGCGGGAATAGAAATGGTCTGTTTCGCCGGAGATCACGATTATTTCGTGGTCGCTATTTTTGCGGATATGTCTTGCGGCTGTTATGCCTGCGATGCCGTTTCCTATGATTAGTATTTTCATAATTTTAGTTTTTGTCCACCCTCGCTTTTGCTGCGCAAAGCCCCCTCGAAAATATATTTTCTCGCCCGCCAGCGGGACATTTGGTTATT
>JAHDHT010000063.1:3860-19052 GCA_020631175.1 Chitinophagales bacterium
GCAAAGCCCCCTCGAAAATATATTTTCTCGCCCGCCAGCGGGACATTTGGTTATTTTTTTCCACCCTCCGATCGCTGCGCTGGATCGGGTCCCGCCAGCGGGACATTGGTTATTCTTTTCCACCCTCGGACCACTTCGTTAGGTCCGGTGCCGCCAGCGGGACAATTTTAGCATTCAACTAGAAACTAGTAACTAAGTACTAGCTACTGAAAGCTTAATCCTTCACATCATTCAATGTCCAGTCATAATCCAGATGATTAATATTTGCATCGGCATTAATTTCAAGCGGTGCATATTTATTTAAAAATTCAATTAATGTTTGTCCTTTAGTGAAATCTCCTTTGAACCAGGAAAAGATTTTCGACAATTGGACATTATCAGATTGAATTTTATTTTTTCTTTCATCTTTTAAAAATAGTCTAGCAGCATCTGCCAGTTGTTCTTCGAGGCGATCAGCGGTGAAGGCTTCGTTTCGGAGGTTCGGACAAGAAAAAGATGCGCAGTTTACGGCAAAGTGAATGCGTGGTTCATCGTAATCTTTTCTTAAGATACCATGTTCAACTTTATTTAAATCTATTTGCTCATCTCCAAAGTCAATTAATTTAATATCCCAAACTGTATTCACGAAAGGGATACCGTTTTTTATATCTTTTATACTTTCAACCGGATAATGATCTACAATTAATTTTACGGTAAAGGCATTATAAACATTAATCCAATAAGCCATACTTGCTTCTTTCGACCAGTTTTCGTTGGGTCGGTTAGCGGTTAGGGCATTACAATATTCGTTGAGTTGTGTTTTGTCTTTTATAAAGCCTTTGTAATCGACATCACCATTTGCGCGGACATGTTTCTGAAGGAGTTGATTCCATGTTTGATGATTAAAGGGATCTTGCTTTCCATTATATGTTTTTTTTGCTTTGCTGTTGCAGGCGATTAAACAAATAAAGATTAAAGAAAGGCTTAAGAGGTATCTCATATTCATAAAAGTAAAACTTACGTAATTAAATTGAAATTAGTTTGATACACGTAATGTGAATCGAGGATTGTCGGTGATTGTCAATTTCAGTATGCGTGGGGCGTGGGTATTGGGTGCGGAGTGTGGAGCAAATCGGTTTCGTACCTCGCACCTCGCACCTCAACTTAACCAAAGAAAGGGAGCCGGCAACATAGACCCGATAGTAGTGGAAACCCGACCCGGATGAAGTGCATTGAAGTGCGATTGAGCGAAGGCTGACCAGCGGGAAGACAAGCGAAAACGACACTGAAACGCCTGAATCGGGGGCGCGTTGCAACGAATAGCGGGAGCACAGCCTGATGCGATAGCACAAAACTTTCTCTTCTTACATTTAAATCCGAAATATGTATTACAAATTCTATTGCAAGCAACAATAGCTTCAAAATAAGCCGTTTCACTGCTGTTTGGAAAATCACCATAGCGGTGCTATGCTAATTTTCCAAACAGCCTGATTTTATTACTCTTGTTGCTTTCATAACGAATTCTAATACACAATTCGAATTAATGAGTGCCCAAATTTTTGACAATCCACATACACTTCAGTATCATTGTATCGTTAATTCGTAAACCAATTTGCGAGAAATTCTATGAAAAAGAGAAAGATCCTGGTTACGGGAGGGGCAGGTTTTATTGCCAGTTCATTAGCTGATAAGCTGGTTAAAAATCCAGATAATTTTGTGGTGATTGTGGACAATTTGCTAACGGGCGACACCAATAAATTGCCTTCTGAAGATTATGATAATTGGAAGTTTATTCATTGTGATGTGAATGAGTTCAGACCGATTGCGTCGATCATGCAGTCGTATCAGTTCGATTATGTTTTTCATTATGCGGCAGTGGTGGGTGTGAAACGCACTCTAGAAAATCCGATTTTGGTTTTGAATGATATAAATGGCATCCGAAACATTCTTGAGTTGAGTAAAAATACGGGTGTGAAACGTATCTTTTATGCCTCATCTTCAGAGGTTTATGGTGAATCGGTTACCTTCCCGCAAAATGAAGAAACAACGCCTTTAAACTCGCGCTTGCCTTATGCGATTGTGAAAAATGTTGGGGAAGCTTATTGCAATTCGTATAAGCAAGAGTATGATTTAGACTACACGATTTTCCGTTTTTTCAATACTTATGGTCCAAAACAGAGTACTGATTTTGTGATTTCCAAGTTTATAAAAGCGGCGAAAAATAATGATCCGATTACGATTTACGGCGATGGATTGCAGTCGCGTACTTTCTGTTTTATTGATGATCATATTGATGCTACAATTTGTGCTTTTGAAGAGAATCGTTTTGTGAATGATGTGGTTAATATTGGAAACGATAAAGAGACCACCATTTTGGAATTAGCGAATACAATTATTGAAGTTTGTGGTTCTTCTTCGGCTCTTGAATATCTTCCGGCTTTGGATGAAGGGGATATGAAACGACGTATGCCGGATATCTCGAAAATGATCTCACTGATCAACAGACCATTATGTACTTTGAAAGAGGGACTGAACAAAGTTGTTCAATCGGAGTATATAAGTGCATATTATGGATAAAAAAGTCTTGGTGACGGGCGGATGCGGTTATATTGGTTCGCATACGGTTGTCGATTTAATTGAAAACGGTTTTGAAGTAGTCGTAGCGGATAATCTTTCGCGGTCAAATCCTGTTGTTTTTGAAGGTATTGAAGCGATTACGGGTCGAAAGGTTGAAAATTTCGCCGGCGATCTGGCTGAGCCTGCTGTTGTTTCGGCAATTTTTGAAAAGCATCCGGATATTGCGGGTATTATTCATTTTGCAGCTTATAAAATGGTGGGTGAATCGGTTTTAGAACCGTATATGTACTACCGTAATAATTTGAATTCTTTGTTGAATTTGCTGGAAGCCTGTAAGCAATTTGGATTACAGAATTTTGTTTTTTCTTCTTCCTGTTCGGTTTATGGAAATGCAGATGCTTTGCCGGTGAATGAAAATGCGCCAATTAAAGATGCGGAATCGCCTTATGCGCATACGAAGCAAATTGGTGAGCAAATCATTGAGCAATGCAATGCAGCTTATGATTTAAATTATATGTTACTGCGATATTTCAATCCTGCCGGGGCCCATCCTTCTGCTTTGATTGGTGAATTGCCGATAGATCGCCCTCAGAATCTGGTGCCTTATATCACGAAAACGGCGACGGGTGAGCTGGAACAACTGAGTATTTTCGGCAATGATTATCCTACTGAAGATGGCACTTGTATTCGGGATTATATCCATGTGATGGATATTGCCGCAGCACATACGGCTGCATTAAAAACGATGTTGACTAAGCCTTCTTCTGAATGGAGTCGGGTTTATAATTTAGGTGCGGGTGAAGGGAAATCGGTTTTGGAAGCTGTTCAAACTTTTGAAAAAATTAATGGTATAAAATTAAATTATCGCTTTGCTGAACGACGTGCCGGCGATGTAATTGCCATTTACGGAGATAATAAAAAGGCGCGGGAAGAGTTAAATTGGGAGTTGAAATATTCTTTTGAGGATATATTAAAAAGCGCTTACGATTGGGAAGTTGCTTTGAAAGAAAAAAATCAATAATGCGTATTTTATTTTTCATTTTCTTTTTTTTGGGTGGATGGAATTTCGCTCATGCTTCTGATGATTACATTATTTTACTGGAAGGAGATACCGTTATGGGCACCGTTACTCCTGACACTTCCAGTGTTTTTCATAATGGTATTTTTTTCGAAAATGAAGAGGGTGCTGAAAACTATCGCCCGGGTGACCTGATTGGCTTTGGCTATGAAGGTGTTTCGTATAAGTCTTTTGATGCCGGTGAACATATTTCTTTTTTTAAAGTAGGACAGGCTTTTTTGGAGCGTGTTGTTTCGGGTGGTGTTAAATTATATGTTTACGAATATCAGATTTTATATACGCAGAAAAAATCTGCCAAAGAGCGGGAACAAATTCCGATTATGAAGTCTGTTTATTTTGTGGAAGGAGATGATGGTGTTTGCCGTCGCTTAGATCATCGTTCATATAAACCTATCTTGAAGCGTATTTTGAATGGAAATAAATCGGTGGATACGCAATTGTCTTCGGATTACTTTTCGTATAAGCAGATTCCGGATTTGGTTCGGGAGTTTAATGGGGAGTGATGCTCACGAATTCTGAATTCTGAATTGAGTTTTTAGAGCTAAGTCGTTATTTTGTTCTATGAATATTTTTTTGCGAGTGAAAAGTTTTCTCCCTGCGGTCGAAATGACGGGTGGGGTTGAAATTCCGGATTTGGTTCGGGAGTTTAAAGGAAATGTCATTCCGAGCGGAGCGATGGAATCTTTCTTTTTTTTGCAAGTGCTTTTCTTGTGAGTGAGGAGTTCCCTCCTGTTGGTCGGAAATTGTTTTTTCGAGAAATTCCGAGCGAAGCGAAGGAATCTTATTTTTTCGTTCAATGTTGGTTTTGCGAGTAAAAAGTTTTCTCCCTGCGATCGAAGTAACGTTTGGTTTAAGCTTAACGCACTTTAAATAAATCTTGTTGTTGTTCCCAGACGATACCTTCTTTTAGAGCGTAATCTGATTTGTAAAGGGCTGATATTTTATAATTACGAATTATATAATCTACCACAATAATAGCTACCACCATCATATCTGCCCTATAAACGGTCATACCTTTGGTCGCTTTTCTTTCTTCGAGGTTTTTAGATATCAAGTCTTCGTATATTTTTTGGAAAGTTTCAATTGAAACTTTAGCGCTAACAACAGCGGGTTCAGGAGATTCATTTTTTAGGGTGAGTTCGATATCCAAAATCGTATCAAAACTGCCGGATGCACCAATCAAACGGTAGCACTCACGGTTTTTCATTACTTCATTTAGTTCCTGGAGATGCTCTTCTAGAAATTTATTAAGCGATTCTATTTCATCTGAGCTGATGGGTTCGTTTAAATGGAATTGATTTCTCAATATCGCTGCTCCGATTGGGAAACTCTTCGCCCAGAAAATCTCTTTATCATTTGCGAGTATAAATTCGATACTACCACCACCGATATCCATTATCAACCAGTCATCAGATGTCATTTCCAAAGATTGTCTTACGCCGTAATAAATTAACTCTGCTTCACGATCACCTGAAATTATTTGCACATCAATTCCTGTTTCTTTTTTAATTCTATCTTTTAATTCAAGACTGTTTTTAGAATTTCTGAAAGCGGCTGTTGCTGTTGCGATTATTTTTTTCACCCCTAAATCATCGGCGATTTGGGCATAGTCTTTTAGAACAGAGATTGCTCCCTGCATTACCTCTTCATTAAAATGGTGAATGCCATTTCTGGCGAGTTTTACAAAGCGTTTTTCTTTGTGGAGTTGGATGGATGGACCATCAGCCGGAACATCCATCACTAAGAGATGAAAGGTGTTTGTTCCGAGATCTGCAATCGCTATGCGCTCCGTTTCCATTCCTTTAAATTACGCAAAAATAACGTAGGGGCGAATTAATTCGCCCCTACAAGTTTATGTTCACTGAATTAGTATTGAATTAATTCGCCTCTACAGTTTATACCTTAATCCAACATATACATTCCTTCCGAAAATCGGACCCCATACTTGCGAAGCATCAAAGCGATCTGAGAATGGATTTTCAGCATCAATAATAGGTTGTGCCTGAGTAAAATTAAACAGGTTTTCACCACCGGCGTATAGTTCAAAATTTGGATTGAAGATTTTTCTTACTTGGGCATTGGAAACAAAAAATGGATCTGAATAAATTTGTTCTGAGGGCAATGTCTCATCCCACCATAAAGATGGAATTCTTTGTTTTCCTCTCCAGCTTAAAGTATAATCAAAATGCCAATCATTATTCGTTTCATAAGCTAAATTGATAAATGCTTTATGGAAAGCATTAAAGGGTACCGTTTGTATTGTTCCGCCATATTCTGCTTTAGATATGTTGTATCGATAAGCTACTCTTATATCCATGCCCAATATTTTACCATAATCAAATTGAGCCTGAGCGCTATGTCCGAAAGAATTACCATTTTGATTATAAAACAATATTGTTCCTTGATTACCGGTCTCCATATCGGCTATAATCTGATTTTCAAAATGCGTATAATAATAATCAAGACTTAATGCTCCGGCTTTGATACCAGTACTGATATGATAAGTGTAATTTAGTCCAAAGTTCCAGGTTACTTCCGGATCTAAACCGTAAGGATTATCATTTTCTTCAGACAGAATTTGATAATCTCTGTGACTGGCAAACAAACCGGGATTTTCTGCGAAAATATTAGCTGTTCTCCATCCTTTACCGGCCACCATACGCATTACATGGGCATCATTTATCGGATATCGAATATGCAATCGTGGAATAAACATCAAACCATACAAATTATGATAATCGGTTCTTGCACCCAAGACTAAATCGTAACGATTATTAAATGGTTTTAAGTTGAGCTCTGCAAAAGCACCGGGTATTATTTCTGTGCGATCAAAAGTGGCATCTGTTGAAAATCCATTGACTGACTCTTCAATATTATCAGTTGTTAGACTAAGGCCTGTTTTGATATACTCTTGTTTAGAAAATATTTTCTTTTGATAAAGTAGATTCAAAAACAAACCATTATGTGTTTGTTGAGTTGACTTTAGTCCAAACACATTATCCACTTCATGTCTTAAAATAGAATATTGAAATCCAACACTTTCAAATCCTTCCTCATCAAACACCTTACCGACCTTTCCATAGAATTCATATTTATTCATCTTTAAATCGCTACCCCATACGCTATCTGAAAAGCGGTTGAGATCTGGTATGTACTGCATTTGCCCGGCAGTTTTTTGACTAGTGTTAAGTCTGATTCCAACTTGTCCTTGCCATCCATTTTCATTTTGATAATGGACTCTACCTATACCGCTTAATCCTTGGTTTAAGGGATTGTCTAAAAATCCGTCATTGTTAAAATCAAGGCGCAATTGTCTTGTATCTGCGTGCATCAATACTGCAGTCGACAAGTTTTCATTAAGTCGGTATTTTGCAAAAACATTGGCTTCATATCTTCCACCACGGTTACCATATAGGTTAAGGTAGAATTTTTCTTTATCCCTTGGTTTTCTGAGTTCGATATTGATTTGGCCTGTTGAACTTTCAAATCCGTTCACCACCGAACCAACACCTTTACTTAGTTGAATGGATGAAATCCATGCGCCGGGAATCATTGAAAGGCCTTGAATATTGCTTAAACTTCTTACGTCAGGAATTAGCTCTCTTGTAATTTGAACATACTTCCCGGCCAATCCGAGCATTTGAATTTGTCTTGTACCGGTAACGGCATCTGTAAAACTAACGTCAATTGAAGGACTTGTTTCAAAACTTTCAGACAAAGAACAACAAGCTGCTTTACATAATTCTTCTTCCGATATGTTGACCGTTTGTATTGGAGCGAGGTATGAAATCTCAGAGGTATTTTTCCGTCCGATTAAAATGACTTCCTTTAATTTTTTACCTTGACTTAATTCGATTTCAATAAATTCAGCGCTACTTAAATCAACTGTTTGATCTTCAAATCCGACATATGATATTTCTGCTATGGATGTTTCCGGAATTCTTTTGAGTTCAAAATATCCATTCATATCTGTTGTGGTACCCATGCTGCTATCCTTCCAGATAATATTGACTCCTATCAACGCTTCCTTATTTCCATCCTTATCTCTTCCTGATATTTTTCCTTTTACAAATTCTGCAGGAGCTATTTGAGAAGGTACCGTTTTTATTTCCTGAGAGTTCTGAGTCGATTCCGGATTTATTTTATTGGCAAATTCAATATCGCGATATTGGCAACATCCATCCAAAGCTTTATATGCCCAGTTCGGGGCAGCATACTTCTCATTATCGTATCCACTTTGCGATAATTTTTTGGCCAGTTTATCCAAATCAAATATCGTATTCATAACATACAAGTGCAGTGTACCAGTTTCCAAATTATAATCGGCAAAGATGACTCCTTTTTGATTTTGGGCCACTTCTTCAATATTGCTTTTACACATCTCACATGCACCGCTAACCAATAAGTCAACATTTTCCTGGGCAGATGAAGTGCTGAAAAAGCATGTAATAAAAACTAACGTTATAAGTCCGTAAAACAGACTTTTGACTGATTCCATTTTTCTAAAAATTCAGTTTTCTTAAATATAATTTACGAAGAATTAGGCATCATCGTTCGATAATACCACGAATAAAGGTGCTTTACCTTTACGTTTTAGCTTAAGGAATCGGCGGGTGGATGCCAGACAAGTGGGGAATACTGGAAGTTATAAATGGAGTGATGAACGAAGGTATCCTGATCGAGGATGATCGTTTCAATCACTTCAATATTAGCTAATTCAGGTGCCGGGAATGTTGTGGAACAGCATAGGCAATCGCAGCTATCACCACAACAACCTTTGTCTTCTTCCTGTGGCATTTGCTGTTCAGTTTGCTGTTCAGTTTGCTGTTCAGTTTGCTGTTTTTCAGCTGTTTGATCTTGATCACAACAGCCAAAATCAAAGCAGGGCATAACGGCTACTCCGAAATATAAGCTACATAATATGACTGCTAAAAAGCGCTTCACTCTGCAAATATAAACGGATTTTCGGGGATTTAGGTGTGGAGAACGGTTAATGTTTTTAAATCCAGCGCCAGATTTCCCGGAGCGTTATTTTCTTCCCTCTTATCAATATCCCAACCCGATAAATTCTAGCAGCAAGCCAGGTGGTGAAGATAAATCCGGCGACTAAGGCGATTACTGAACATATAATTTGCCAGGTCGGAACCCCGAAGGGTAATCTTGCAGTCATTACGATGGGTGAGAAAAAGGGAATGATGGATGACCAGATGGCGAGATTGCTGTTCGGTGCACTAACGATCGTCATCGAAATAAAAATGGCTAATACAATTGGTGCTGTAACGATAAACATCATACTCTGTGTATCTGAATCTTCGCCCATTGCTGAACCGATAGCGGCGAATAATGCTGCGTAAAAAAAGTATCCTCCCAAAAAGTAAAAAAGAAAACCAGAGATTAAGCTTAACCAATTAACCGATTGCAGATTTTGCATCGTAACTGCTAATTCGGCCGCTTCATTAGAAGGTGCTAATCCGGGTTGAATGGAATATTGTTGTAACTCCATTAATTGTTCGGCAAAAATAAATCCTAAAATTCCGTAGGTGATTGAAATAAAAACTCCCCATAAAATAAACTGTGTCAAACCTACCAAGCCAACACCAATTATTTTACCTAACATTAAATGTATCGGCTTTATACTTGACAATACCACTTCAACAATACGATTTGTTTTTTCTTCAGAAACGGATCGCATCACCATGGTGCCATAAATAAACAATACCATGTAAACAATAAATGCCATAATATATCCTGCAATTGTAGCTATGACGGTATCACCACTTTTACCTGAAGCAATACCGCTTTGCTCGATTTTGATATCAGGTTGGAGTTGACTTAAAAATTCAGAAGTTAAGCCGCTCTCTAAAATTCTTAATCTTCGAATTTCATTTTCCATTTGGGATTCGAGATGGCTCTTCGTTTTTAAACCGATTAAATTTTCAGAAAAGAATTGAATACCTTTTGGTTGATCAAGGTTCATTTTGGGGATATATAAAAGTCCGTCATAGGCACCGTTTTCCATTAATTTTTCATTGGTGCTTAAATCACCGGAACCGTAAAACACTTTTATTCCTCCACCCGAATCATTTTGAATTTTATTTCGAAACAAACCACTTTCATCTAAAACTAAAATACGTTGATCATCGACTGAATAAGAGATTAAATAAATCTGTGAAGAAAATAATGCTGCCATTGCCAATGGCGCAAGCAAGGTGGTAACAATAAAAGACCATTTTCTTACCCTGGTAATGTATTCTCTTTGTATGATCAGCCAAATCCTATTCATGCCTGTTTGGATTTACCTGCTCTATAAAAATTTCATTAATGCTCGGATATTCTTCTTCAAAAGATTTTATTTCAACTTCCTGATCAAGGATAGATTGTAACAACTGATTGGAGGTGAACCCTTCATTTAATTGAAACCAAAACGTATTATTCTCTTGCTTAAGACACTGGATATTTACCTTAATTTCTAATTGTTCATTATCTACAACAACCTTGAAAATATTTTTCTTAAATCGATTTTTTAATGCTTCCACTTCTCCATCCAAAATCATTTCGCCTTTATTTATTAAAGCAATATGACTACAGATTTCTTCTACCTGCTCCATACGATGTGTGGAGAAAATTATAGTTTTTCCTTCAGCAGCAAGTTTAAAAATTTCTTCTTTAATTAGTTCTGTATTAATTGGATCGAGTCCAGAAAAAGGTTCATCTAATATTAAAAGTCCGGGGTTATGGCATACCGTTGCAATAAATTGCACCTTTTGCTGCATGCCTTTTGAAAGGTCGTGAATTCGCTTGTTCCACCAATCCTGTATATCAAATTTATCAATCCATAAATCAATTTTACTTTTCGCCTCTTTCTTGCTTAAACCTTTTAACTGACAGAGATACAATAATTGTTCACCGACTTTCATCTTTTTATAAAGGCCGCGCTCTTCAGGCATATAGCCAAACTTCAATGGATTAAAGCCTCTGATTTTTCGATCATTAATATGTATATAACCGGAGTCGGCTTCAATGATATTAGTTAGTATCCGAATTAAAGTAGTCTTACCCGCACCGTTCGGACCAAGTAATCCGAATATTTTTTGATTAGGGATAGTAAAGGAAACATTATTTAAGGCAAGGGTTTCAGCGTATGCTTTTTTTATATTATCAAAAATTACTTCAGGCATCGGATAAATAGTTTTATTTAATCCAATCTTTGATTTTCATCAATGTTCTTTTTAGCCAATTTGTTTCTCCTGACGACATATATAAGATACCGTAGTGTGATAATATTGATTTTAAGGTGTAGAATTCTTTAAAGTGCATCCCATCTCTTTCATCTTTTCCGACTTTTTGATACAATGCAAGATTTCTTAACCCGGTTGGTATCTCTTTATAATTTTTTCTATTCGTTTTAATAAATGCCGACACTAAAGCTGTACTTCTCATCCAGGTATCATGCAGTAAAACAAATCCATTTTCTTCCAATAGTAAATCTGCGTAATAAAAATCAATTAATTCACCGTCAAATTTATGATCGCCATCGATAAAAATGAATTCAAATAACTTTTCCTGTTTTAACAGTTCCGGTAAAACATTATGAGAAAAATCGTTTCGGAAATCTAATAATCCATCCAATCCGAGGGTCTTAATATTTTCGAGACCTAAATTTTGATAATGGTCCTGAAATGGATCACATGCAATATGTGCAGATTCTGTTGCTGCAATAATATGGGAAGCCGACTTAGCATAAGCGAAACCAACTTCTAATGTTTTCTTTAGTTCCCGCTCTTTTATAAAATTGTAAATAAAGGCTGCCTCTTCCGTTTTCACAGGCGAAGCAGAATCCGATGAAGGAATTACTAATTTACTATTGATTTCTTTTGGTGTCATTTCAATTATGATACAATGATATTAAATTATAGTGACTCCAACGATTTTCAGATTAAACACTTTTCAGCGGATTGCCACAAAGCCTCAGCAGTCTTATCCCAGCTAAATTTCTGTCGCTGAATTTTACCTTTTTCGATTAATTGCGATTTCAGCTTTTCTTCTACAACAATACGTTTCATCGCATCCATAATTGACTCATAAGAAAACGGATCAACAATCAATGCAGCATCACCAGCCACTTCAGGCATTGAGGTAACATTTGAAGTAATAACCGGTGTTTCAGTATACATGGCTTCCAAAATAGGCAGGCCAAATCCTTCAAATAAAGAACAGTAACATAATGCTTCTGCTGAGGCTGTTAAGGCTTCTATTTCTTCTATCTTCAAATGTCCGACCATCACCACATCATCTTTGTTTTTTAATTGATTATAAATGGATTCAACATTAGAAGTCTTCCAGGCCATCCTTCCGGCAACAACCAATTTATGCGGAATATCCATTTCAGATTTTAAGGCGTCAAATGCCAATAAAATTCTTCCTAAATTTTTTCGGGGGTGTACCGCACTTACAAATAAAAAGAAAGGCGCTCCATTTGAAAATTTATTTCTTGTTGCTACTTTTTCCTCTTCATTAAATGGTCTGCAGCTGATATTCGCACCGTTATAAACTACATCAATAAGATCCGGATTCTTTCCATATCGGCTTACAATATCATCTTTTGTATAGCTCGAAACGGTTGCAATTCGCTTTGATTTTTCTGCATACTTCGGCGTATAGTGCAGCAAAAATCTTCTTGTAAAAAAAGATAAAAACTGAGGATAGGTTTCAAAAGCAATATCATGACAAACCATCAATTGAGGTATGTCTGTGTTTAAAGAAGCATATCCATCCGTACTAATAAATAAATCCGGTTTAATTTTTTTAAGCGCTTTTGGGATACTTTGCTCAAACCACCAATACCATAAAAAAGGATGTCTGGCGGGAGGATTTAATACATGTCCGGTAACATTAGATGCATGAATAAATGAACTGTCAAAATTTCGATCAAATAAATAATGAAATTCCACATCAGGATTTGACTGAACCATTCTGCTGATTACTTCATTGGTAAATCGCCCGATTCCTTCTAACTTATCCTTAATTAAAAACCGCGTATTAATCGCAATCACCTTTTTATCCTGTGGCTCTGACATGCTGGGCAAAATTAGAATTTATTGTGGTTTAACCCGAAATATGCATTAGCAAATCTATTACAAGCAACAATAGCTTCAAAATCAACCGTTGCACTAATGCCTTCAAAATCATCATAGCGATGCTATGCTAATTTTTCCAGACAGTCTGATTTTATTGCTCTTGTCGCTCTCGTAACGAATTCTATTGAATTATCCGGGTTTAAACGAAAGAGCACAAGCGATCTTATACTATCCCCGATAATATTCGTTAATCCATTACTTTTACATCATAATGGCACAACGTTTCCTTAGTAATCTGACCCTGTTGCTGATCCTCAATCTGTTGATCAAGCCGATATGGATTTTTGCTATCGACAGAAACGTGCAAAACCTGGTTGGAGCGGAGACTTATGGACTTTATTTCGCGCTTTTCAATCTCTGCTTACTATTCAATATCGTGCTGGAAATGGGCTTGAATAATTTCAATAACCGGTCTATTGCACAAGAGCCGGCTTTGTTAAAAAGCTATCTGCCTAACTTCCTTGTTTTAAAGTCCGGTTTATCACTACTTTTCGGTATTAGCATTTTACTCTGCGCCTTTTTGATCGGCTATAATTCATATGCATTCTATTTACTTTCATTGCTGGTCATCAATCAGATATTGATCAGTCTGATTCAATTTTTCAGATCCAATATTGCCGGACTACAACTATTCAGGACAGATGCCTTACTGAGTATTTGCGATAAAAGTCTACTGATTCTTTTTGCAGGCAGCTTTTTATTTATACCCTCTTTAAGATCGATGTTCACAATCGAAATTTTTCTTTTCACCCAAATGGCGGCCTATGCTTTAACAGCCATCATTGCCGGAATGATGGTTTTAAAACAAAGCGGGCGCATTTCATTTAACATCGATCTTGAATTAATAAAAAAACTTTTTCGATCTACCCTGCCCTATGCTTTACTCGGACTTTTAATGAGTCTTTATTATCGCATGGATGGATTGATGATTGAGCGATTATTAGGCGATGAAGGAGCAAAAGAAAGCGGCATTTATGCAGCAGGATTCAGAGTTTTAGATGCCTTTAATATGATTGCTTTTCTTTTTGCCAGCATCTTGCTGCCGAGATTCGCCCGTTTGCTAAAAGAGAATACATCCATCCAAAAATTACTGAAAAGAAGTCGTGATTTGCTGCTTGCTTTATTGATACCGGTAGTTGTTTCCTGTTTGGTTTTCAGACATGAAATCATGCAAGTACTCTACACAGAATACACGTCGTACTATGCTGAAATCTTTGGTATTTTAATCTGCACATTACTACCCGTTGCTATGGTTTATATCTACGGTTCTTTGCTTACAGCTGATGGAAAACTCCGGCAATTAAACATCATTGCTATCGCCGGTGTGCTAATCAATCTGATCTTAAATGTTGTATTGATTTTGAAGATGAAAGCGCTTGGAGCGGCGATCGCAACCTTAATTACCCAGATAATTGTGGCCATTCTGCATGTGTGGGTAGCCAACCGGCAATACCAAATATCAAATACGATTAAGGCTGTTTTCTGTTTTGTTTTACTCTTTTTGGTTGGATGGATGTTTAGCTATTTGATTAGTCAGTCTTCTCTCCCATATATCCTATCATTTTTCATATCCGGCATCACAATATTCGGGGCAGCTTTTGCTTTAGATATAGTGCGTTATGAAGATTTGAAAGCCTGGTGGAAGGAAGAACAGGATTAGTCCATTTGAAAGCCTGCTAACCATTGATTTTTCTTAGCTTTGCAGCGCTGAATCCAGACCTGAAGGGTCGAATAAAAAACAAAACCAATGGTAGAAATTCTAAGCGTATTTCTGAGATGGAAATGGCCGATTTTGATTGTGACTGCGGTAGCAGGAATTCTGGCGGTAATTTTCTCTCTTCTACAACCTAATTACTACAAATCAACCACTGTTTTCCTGGCGGCTAACCCTTATATGATTGATCGTCAAAACCTCTTTAGCAAAACGCCGGGTGAAAATCCTGTGTTTATGTTCGGGGTAAGTGCGGATATTGATCGTTTGATTGCTATTGGAAAATCGCAGCCATTAGTAAGTTATATCATCAACAAATATGATTTATTGAAGCATTATGAAGTAAAAGAAAGTGATCCCTTAAGAGATTACAAAGTCGACAAAAAATTCAACGGCAATTATAAGATTTTCAAAAATGCATTAGATGCGATTGAAGTACATGTCGAAGATCAGGATCCGGAAAAGGCCGCTCAAATGGCCAATGATATTGTAGCAAAAATCGATTCGATTAATGTCGGTATATTGAGTAACTCCAAACTGGAAATGAGTAATATTCTCGATCGAACGATTGTTGAAATGCAAAGTAAAGTGCAACGGTTAACCGATTCAATTGGCAGCTTGCGCCGGCAGAACAAAGTGCGTGATGTCGAAATTTTGGAAGAAGTCCGAGAAAATGCAATTGTTGAACTATCAGAAACGCAAACGGTAAA
>JAHDHT010000064.1:0-5848 GCA_020631175.1 Chitinophagales bacterium
ATATCCTTTATAATCATCAGGATATGCAGAAATATGATTTTCATAGGCAAAAATGGCATCCTGAAAGTTCAAAAACTTCATGTGCATGTCTCCCTGATTCATGAAATTTATTTCAGGACTAAATTGCGCTTTGAGCGAAAACATTGCACTTACGACAAAAAACAAGGTAAAAAAGTACTTCATAGCCAATAATTTAAATTAAATAACACTATTGTATTCGATAGTAATACTATCAATATAACAATGTATTATTCAAAATGTTTATTATTGATTAGTTGAATCTATTTTTGATTGACAATTGCATTTTTGAATGAAAGGAGGTCATTAAAACGAAAATCCCAATCTACGTTTTCATCCTCCCCAACATAAACAGCAATTATTTTTAATTGCCTTGCCATTTGCATATCCGTTTTAAAATCTCCTACCATTATTGACTTTGTAAAATCTACTTCCGGGAAATCTTTTGCAGCTTGCTCCGGCATTCCGATGCCGGGTTTTCTCCAGGGATGTTTAATAGATTCGAGATAAGGGGAATAATAAACAGCATCAATTTTACCACCTTTTGATTTTATATCTTCTGTGAGATTTTTATGAATCATTTGTATTTGTTCATGTGTGGTTATCCCCTTTCCTACTCCTTGCTGATTGGTTAACACAAAGATGTATTTAAACAGTTGGCTTAATTCAACAATTGCCTGGTCAGCATTGTTTTTATATTTCCACTGCTTATCCCAGTCTGCAACATAATCATTTCTTAAAAGCTCATTTATCACACCATCACGATCAAGAAATAATGTCCATGTATTATCAATTTTTGGAAGGATGCTCATAGTTGTGGATTTTCAGAAACAGCATTTCTGTGGAATATTCGCCAATGGTTGACATGAATAAAATTACGGACTTGATTTAAATATTCTGCGGCTCCTTTTTCCCATACATTTAAGTGGCTCGCATCTTCGATAATTTTCAATTGAGGGTCGATACTTTTCGATAAACTGTTGTAGATATTATGGGCATTTTCAACAGGAATTCTTTTATCTAATTTACCATGAACTAACAGTAAGGGGCCTTCAATATGCTTTGCTGCATCTGCCGGAATTACTTTATCAAAAGGGATTTTCAATCTTCTTTCTGCAGAACTAATAAATGAAGGAATTAATGGATCAAGATCTACCCCTGTGTAAACTTTTGCATAATTTCGAACGGTAGGCATAAGGGTATCAAATGCTGACTCAACAATGCCAAACTCGATTCGTTTGTCATGTGCCATTGCCTGAAGAGCTACAGCTCCTCCTAATGATTGCCCCCAAACTCCGACAGATCCGGTAATTCGATTTTCCTCCATTAGAAAATCAACTAAACGCTTTATATCTTCTTTTTCGGTATAACCAAAGTTGGTGTAGGTGCCTTCACTATTGCCATGACCTCTTAAATCTACACATACAGCATTATAACCCCATTTGTTTAATTTTTGTGCGATTGGAATAAAATGAAATTTATCACTTCGAATTCCATGCAACAAAATAATTGTTGGTGGATGCTGATTTATTTCTTCAGCAGGAAGGAAAAAGGCTTCCATTTTATATCCGTCTTCAGCAAACCAATTGATCGTTTTGCTTTTTAGATTATATTTTTCAACTATTTCATTTTTTACGGATGGATTAACACCTTTTAAAATAGAATATATTTTTGAGTTTGGAGCAAACATTACATACGGTAATAAAAACTCAAAACAAACAATTATTGAGATAAGAATTAGTAAAAGAACTATTGGAAACTTGTATTTAAGTATTGACTTCAGAATTAAACATTGTATTTTCTATTTGCTCAATAAGATAATGCCCAATCGTAATATGTGCCTCCTGAATATGGGAAGTCTTTTCACTTGGTACATTAATCCAAATATCACAGAAATTTTTCAATACTCCACCATACACTCCGGTAAAGGCGATAACTTTCATTTCAAGATCTTTTGCTTTTTGAGCAGCAAGCACAACATTTTTTGAGTTTCCGGATGTCGAAAATGCAAAAAGTAAATCTCCTTTTTTTCCGTATGCTTCAACTCCCCTTTCGAATATTTTTTCGAAACCGTAATCATTTGCAGTGCACGTAATATGTGCCGGATCATTAAGTGAAATTGCCGGTAATGGAGGACGATCTAAATGATATCTGCCGGTAAGTTCTTCTGCTATATGCATAGCATCACAAGTAGAACCACCATTTCCGCATAAGATAATTTTATTCCCACTTTGGAAACAGTTAACAGCTGTTTTTATCATCAACTGAATTTGTTCATTAAGAGCAGCATCATTACTCATTTGTTGTTTTACGGATGCCGAACTTTCCAGGTATTTCTTTAGATCACTCATTGCATTGATGGTAAATTTCTACAAGTTTTTTAACAAAATAATCCCAGGAATATTTTTCTTTTTCATTAATTAAATTGGTTTTAAAAGTTTCTTCACGATTATTAAGAAAAAAATCGTTAATACTTTCAGCTATCTCTTGCGGATCTTTATTACAAACATAACCAACTTTTAAATGTGGTACAATTTCGGGCAAACCACCGACATTAGTTACTAGCATCGGTTTTTCAAAATGATATGCAATCTGCGAAATACCACTTTGAGTTGCTGTATGATATGTTTGTGTTACTAAATCTGCTGCTGAAAAATAATACTTAACATCTTCATCGGGAATGTATGCATTTTTACT
This sequence comes from Chitinophagales bacterium, assembly GCA_020631175.1. Classification (GTDB taxonomy): domain Bacteria; phylum Bacteroidota; class Bacteroidia; order Chitinophagales; family JAHDHT01; genus JAHDHT01. The sequence continues at coordinate 2,716 of JAHDHT010000064.1, forward strand.
TATAACCAAATCTTGTAATCCAAACTGATGGATTAATTGTTGATATTCTGTTTCATCATCATAATACTCACCCGCAATAAGCAGCTTTATATTAGAGCGTTGAAATTCCTCAGTACCCATTGATTGAAGTAATAAATCTAATCCTTTATACTTTCTGACCAAACCGAAAAACAACAGGTAATTACACGAAGGATCGAGATTAAGTTTTTTGCAGGCTTCTTCTTTAGAAACACTTTCTCCAAATTGATCGTAAATCGGATGCGGAGCGTAAATACTTTTTAGTTCCTGATTAAATGAAAGCGCATCGGCTTCGACTGAGGTAGACATAGTCATTAATCCATCCAAACCATTTAAATAATATCTCGTTAAAATATGATCTCCCGGTTTTTTTTCATGTGGAATAATATTATCTGCTAAACCAATTACGGTAGTTTTCTTTTTATTAATTCTTCTTGCAATCGTTCCTAAAGCCATTCCGAAATAGGGCATCCAAAAACGCAGAACTACAAAAGAAGGAGCTAATTGATTTATATAGTTTGCTGTCTGAATCCAACTAAGTGGATTAATACTATTCACCTTTTTTTGAATATCTAATTTAGCCTGAATTGAGGTGGCTTCATTTGTTTGAAATTGCGTTTTTCCCGGAAATAAAAAATCAGGATATTGCATCGAGTAAGAAACAATTGAGGAAGGATGTCCTTTTTGAATTAAATGATGCGAAAGCATTTCGTTATGCGCAGCAATTCCACCTCTTAAGGGAAAAGCAGGGCCCACAATAATATTTGATAAATGCGTCTTAATTAAAAACCTATTTTTTGATTAATACCGTATTTATTTCTACCTGAAGATGTTCTCGAAATTAATTCACCTAAAAATCCTGCTAAGAATAACTGTACTCCAATTATCAATGCAACTAAAGCCAGATAAAAGAAAGGGTCAACGGTTACCCTATCGGTTCGGATATTAAGATAATATTCGCAATATATTTTATTCACTCCTAGATATAAAGTCAATAAGCCTCCAATAAAAAATACAATCGTTCCTAATGTTCCAAAGAAATGCATTGGTTTTTTACCAAAACGACTGGTAAAAGTTACTGAAAACAAATCAAGGAATCCGTTTATGAATCTATTCCAACCACCGAATTTTGTAACTCCGTATTTTCTTGATTGATGCTGAACCACTTTTTCACCTATATTCGGAAAACCATTCCATTTAGCTATTGCAGGAATGTAACGATGCATTTCACCATACACTTCAATTCCTTTAACCACTTTTTTCTGATATGCCTTCAACCCGCAGTTGAAGTCATGTAATTTTATTCCGGTAACTTTTCGGGTTACCGCATTAAATAATTTAGTTGGAATTGTTTTCGAAATTGGATCGTATCTTTTTTTCTTCCATCCGGAAACAAGATGATATCCATCCTCCCTAATCATTTTCATTAAATCAGGTATTTCATCCGGACTATCCTGAAGGTCGGCATCCATTGTAATTACGACATCTCCATTGGCGGCTTTAAACCCGGTATTTAAGGCCGCCGACTTTCCGTAATTTCTACGGAATTGAATTCCTTTTACTGAAGAAAATTTATCAGATAAATCTTCAATCACTTTCCAGGAATCATCTGTACTACCGTCGTCGACAAAAATCAGTTCGTACTGAATGTCATGCTCAGCGCAAACACGATTAACCCAATCGGCTAATTCCCCTATTGATTCATCTTCATTTAATAAAGGAACCAGAACAGTGAGGTCTAAGTGTTGATCTTTTAAATTGTTATCTGACATTAATTATGGATTCGAATATGGTGGTGCTTTTTGTAAAATTAAACCGGCAATTAAGGCAAATATTATTCCTGTGCAGGGACTTCCTAATACACTAACGAGAAATCGCACAATTGGATGCTGAAAGCGTTCCTGCATTTTCATGTTTTGTTCAATCTGATCTTCATCCATCCCCATGTTAACGAGTAATTCTTCCGCCTTTAGTAGTTCCATTTTTGCAAGATCCGGATCAATAACCTGCTTTAAAGTAATATCAAAGAGACTAATTAATACGGAAGAAATTACTACAACCAATAAACCTATGATAATAGCTTTGCCCAGGTCAATAAAGCCTCCCTGATCGCTTTTATGTTCTTTAATTCCTAAATGAACAAGAATGTATGTCAGAATGATCGGTATGAAAGTTAACCAGTAATTAAACAACTGATCGAAAACATACAAAATGATTACATAGAGAATAGAAATCATCCCCAGTATCAATCCATATTTTAATGAATTTCTGAATACAGAAACAGGTGTATACATGCCTTAAAATTAGCTAAATTCATACATTTTAGCCTTATCAAGCATCGATTAAGTATAAATGATCTTTAGAGCTTTTCGAAAGTTCTGCTGATCAGCTGTTTTTCTGATTGAATAATCAGATGATAAACCCCTTTCGGAAAGCTATTTAGCTGTATTTGATACTGATGAAGCTCAGTAAATGATTCCGTATACATCAATTCTGCAAGACTATTATATACACTAATGTATACTTCAGTTTCAATTGTCTGAGGCCATTCAACAGTGATTTGATCACCGGCTGGAACCGGATAAACTTTAATATTATCGAACTGTAACTCGGGTGTTTCTGCTAATCTAATATCATCATCATCGGGCATCGCATTACAATCTGTATTAAAGCCAGCTAGTGGGGATGGATCACCAAATACACCCGGACTACATTCTACTTCAATATACCATTCATAGGAAGCACATTCATCTAAACTAAACAAAATAGACATCGGGAAGGATGAATAATATTCATTCCAATTACTGCCACTTTTTCGATAGTGCAATTTATAGCCATTTGCTCCTGCATATAAATCCCATGTTAATATTACAGATGATGTTTGAATATTATTATCGTACAATCCAATTACGCTTTGACAATTAGGTACACATCCGCTTGTATTAAAGTTTACATTTGTTGCAGAAGTTTGTAAACCATTATCACAAGTTCCGGTAACTTCAAATTCATACTCAGAACAAGCATCCAATTCATTTAGAATAATGAAACTTATCGCAGACGAATTGTTATTCCATCCACCCCCGCTTGAAACGTTTCGATATCTGAAATTATACAT
>JAHDHT010000064.1:5948-9326 GCA_020631175.1 Chitinophagales bacterium
TGTTCCTCCTGAAACTATTGCTTCAGCACTTCCATCTGCATTTCCCTGAACACTTTCATTAAGTGTATTTAAAATAATATTAAAGGCTGCGGGTTGATTTACTGTAAGTGAGAAATTACTTTGACATCCTGCTGCATCTGTAATACTTACCGTTTGTGTGCCCGGAAATAAGTTTGAGATAGAAGCATTTGTACTGCCAGTCGACCAATAATATGAATATGGCGATTGGCCACCGGATGGATTTAAACTTAACATTCCATCGGCTTCTCCATTACAACTTATATGTTGAATTGTTTCATTCATTTCAATAACAGGGCAATTAAAAGCAACAATATTGTAATATTTTATCAATGAACAATTTTCACTATCAAAAACAGTAACATTATATGATCCAGGTGCAAGGCCTGTAACGGTAGCAGTAGAGTGCCCTGACGACCATTCATAGGTATATGGTGGTGTGCCTCCTTGCGGTGTAACTGAAGCAGAACCATCATTTGCATTATTAGCTGTTTCATTCGATGAAGCAACAGTTGCAGTTAATGCTGATGGTTGGCTTATCGTATAAGTTGCGTTAACAATACAATCATTAGCATCTTCAACGTTAAGGGTATAGGTTCCGGGACTTAAGTTTGTATTGTTTGCAAATGTATTTCCATTCGACCAGTTAAAAGTATAAGGTGTTACTCCTCCTTCTGCATCGGTGAAAATTGCCCCATCACCTGCATTAAAACAAGTTACATTTTCGGTAATGTCATTTACTATTTGTAAAGCATCAGGTTCTATAATATTATAATAATCGGTATCTGTACATCCATTCGCATCTGTTAAAGTAAGTGAATATGATGCAGCAGGAATATTCATATTATTGGCAGTCGTATTTCCATTAGACCAATTATATGTATACGGTGAGGTTCCACCTGTTGCTGTGGTTAATATAGAACCATTGTTTAATCCGTTACAGGAAACACTTGTACTACCTAAGTTTTGAATGATTAAAACATCAGGTTGTGCAATAGCATAACTTTGGCTAATTGAGCAATTATTCGCATCAGTAATATTAAGGGTATAATTACCTGCAGTTAAATTTTGAATTGTTGACGTATTACTATTGTTCGACCAGCTATAATTTAATGGTGCTGTTCCACCGGCAGCGGTTACAGAAATTGCTCCATCCGATAATCCGAAACATGAAACATCCGTTTGGTTTGCAGAATTTATACTTAAACTTGATGGTTGATTAATGTTATATGTGCCATTAGTTTGACATCCATTAGCATCCGAAATTTGAACAGTATAATTACCGGAAGTTAAATTTTGATTATTTGCAGTTGTAGTTCCATCAGACCATAAATAATTATACGGGCTCGTTCCACCTGAAGTATTCAGATTAATACTGCCATCTGAAAAGCCATTACAACTAACATCATTAATATTATTTGCGCTTACAGTTAAGGTGTTCGGCTGACTTATAACCAAATTACCACCTACAGCACAACCGTTATTATCAGTAACCTGTATATTGTAATTACCGGCTGATAGATTATTTATTTGAGCAGAGCTACTACCTGTTGACCATGAATACGTATATGGCGTTGTTCCACCATTAGTAACTACGTTGGCACTTCCATCCGATAAACCAAAACAGGAAACATTACTTAAAATGTTTGTATTAATATTTAATTGCTGTGGCTGATTAATTGTGAAACTTTCAGAAGTACTACAGTTATTTGCATCTATTACGGTAATACTATAATTCCCTGAAGGAATGTTTAGATTATTTGCAGAATTTGATCCGTTTGACCACGAATAATTATAAGGGCTTGTACCTCCGGAACTGCTTGTTAAAATACTTCCGTCTGATAAACCGTTACAACTTACATGATTTAAATTTAATGATTGTACCGATAAAGGGGAAGGTTGATTTATCGTAAAAGAATTATTCGTTGTACAATTATTACTATCTGTAACGGTAACCATATAGGTTCCGGATGGAATGTTATTTAAATCCTGAGATGTTGCATTGTTCGACCAGTTATACGAATAAGGGCTTGTACCACCACTTACATTTAAATTTATGGAGCCATTTGACTGCCCGTTACAAAGAACATTGGCAGTTGAGCCCGAAGAAGTTAGTGATTGAAGCGGTTCATTAACTGTAAACGATTCTGTTAATTGACAGCCATAAACATCTGTTACTGTAACGGTATAGTTACCGGCCGTAATATTTGTTAAGGATGATGTAGTCGCTCCGTTAGACCAATTATAGGTGTACGGGGTATATCCTCCAAAAGGTAAATAAATTATAGACCCATCATTTCCATTTTTACAGTTTACATGAATTACATTACTGTTTGAAGCCAGATTACCACAAAAGATATTTTGCGCTCCCGGTGTTATAAATTCTGTAGGTTGTATCGCCCACGAAGCCGGAAGTGTATTATCGAACGAAGGATCCAATAATGCTAAAGAAAATTGGCTGTCATCTGCTTGTGTATCCCAAGGACTAGAATCATCATAATTAACCGAATCTACCGGTTGCTTTGCCGGATTGTATAACACTAATGATTCGCCACCATTTGAAATACCACTATCATTAAAATCAAATACCTGATAACCATTTCCTGCATAAAGCAAAGGGTTTTTAGCGATGATAATATATTCTCCGGGACCTATTGTTGCATTTGCCGGAAATTCAAAACAAATACCTCGCTCGAAGTAATATGAACGCAAAGATTTACTTTTGGAATCCGGATTGAAAATTTCAATAAATTCTTCATCGTCTCCCGAACCGGTTGGGTTATAAAATATTTCATTAATTACGAGCTCTTCTGCTGCCTCGAAAACGGGAGTATACGTTTGATTTGTATTATGACTAATAGTTATTCGTTCATTTGTATTACCTGTTTCCAGCCAATGAGAAAAACGATATCCCGGATTTGCAACAGCACGAATTACCATTGGTATATCGTTAAAATATTGTCCGCTATAATTATCAGGAGCCGGATATTCATTTTCATTTAGTACTACCCTACCGTTTGTTGCATTATTTGCCGGAATACTTAATTGCCAATATCCATTAATATTAAAGTGGCCGCTTACATGACCCCACACGTGATTATGACGTTCGGTAATCCAATCTTTAGCTCCCTGCATTCCGGTATACCATAGCGAAATATCTGTAAATGTCGCTGGCCATTTGTAAGTATCCGGAACAGGATTTAACCAACGATTTACATGAGCCGGCATTTCTGATTCAATTATATTTTTCATCTCATCATAAATACCATGTGTTCTGTTTATTGTAAAAAGGGTATTTAACTGAGTAGCATAACGCTGAATAAATTCATTTTTAAATCCTTCATTATCGAGCAGATTTCT
>JAHDHT010000064.1:9426-15121 GCA_020631175.1 Chitinophagales bacterium
TTATCGTTTACAAAATTCCATAAGTCAATGAAATCAAGTGCATCTCCTTCCCGAACCTGAAAGTCGGCTGTTGTTACAGCTCCGTAAAGTTTGGTTTTGAGAATGTCTAAATTGTCTTTATCAATCTTAGGGAATTTGTAATTAAAATAATGCTGGCTTACGGCATCACGAATATTCATGACGCCCCAATATTCATCGTTAAGATAAACGACACAAAATCTTTGTGACTGGATATCTACATCTACTTCATTTTCGACGAATCGTTGTACTGCCGCATCCCGAAATTTTGAAACATGATTATCATGGCCACCTGATCTCAGTTTCATTCGTCTGAATTCATCCTGATTTCGTTGTGGAAATAATTGATAAGGAATATTAGGGGATGGATATTGACTTTTTGTTTCAATGTTGAATGACTTCAATGCAAACGATCTGGAACATCCACCCGCAATAGAAATCCCTGCATCAATGTTAAAGGCAAGGTTTCCATTTTCTTCATACATCTGAACATTAGCAGGTCTTTCCCATCGTTGATTATAATTTCTCGGCGTAGCAGAATCGCAATTACCGGTTATTCCATTTGTTCCCGTAGCATAAATTCCATCCGTATCGCTCCATAAATCATCCGGGTCCATATTGATTGTTACAATTGGTAAATCATGATTTACACCTATTAAATAAGTCTGCGAAAAAGTTAAACTCGGAATATAACCAGATTTAAATCCGGCAGCTCTTATTGATTCTACGGAAGACACCGTAATCGGACCGTTATAAATCGGAGAAGCAGATGTGGGAGGTGTTCCATCGAGTGTATATCGGATCGTTACACCGGCTGTCTGACATGAAAGTGTTACAGCTTGTTGATTGGCATAAACACCGCCTTCGGGTGTGAATTCAATATCACGTACAGCAGGTTGAGCTGAGGCATTTGAATATCCCGGACTTGCGACTCCAAATACCTGGTAAGTTGAACCGCCATCTATATTTCGACCATAGCTTTGATCTGTGTTTGTAAAACCAAAAGCCAATTGATCGAGAATAGTTGATCCATCAGCATCTACCAGATAAACGGTTTCACCGGCGGCACTTAACTTAAAATCGAGGTGATTTTCTCCATCATTGGTATCCTCATCCGCCCAAAAAATAATAAATCCTCCAGCTGAAACTGAAGTTAAAGCCGGATCGGTGGATGGAATTTGCCACTTAGATAAATCATTCAGATCATCACTTAGATATAGACCTGAGAGATTTATATTATCGTTGCCGGCATTATAGATTTCGATCCAATCATCATAATCACCGCTTTCATCAGCAATAGTGACATTGTTTGACGGCATTACTTCATTGATGTATAATTGGCTTAAAGCTTGAAAACTAAAGGTCAATAAGCAAAATAACAATAAGCTTGTACGAATGTGAATGCCCATAAATTTGAAAGAAAGCCTCTCAAATTAAGACGGATTTCAGCGAAAAAAGATGCATTCAATAGTTGTTTAGCCTCAGTTTATCGCCATTTATGACCGCAACAATGCCTGTATCGAACTTTTCGCCTAACAACACGGTATTTTCGGCTTTACTTTTTTTAGATTTTTTCTCGTATATCCAGCTAAGTTTTTCATCCCAAACAGTCAGATTTGCTGTTGTATTTTTTTGGATGGATACTTCTTCCTGGTTAAGTATTTTTCGTGGATTAATCGCAAGTAATTCTACGAATTTTGTGTTATCAATCTCATTGGAAAGGTGCTTTTTGAGTACCGGAAATAAGGTCTGCAAGCCAATCATTCCAAAATCTGCAAAAGAAAATTCTAATCGCTTATCATCCTGATGTTGCGGTCTGTGAAAAGCTGACAGCGCATCAATCTGCCCATTTTGAATGCCTTTGATCAGTGCTTTACGATCGTTTTCAGATCGTAGAGGTGGATTTATCTTATAGTTTGTATCGTAAGAGAGACAAGCTTCATCATTGTAAAGCAGATGCCATGGTGAAACCGCAACTGTAAGCCCTTTTTGTTTTCTTTTTTCAGCCACAATTTGCTTTAATGCATTTGCCGTACTAAGCTGCATGAAATGTAGCTTTGAGTTGGTATAATTTAAAAGACGAAGATCGCGTTGAACGGCGATTTCTTCTGATAAGGCAGGTTTCCCTACCATGCCCATTAATGTTGAAACCTTTCCTTCATTAATCTGTCCTGATGCAGAAAGAGATAAGTCTTCAGGGAAAGAAAAAATAACGGCATTAATGGGTAGAACGTATTGGAGCGCTCTTTTCATTACTCCTGTATTTTCAACAGCTTTCCATCCATTTGAAAATGCTCTTGCTCCCGCTTTGTGCATATCATAAATCTCGGTTGGAAGTGTAGCATCTTCTGTTTCTGAAATAGCACCTATCGGAATTAAATCGACGACATTATCTCTTTGCTGGTTAAGGATATACTCAATTTGAGTTTTAGAAACTGCGGCAGGATTTGTATTTGGTAAAACTCCTATTCCGGTAAATCCACCAGAAGCTGCTGCAAGCATTCCACTTTGTAAGTCTTCTTTATGCTCAAATCCGGGATCGCAAAAGTCGGCATGTAAATCGATCCATCCGGGACTTACATGCAAGTCTTTGCCTTCAATGATTTTTGATGATTTAGGGGCTTTGATTGATTTGGCAACTTGACTTATGTTGCCATTTTCGATAAGCAGACTTATTTTTTTTAAATGAAAAGGAGATTGGGGGTCGACGATTTTAGCGTTTTTAATTACAATCTTTTTCATCTCTTGTTTTCCTTATCCCGGCAGGAAGCGTAAAAATAAGACTTCCAAAGCCAAAAATATCAGCGCTAAAATAATACATAGTTTCCATAAAACGACTCCTTTATCGATTTCTCCTACAACCTGGCTGATGTTCGTATTGAAGTTTTCGATAAAGTTGATATGGTCACCGGCGAATAAATTCTTTAACTGATTGAGATTCAAATACTCTAAAACAGATTCTTTCCTATTGAAATTAAATCCATAATAAGCCATTGCCGGCACATCGTCTGTTCTTAATTCGTATATACCGGCCTTTTTCAATTGATTATTTAAGCTTAGGTTAACCTTGGATCCAAATGCTTTCTGTCCCGGAATAAATTCCTGTTCCTGTCCTCTTAGCTTGTAAACTGCCTCTGCATTTCTTTTGGTATTATCGGCTTCGATGAATTGTTCTTCTCCAATTGTATAGGCAAGCTGAGATATATTTCCGCCTGCTATCACCATTTTTAAAATCATAGGTACAAAAACAGCGTGTGCACTTATGTTGGAGTATTTCGAATTTATCGGTACAGAGGATAAATATATTTTACCTCCTTTATAATTATACTTTCCTAAAAAAGATCGCTGATCATTAAAACGCAATAATACTTCTTCGTTGGTAGAAGAATAGCGACTTAGGTTATAGCTCGATGAAGCATTTGGAAGGTCAATATTTCTTGGGATTTTTTCAAAGACATCACTAAATATTTCCTGATAGGTATTGATATAATTAACCGATCTTGGATTTTGAACTAACTCTTCATAGTTGTTGACTTTCAAAGCCTGAGAAAATTCATTGTATGATGGTTTATCAAGATTTATATTTGGAAAGACCAACAAACTTCCTCCATCGGCTAGATATTGTTGTAATTGATAAGTTAATCCTGAAGGTACTTTCTTTAACTCATTTAAAACGATTAATTGAAATTCGTTAATAGAACTATAATCAACATTACTAATACTCTGATTAGATAAATCCATTTGATCTTGTTCTTTAAAGAGCGCATTTAGGTATTTACTTGAATTACCCTCATTAATGGAAAGCACTTTAATTTTTTCAGGAAGATAAAAGCTGAAAAAATAATTATCGTCGAAGTTAATTGGGTAATCTGTAATGCTCAGTTCGGAAAGGTGCCATCCCGGTTCGCCAATTCTGAAACTGATTGTATCTGTTTTTACTGTTTTTGGGGGAATGGAAAAATTCTTTATAGCTTTTACCTCATCATTTATTTTCAACTCCATTCTTGCATTTTCTACTTTTGCATTTCCGGTATTTGATAATCTGACCAACATTTTATTGGTTTGATTAAGTAACTGAACCGGATTGCTAAACCAACAAGAATCGACAAAAACATTTTGTTGATTTACTGATTGAAGCGGAACAAAATAATAATTAAAAGAGGTATCTGTTTTGAGGTCGACTATTGATTTTTGAAAATCTGAAATATAAAAAAGGTTGGATTGTGCAGCATTTGATTTTTCAAGCACCTGTAACTGTCTTGAGTGTGCATTACTCAATGATGCTACATTTGGGCTAACCGTTATTTCTTCAATTGCAGCTTCAACAGCTTCTTTATTAATGAGCCTTTGATGTTTTCCTTCCAAATCATGTGTTATAATTTGGAATTTATCTTCCGGGCCATAAGCACTTACTATTTCTCTTGCTTTCTGCTTTGATTTTTCAAATAAGCTGACATCCTCACTTTGTGCATTCATGCTAAATGAGTTATCAATAAAGATACTAACGGCACGGCTACCGGTTACAACTTCATTTTCATTTTTAGGAAGGAAGGGTTGAGCGAATGCTAAAACTAAAAAAGCAACAAATGCTAATCTTGATAAAAGCACCAGCCAATGTTTTAACCTTGACCTTGATGCTGTTTCTTCTTTTACTTCCTTTAAAAATTTGACATTCGTGAAATAGACTTTTTTAAATCTTCTGAAATTGAAAAGATGAATTATAATTGGAATCAGAAGTGCCAATAAAGCCCAAAGAAAAAACGGATGTACAAATTGCATTTGCCGGTAAAAGTAATGTTTTTAAAGGTTGTGGAATCCTAAGTTAAGTTAAAGCTTTTTAAGCCTGAGCAGTGGGGCCAAAATTCATTGGAATTCCCTGAATTGCTTCTGCCTCGTGAATTTCACCATGCTGAGCTTCATACTTCTTGATATTTTCATTTAAAGATCGAAGTAAGCGCTTTGCATGTTGAGGTGTTACAACAATTCTCGACTTCACTTTTGCCTTCGGAATACCGGGTAACATTCTAACAAAGTCAAGTACAAACTCTTGTCCGGAGTGTGTAATGATAGCAAGATTCGAATAAGTACCTTCTGCGATATCTTCAGGAAGTTCGATATTGATTTGATTCTTTTTTTCTTTCTTTTCAGCCATGACTAATTTCTTCTTTAAATACTAAGCAATAATTGTGCTGTTTACCATTAAAAAATGCCGGTGGTTTGTTTATAACAGTCCACCGGCATTAATAATTTCATTTCCTAAAAATTATTCAATGATATCAGGTACATCTGTCAAAGCAGCTTCAGCAGCTTGTTCTGCTTCTTTCTTCTTTGTCAGTCTGTCTAATTCAGCTTGAGAGCCAACAATAATATCATTGAACTTTTCAAGACCAGTACCCGCAGGAATTCTATGTCCTACAATTACATTCTCTTTCAATCCTTCAAGGAAATCAGTTTTCGCTGCGATTGAAGAGGTTGATAATACCTTAGTTGTTTCCTGGAATGAAGCAGCTGAAATCCAGCTCTTCGTGCCTAGAGAAGCCTTGGTAATACCTTGTAATAATGGTCTTGATGTAGCAGGAAGTGCATCTCTGACTTCTACTAATTGTTTGTCGTTTCTTCTTAGGAAGGAATTTTCTTCTCTTAATTCTCTTAAACTTACAATCTGTCCGATTCTAAG
>JAHDHT010000064.1:15221-19023 GCA_020631175.1 Chitinophagales bacterium
ATCTCACGGTTACCACGTTTGATTTTACCAAATGAAACCACACCATCAATAGCCGAAACTACTGCCGGGTTTGAAGGGTTACGAGCTTCGAAAAGCTCCGTTACTCTTGGAAGACCCCCTGTGATATCCCGAATCTTTCCAAGAACACGTGGAATCTTAGCGATTACTTTACCTTCAATCACTTTTTCAGCATCATCAATGCTAATGTGAGCACCTACTGGTAAGTTGTATGTTTTTAAGGTTTCTCCACCTTTTTTATCTTTCAATAAAAGTGTTGGAATCTTCTTCTTATCTCTCGATTCGATTACTACTTTTTCAACGTGACCGGTTTGTTCATCGGCTTCTTCACGGAAAGTGATACCATCGATGATGTTTTCATATTCGATTACCCCTTTAAATTCAGAGATAATTACGGCGTTGAATGGATCCCATGCACAAAGGCGATCTCCTTTTTTAATTCTATCTCCATCCTTTACATCTAATTCAGATCCGTAAGGAATGTGATATGTAATTAATTGTCGGTTACTACCTTCTTCAAGAATTCTGATTTCACAAGTACGACCAAGAACGATTACTTTCTTTTCACCTTCTTCATTTTTTGCATTAACAGTTCTCATGCTTTCATCGAATTCGATGATACCATCAAATTTTGCGGCATGCTGAGATTCTGTAGCAGAAGAAGATGCGGTACCCCCTGTGTGGAAGGTACGAAGTGTTAACTGAGTACCCGGTTCTCCAATTGATTGTGCAGCGATAATTCCCACAGCATCACCAATCATTGCAGTGTTGTTTGTAGCTAAGTTTCTTCCATAGCATTTTACACAAACACCAGCACGAGCTTCACAAGTTAAAACTGATCTGATTTCAACGGTCTCGATAGAGGTTTCATCAATTCTTGCAGCTCTGTCTTCATTGATTTCATCACCGGCTTTAACGATAAGCTCACCGTTTAATGGATCGACAACGTCATATAAAGCAGTTCTTCCAATAATTCTATCATATAAAGGTTGAACGATATCTTCATTTTCCTTCAATGCTGAAATTGAAATTCCTCTTAACGTTTCACAATCTTCCATGTTGATTACAACGTCTTGCGCTACGTCTACTAATCTTCTGGTAAGATAACCTGCATCTGCAGTTTTAAGAGCTGTATCTGCAAGACCTTTACGCGCACCGTGAGTTGAAATGAAATACTCAAGAACCGATAAACCTTCTTTAAAGTTTGCAAGAATCGGGTTTTCAATAATCTCCTGACCACCTTTTGCACCGGATTTTCTCGGTTTCGCCATCAGGCCTCTCATTCCTCCTAACTGCTTGATCTGTTCTTTCGAACCCCTCGCACCGGAGTCAAGCATCATATAAATCGAGTTGAATCCTTGGTTATCGCTTGATAACTGATTCATTAAAGTATCTGTTAACTGCGAACTAGCTCTTGTCCAGATATCGATAATCTGGTTATAGCGTTCGTTGTTGGTGATGAAACCCATGTTATAGTTGTTCCATACTTCTTCAACCTTAGCTCTTGCATCGTCGACCATAGTATCTTTCTCATCAGGAATGATAATATCCTTCAGGTTGAAAGATAAACCACCTCTGAATGCCCAATAGAAACCAAGATCTTTAATCTCATCAAGGAAAGCAGCAGTTTGAGAAACGTTGGTACACTTCATTACGTGACCAATTACCTTTCTCAGGTTTCTCTTTGTTAATACTTCATTAATATAACCTGCAGCTTGAGGCACTTTTTCATTTACTAAAACTCTACCGACAGTTGTTTCAATTACTCTTTTAACTACTTCACCATTTTCATCGATGTCATTTGTTCTTACTTTGATTGGCGCATGTATTTCAACTTTGCCTTCATTGTAAGCGATCATCACTTCTTCAGGAGAATAGAAGGTTTTTCCTTCCCCTTTTACGGTTTTATTTTCGTCTGAAGTTCTCACTTTAGTCAAGTAATAAAGACCTAATACCATATCCTGTGATGGTAAGGTAATAGGATCACCGTTTTGAGGATTCAGAATGTTATGCGATGAAAGCATTAACATTTGTGCTTCCAGTACAGCTGCACTTGATAAAGGAACGTGTACCGCCATTTGATCACCATCGAAATCGGCATTAAAAGCACCACAAACTAATGGGTGTAATTTAATTGCTTTTCCTTCGATTAATTTTGGCTGGAATGCTTGAATTGACAAACGGTGAAGCGTAGGTGCCCGGTTTAATAATACCGGATGTCCTTTTAATATGTTTTCAAGAATTTCCCAGATAACCGGTTCTTTCTTATCTACTAATTTTTTGGCTGATTTTACCGTTTTAACAATACCTCTTTCAATCAGTTTTCTGATTACAAAAGGTTTGAATAATTCGGCTGCCATTCCTTTTGGAATACCACATTCATGCATTCGCATTTCTGGCCCACCAACAATTACCGAACGACCTGAATAATCAACCCGTTTTCCAAGAAGGTTTTGACGGAAACGTCCTTGCTTACCTTTCAGAACATCAGAAAGTGATTTTAAAGCACGTCCACCTTCAGCTTTTACAGCATTAGATTTTCTTGAGTTGTCAAATAATGAATCAACTGCTTCCTGAAGCATTCTCTTTTCATTTCGAAGAATTACTTCCGGTGCTTTAATTTCAATTAGTCGTTTTAAACGATTATTTCTGATGATTACTCTTCGGTAAAGATCATTTAAATCAGAACTTGCGAATCGACCTCCATCCAAAGGAACGAGAGGACGTAATTCTGGTGGAATAACCGGTAAATATTCGATAATCATCCACTCAGGCTTATTCTCAACTCTTCTATTTGCATCACGGAAAGCCTCAACAACTGAAAGTCGCTTTAAAGCTTCTGCTTTTCTTTGCTGTGAAGTTTCTGTTGCAGCCTTATGTCTCAGGTAATAGGATAATTCATCCAGATCAATTCTGGTTAACAATTCGCGAATTCCTTCCGCACCCATTTTGGCTAAGAATTTATTCGGATCAGAATCATCTAATTGTTGATTTTCTTTTGGAAGCTTATCCAGTGTATCCAGATATTCTTCTTCCGTAATTAAATCCATGTGCGCCAAACCGTGTTCTTCGGCAACACCAGCCTGAATAACTACATATCTTTCATAATAGATAAGCGTTTCAAGTTTCTTGGATGAAAGTCCGAGAAGGTAACCGATTTTATTTGGCAGTGATTTAAAGTACCAAATATGTGCTACAGGAACAACAAGTTTGATATGTCCCATTCGTTCACGACGCACTTTCTTTTCGGTAACTTCAACACCACATCGATCACAAACGATACCTTTATAACGGATTCGTTTATACTTACCGCAGTAGCATTCGTAATCTTTTACAGGACCAAAAATTCTTTCACAGAATAAACCATCTCTTTCCGGTTTATAGGTTCTGTAATTAATTGTTTCCGGCTTTAAAACTTCACCGTATGATCTTTCCAGAATGGTATCCGGAGAAGAAAGGGTGATGGTGACTTTAGTAAAGTCGGAATTAATTCTGGCACTATCTTTTTTAAAAGGCATAAATTTTTCCTTTTTAAATGATTATTCAAAAATTAAATCAAGGGTAAGACCTCTTAATTCGTGGATCAATACGTTGAAAGATTCAGGAATATTTGGTCTTGGGAGGTTATCTCCTTTTACTATAGCTTCATATGCTTTTGCACGTCCGATGATATCATCAGATTTTATTGTCAATAGCTCCTGAAGTATGTTAGACGCACCGTATGCCTCTAATGCCCATACTTCCATCTCACCAAAACGCTGACCACCAAACTGAGCTTTACCAC
>JAHDHT010000065.1 GCA_020631175.1 Chitinophagales bacterium
CCGAATGTGTGTAATGGGGCTACAGTGGTCTTTACAATAATAACCACAGATTTATATACCGGTCAAACCGTGAGTGATCAGTTAACCGTGATTTATCAGGGGAATAATACTTGTCCGGTTGATTTATTTGAGAATGGAAGTCCGATTGCATCGGGTTTATATCAGGCGTCAAACAGTGTTGTTTCCAGTTCTGGAAGTGTAACTGGTGGAAATGTAATTTTTGATGCCGGTAATTGTGTTCAGCTAAATAGCGGATTTGAAGTGACAGGAGGGGATTTTGAAGCAAAAATTGGGGGTTGCAACCCTTAAATATTTGTAGTATTTTTATGGAAACGACTCAAACCTCAAAATTTGTGGATGTTTGGATGAATAAATATTTTTAAACATTTTAAATTTTCTAAACAATGAAAAAATTATTTTTTACCCTGGCTATTGTGTTCATCGCAATGACATCTTACGGGCAGCTTAAAGTAGTAGCCCCAAATGGAGATGTAGGTATTGGAACCGCAACGCCAACTGAAAAACTTGAAGTTGCAGGTACTATTCTTATGGAAGATGGATCTGTTATCAAAACAGGTTCTTCTGCTTCAATTATGTTCGATCGACAAGACGAATCAGCTTTTATTATCGGTGCCGGTAACGAAGCAGGTATGTCATGGGATCAGGATTATGATTATGAATTAAGATCAAATCTTAGATCAAAAATTACAGTTAATCGTTTCATTCAGAACGGTCCACTTAGATTCTTTATCGACGGAACTACAGGTAATGCTGCTTTCGGTTCAAGTACTCCTGGTGTTCGTTTATTTGTAAATGGTTCTCTTTCTTACAACGGAACGCTTAGTAACGGTTCGGATATGAGATTAAAGAAAAATGTAACAGATTTTGATTTAGGTCTTGAAGAATTACTACAATTAGAGCCAATCCGTTATCAATATAACGGCAAAGCAAATACCAATCCTGATGAGAAGCACATTGGTCTTTATGCACAGGCTTTACAAAAAGTTGCTCCTGAATTAGTAGGTGAGTTTACTTATGTTCCTGAAGATGAAGAAGGAAGAGAAGGTGCTACTGAGACTTATTTAAACATTAAAGAAAGTGCAATCAAGTATATGATCGTAAATGCTATTCAGGAACAGCAGGAGATTATCGATGCGCAAGATGCTCAGATTGAAGCTTTAGAAGAAAAGATCAATGCTTTAGCTGCTTTAATCGAAAACCGTCCTGATGCGATTGATAACGATCCTTCAAGCACAAGAGCTTCGCAAGCAATTGAGTTAACTGGAAACGGTGCGTTTGTTAAGCAAAACAATCCGAATCCATTCAATGGAGCTACAAACATTGATTACTTTATTCCTGACAATGCCGGTACGGCAGTTATTGAGTTCGTTGATGAAACAGGAAGAATTATCAAAACTGAAGCAATTACTTCTAACGGAGCAGGTACATTAAATATCAGTACTGATATGTTAAGCCCTGGCGTTATTACTTACAACTTAAAAGTAAATGGTGAAATCGTTAGTACTAAGAAAATGGTATTAACCAGATAAGAAACCTTTTATAAAATATTTCAAACCGCCTTTGCAAATTGTAAAGGCGGTTTTTTTTGCCTGTCAGATAAATGGGAATTAAATGATAAATGGGAGATGAATGGGATTTATAAAGTAAAAGCGAACACAGCGCACAGAATAAGATTTGCTTAAATTTCCTAAACTCAATACCGGAATTCGCCGCATACTACATGCAATAAGTTTTTTATTCTCGACACGAAACTATTACGCTCTTAGCTTTTAAAAGATATAAAGCTTCTTAAGCATCAAGATCTTTGCTTTTTGCAAAGACCAGATATTTCGAAAGTAAGTAGGTGAAAATTGAACGTGGAACTAGAATTGCTAAGATTAACAAGAAGCCTTCCAAATTAAATAAATATTCAAAGAGCTTGATTAATCCGATTCCAACGACTAAGCCGGCTATATATACCAGAAAATATTTAAGGGTATCCTGATAAGAACGTTCCTTTTTAAATGTATATCGGCTGTTTAAATAATAAGAAATCAGTGTTGCAGTGATATATATAGTTATATAAACCGGTATAATCGGCAACTTTAGAATATTCAAGGTTACATAGAATGCCAACAATGAAAAAACTGCAATAAGACCGCCTACACCAGCAAACTTTGTAAACTGAAGATTTTTTATTTTGAGGAGATAATCTTTCAAATGAATATTTAATTAAAATAATTTATAACGCTGTCAATAACGTGTGCCTGCTGATCTTCACTTAGTTCGAAATATAAAGGCAATCTTACCAGACAATCTGCAAATTTATCAGTATTTGGTAGTTCTCTTCCATCGTGTTTGTCTTTGTAAAAGGGGCTTTTATGTAATGATAAATAATGGAATACAGCATGTACATTGTTCGCTTTTAAATGATTGATTAATCCAGCCCGATCTTCCGGATTTTTACATAAAACATAAAAAAGATGTCCATTCTGCTCTCCATAATCAGGAACAAAAGGTAGCTGCTCTATTTTACCGGATTTCTCTAAATCCTGAAAAGCTTCGTTATATCGATTCCAAATGGCTTTTCGTTTACTTTGAATTTCATCGAGATGTTCTAATTGAGCATATAAAAACGCGGCTAATATTTCGGAAGGAAGGAATGATGATCCGACATCGACCCATCCATATTTATCAACCTCACCTCTGAAAAATGCAGATCGATTTGTACCTTTTTCCCATATAATTTCAGAGCGACTTTGAAAGTCAGGATTGTTTACTACAAGCATTCCGCCTTCACCACAAATTATATTTTTTGTTTCATGATAAGAAAAAGCAGAGATATCGCCTATCGTTCCGAGTGGTTTACCTTTATAGTTAGAATCAATAGCCTGAGCGGCATCTTCAATAACATATAATGAGTGTTTATTGGCAATTGCTAGTATTTTATCCATATCACAGGCAATGCCGGCATAATGAACAACGATAATGGCTTTTGTTTTTTCATTGATCAATGGCTCGATCTGATCGGGATCAATATTGGGATTGTTTGAGTAACAATCCGCAAAGCGAATAATCGCTCCTCTTAATATAAAAGCATTTGCAGTTGAAACGAAAGTATATGAAGGCATAATTACTTCATCACCCGGCTGAATATTAATCAATATAGAAGCCATTTCAAGGGCGTCTGTACATGAGGTTGTTAATAGCGATTTAGGAAACTCATAATGCTCTTTAAACCAGGCATGACATTTCTTTGTAAACTGGTTGTTTCCAGATGATTTGCCGGAATGAATGGTTTGAGAGATATAATACAATTCTTTTCCTGACAGATAAGGCTTATTAAATGGTATTCGATCCACAGTAAACGCGTTTGTTTTACCTTGCAATGATACTACCATTTTAGCTTATTTCTATATTAATGCAATGAATGTATTATGCGAATGAAAAAAATATACAATTGAGCTTAACTGGTGTTACTAAAATCTATTGATCATTATCGGTCCGGATCATTTTTGCCATCTTAATTGTCGTGAAAGATTGCTACTTTTGGATTGAAGATTGCAGTAAAGCAAAATCATGAAGTATTCAATTGTTATTCCGACTTATAACTCAACAAAAGTGCTTGTAGACCTGCAGGAGCAGCTCACTGAAGTATTAAATAGTACGGGAGAGACTTTTGAAATCATATTCGTAAACGATCATTCTCCTAATCCCCGAACCTGGGAAACAATAAAAGACATCTGTGCACAAAACCCGAAAGTTGTAGGCATTCAATTATCAAGAAATTTCGGTCAGCAATCAGCTACTTTATGTGGACTCAAACATGCCAAAGGGGAGTATGTTTTCACTATGGATGACGACCTCCAACACAAACCTTCTGATCTGTTAAAACTCATGGAACATGAAGGACATGATATGGTAGTGGCACAATTTGTAAACAAACAGCATTCCTTTTTTAAGAGAATAACATCTAAAATGAAATCGTATTTCGATCGTATCATTCTAGGTAAACCAAAAGGTATTCAATTATCCGCATTTAGAATGCTGCATAAAAATGTAGTACAAGGGATGCTAAATATAAAAACACCTTCTCCGTATATAGCGGGCTTAATGTTTTATATATCTAAAGATATTGTTTCTGTACCATTGGCACATGGTGCAAGAGCAGAAGGACAATCAGGCTATAATTTATTCAGCTTAATAAAATTATTCGGAAGATTAATTATTAATAACTCTTCTTTGATGCTGCGATTTATTGGTAACATGGGATTGTTCTTTGCATTTATGAGTATGCTCGCTTTAGTCTATATTCTTGTCGTAAGATTATTTTTTGATTCGCTTGTTGCTGGTTGGGCATCAATATTAACTGCGGTTCTATTTTTTGGAGGGATGCAATTATTTGCTCTTGGAATAATAGGAGAGTATCTTATAAGGATTATCCGTTCTACTGAAGGTAACCCCTCATTTCATGTAAAAGAAATTGTTTCGGCCGAATGATTTTCTAAGCCTTAAATGCTTTTAATGCAGCATCTAATTTTTCTACTCTTGCAGTTGCCTTTTTATCGGTTATGAATTGATCGGTTATATTAATTTCCTTTTCAGCTAATCTATTCATTGCCTCAACAGACGAAGGTGATGAAGAACCGCTTGTTTTTCTATTGAAAACAATTTTACGGAAGTCAATATGATATGCAATGTCTGATTTTATATCGGTACCAGTTTTTTCTTTTGTTATTTGCTCAATAACAGCATCGCTCAAAACTTCATATTCCTGATTAATTAATCCGGCGACCAATTGACCAACAATTTTATGTGCCGTTGAATAATCAAACCGATGCGTGACAGTCAAATATTCTGATAATTCGCTGGCATAGGTATAACCTTTCGATAATTGTTCTAAAGCTTTTTCTTCATTCACCGTCATCGAATCAATAACAGCTGAAAGCATGCGAATCGCTTCAATAGCTAAATCAAGACTATCAGGAATATCATTATAAATAAAAATTCGGTTATCAGGGTTTCCTGAAAAAACTTTGCTGCAGGATAAGACGGACACTAATCTTCCAGTAAAGTGATTGGTTAAACCTCTCCAGTATGCAAGCGGATACGGATTTTTTTTGTTCGGCATGATCACACTTGTTCTTGCAAAACGATCCGGAAAATCTACGATCGAAAATTCAAGACTGGTGAAATACTGCAATTCGTCTGTTAAGCGATTCATGTTTGCAAATAACATTGCAATAATATTCATGATTTCTACAGGAAGATCACTTTGCCACATAGCATCACGTGAGTGCGTAATTACTCCGTCGAAGCCTAGTAATTCAGCCACATATTCACGATCTAAGTTTAAGTTGCTTCCGTTTGAAACACCCGAACCGGCAGGGCAATTATTTAACCGATTGATATATGCTTTCAAACGGTCTGCATCACGTAAAAGCGGAAATAAATAGGTCATTATGTAATGACCAAATGTAGTAGGGGTTGATTGTTGTAAGTAAGTATAATCAGAAACGATTGTTTCCCGGTGTTCTAGTGCTTTTCTATTAATACTTTTTGCCAGACTTGAAATCTCTTCAAGTAATACAATAGATTTTGATCTGCAACATAATAAAAAAGCAATATTAATTGCTTCACGACGGGGTCTTCCAATATGTAACCAGCCCGAATCTTTACCGATCAGGCTTTTCATTTTTACTTCTTTACTATTGTAAATATCACCAAATGCATAATCAATATAAGTCTCATGCGGTATTTGTTCGATTTCAAGTAAACCATTAATCAAGTTTCTTCCACCATCTTCCGGAATCAAGCCTTGTTTTAGTAACATTAAAGTATACGCAAGATCTGCTTTGTGCAGATAAGGCATTAAGTGATCAGCATAAGAACAATCGTGTTTATATGCTGAGTTAATCATTGTCGGGTCAGGTGCTTCTTTTACGCGACCGCCTTTTCCATATGCATGTTTATTATCCAATGTTACTTTTTTTATTCAAACAATGATTTGCAGCAAAAACACCTGCGCGTCTACCAAATACAAAAATTTCGAGCAATGAATTTCCCATTAAGCGATCTTTACCATGCACGCCATAGGTAGCTTCACCGGCGGAGAAAATTCCTTTTACAGACGTTTCTGTATTTTCGTCAATCTTAATTCCGCCCAAAGAATAATGTAAAATGGGATAGACTAATACCATTTCTTCCGCAATGTTTACACCTTCCTTTAAAAAATTAGCATAAGTACCTGGAAAGTTCTTTTGTATATAACCCGCACCGTTTAATTCTTCAATTCTTGGTGTATTTAACCAAACCCCAACACGTCCATCTTCAGTACTAACTCCATTACCGTTCTTACATTCCTCCGCTATAATTGCAGTAAGCTTGTTTCTTGTAGTAAGTGGATCACAAAAAGCTTTCAGATCTTTATTCAACAAATTAGCACCTGCAGAACGAAATGTTTCAGGCACACGCATTCGACGCATTGCTTTAGGACTTACAATTCCGGTTGGATGGTATTGCATTAAATCAGGAAAAACTATTTCTAAACCGATTTCTTTTACGAGATCAAAAATATCCGGAATTGCTTCGACAGCATTCGTTGCCATTCCGCTCTTTTTTTCCTGAGGCACATATCCGCCACAAGCTAAAACTATAGCATTACAATGCAGATCAAATGTGTCGTTTTTCCCTTTAGATTTTAGTATAAGTTGAAAACTTCCGTCTTCGTTAACATCAATTTTCAATGGCGCTGTAAATTCAAAAATGTTAATTGGTTTTTCCTGCACCGCTTGTTTTATCGGAGCCATTAAACGATTACCACTTTTATCTCCGCAAGATAAAATACGCTTATGACTTAATCCGGCAGCACCTTGTAATTTATAACGGTCTCCATCCCGGTCGAAAACAACTCCGGTTTGTTCGAGCCATTCAACTGTAGAAGGAGCTTTGTCAGTTAGAATTTTAACCAGCGCTTTATTATTTTCATATTCGCCGGCCTTTAGAGTATCTTCAAAATGTGCTTCAGGGCTATCGTCTTTTCCGATTGCCGCCTGAATACCGCCCTGAGCTCTCGATGTTTTAGAATTTAAAAAATCAGACTTAGTTATAATGGTAACATTAAGCCCATGCTTGGAAGCTTCAATAGCAGCAGAACATCCGGCACCACCACTACCTATAACCAATACGTCTGTTTTAATAAAGCTCATTTGATTAAGCGTTTACATAACTTTCTTCAGGCCAGAAAATTAATTCATTGCTTTCAGCATTGTCCTTAGCAGAAAAAGCATTATATATTCTATTTGCATTTTCATGAAGCGCCGAAAATGAATTTCCATCCGCCATAAAATAACCGACTCTCCCTAAAGAATTCACAATCTTTTTTTGCAGATAACCTTTATTGTAGTAATAATTGCCCTGCATAAAATTTTCTTCATGCTCTGGAATAATTAGTTCATTTAATTTTCCTTCCCTTGCTAGCAGGAAATTAATTAATGCAAATTTTCCGTCCAGCGGAAAAGAACCTACTTCAGGAAAGTTGTCACTTTTTCCCGTTGAAGCCAGTTCAAGCAAATGAGGATAAATATCTATTCCGGTTATTTGTTTAATCAACTGATCTTCATGTCCGCCACCGATACGGCAGGTCGCCTCAACTATATGAATTTCACCTTCCTGAACAATACACTGAATATATATTGGGCCTGAATGCAATTCATAAGCTTCAGCAATAGATTGTGCTAGAGCTGCTGCTTTATCAGATAAACCTTCAATAGCACTGCTTGGATATACATGCTGGAAACATACACCGACCGCTTCATCTTTGTTATACGTTACTCTGTCTGTGATCAGTAATACTTGAGCTTTAGCATTTGAAACCCATGCGCTGATCGTTATTTCAGGTCCCTTAACAAATTCCTGGACGATAGCTGCTTTCGACTTCGATTCAGCAATCGCTCCTTCTACTTCGTCACGCAGATTTCCAGCTTCTTCAACAATTGAAATTCCTCTTTGCCCCTGAGAGTCAACGGGCTTAATTATAATCGGATATTTAAGTGAAGATGGTATTTCATCAGCCGAATGCACAATCTTGTACATCGGAATATTTAGACCCTTTGCCGATAGTACTTCAAACATCTTACGTTTGTCAGTACACAAAGCAGCAGACTTAACCGATAAGTAAGACGACACATCAAGCGCTTCACCTATCTTTGCCATAATATTCAATGGCTGATCTGTTCCTGAGGTAATTACCCCTTTGATATTGTGTTCTTTTGCAAGTTCCAGATTGGCCTCAAAATCCAGTGTACTGGTTAATGTAGGATGGCTTGCCACTTTATGTCCCGGACTTTCAGGTAAATAATCAGACAATACAACTTCAAATCCGTTATCTTCTAAATATTGAATCAGATTGATCTGATGTCTTCCACCGCCGAGAACTAATATTTTTTCTGTTTTATCCACTTTGTGATATATGTGTAAATCGGCTGCAAAAATACTAAATTTTAAAGCTAAAATGATTGTAAATTTCTACAGTAGAATTCAACTTTATTATTGATTTTCAAGAACTTTACGGGCATAAATAGAATTGATAGAAGCATTATGGATTGGATAAAAGAAGAACAAGATCGAATTGGAAAAGAAATCAGCCGGTATATTACGGCTGGTAAACAAGTAATTGCTTCTTCCTCTTTCCAATCACATAGTATTCCATTGTTACATGTAATATCCACAATATCAGCGCAAATACCCGTATATTTTCTTGAAACAGGTTTCCATTTTCCGGAAACAATTCAATTTAAAAACCATCTTGCTGAAAGCCTCAATCTGGATATTCGATCAATAGAATCTCCGATTTCAAAGGTTGATCAGCTCAATAGTAAAGGCATGCTGATGTATGCTGTTGATCCGGATCTTTGTTGCTATTATAACAAAGTACTGCCTATGGATGCGGTCTTAAATGCAGATACCGTTTGGTTAAGTGGCTTAAGAAAAGGTCAGACCGCTTTCAGAGATGGACTGAGTAAAGAAATGAAGGGTTCTAAAGGCTCGCTCAGATATCATCCCGTTTTAGAATGGACAAATAAGATGGTTTGGGATTATAAAAAGAATTTTGACTTACCTTCACATCCGCTCGAGGCAAAAGGATATTTTAGTATCGGTTGTGCACCTTGTACTTCAAAACCCGATATTAATGAAGTAGAACGGATCAATCGTTGGGAAGGGCAAAAGAAAACAGAATGTGGTTTGCATACTGAATTAATTAAATCATGAAAGTAGTAGTTACAGGCGGAGCAGGTTATATAGGTTGCAGTTTAACAGAGCAACTGGTAGCCGACGAATCAGTTACAGAAGTTGTGGTATACGATAACTTATCTGCCGGTAAGTATAATCTGTTCTCCAATCCAAAAATAAAACATCCGAAAGTCCGCTTCATCATTGCTGATATACTGGATAACAAATCTTTATCCAAAGCATTAGATGATTCTGCCGTTGTTTTTCATTTGGCAGCAAAGGTTTCGGAACCCGATTCTGCAAGCGACTCACAAGCTTTTGAACAAGTCAATCATTGGGGTACAGCACAGCTGGTTGCTGAAATAGAAAAACGACCTTCCATCCGCAAAGTTATTTATGCAAGCAGTGTTTATGTTTATGGGCATCTTAAGCAACAGATTAATGAAACCACGGCTACTCTGCCAAATTCGTTTTACGGGAATACCAAGTTAAAAGGAGAAGAACAACTACAACGCTTAAAAGGTAAAGCAGATCTATTTGTTTTCCGATTGGCAAATGTGTTTGGTGTTAATCGTTGTACACGATATAATGTGATTATAAACAAGCTGATGTTCGAAGCGCACTATCAGCATAAGGTGCGTATAATTGGTAGCGGTGATCAGGTGAGACCCTTTGTTTCAGTTGATAATGCGGCAACCGCTTTGATGAGCCCCTTAAAAAATGATCAATTAAAAAACGGTATTTATAATGTTGCAGAATTTAATTCTTCTGTGAATGACGTGGTTGATCATATAATGCAACTCTACCCCGGAATGGAATATCAATATTTGAATAAACATTTATCGATGGGAAGCATAGAAATTGAAACCCCCGGTCTGCTATCTGAATGGTGTGACCTCACAAAAGGAAATATGTCTAACTATCTGGAAACCATTAGAAACCACTTCGTTTAGCATGCAAATTACAGACCTGGCTTTAAATATTGAACTAAGAGACGGCATTTGGTTTTCCAAAGACTCGACCGAGATTAGTTATCCTTCCGATGGAAATGAAATTTGTGATGCTATTGAAGACGATAGTTTTTGGTTTCAGCATCGAAACAACTGTATAAGCACACTACTTAATCTGCATGATCCGGGCGGCATTATGCTCGATGTTGGGGGTGGAAATGGAATTGTTACCAAAAAATTAAATCAGGATGGTTTCGATACCTTCCTTTTAGAACCAGGTATGGACGGTATCGTTAGCGCACGTAGCAAAGGTATCGATAAACTAATTTGCAGCACTCTGGAAGACGCAGGTTTTGAGAAGAATTCAATACCGGCAATGGGTATTTTCGATGTGCTCGAACATATTGATGATGACGTTTCATTTCTGTATGAGCTGGCAGCAAAACTTCGCGTAGGAGGGAAGCTATATATTTCCGTTCCTGCATATAAATTTTTATGGTCAGGTGATGATGATAGAGCCGGGCATTTCAGACGATACACAACCGGTGAATTGAAAAACAAATTAGCCCAAGTTGGATTCAAAACACTCTATGGCGGATATATGTTTTCTATTTTACCCGCACCAATTTTAATGTTCAGAACCTTTCCAACATGGATCGGGAGATATTCAGATGATGAATTATTAAAGAAGCGTAAAAAAGAACATACAGGAAAAGATTTTACCTTATTAAATAAAATCTGGAATTGGGAAATTAACTCAATAAAATCAGGCCGAACCTTACCCTTTGGCGGCTCTTGTTTATTCGCTGCTGAAAAATTATAAAATTTTTAACCCTTTTATTATGTAGCTGGGCAGCTCTTTTTTTAATTACGTTGCACTTCATTTAAAAAAGACCGGGCTATCCGTTCAAATAGCATATCCATTCAAGCAATTTAAAATAGGTTTAGCTTGTTTTTTCGCAAAGCTCCAAACCAATCTATACCTTTTTAAATAGCATTCATGTAAATGCTATAACCACTACTATCCCTGCTGCGGCTTTTGTAATTATTTAATGCATTTCATAACAAAAATGCTGTGAGGAATTCGAAGATGATCAGTAACTAATTCACTTTCTACTTTACTGAAATATTTCTTTGCCAAATCAATGTATTGCTGTGGCGTTCTTATGTTTTGACCACGATCCTTAGAAACAATCCACTTAGATAATTTACTCTGTCCATCATGATAAACAGAATCTACCGTCACAAAAAATGCTCCCGGTTTCATATAATATTTTGCTGCTTCAAATAAAGACAAACTATCTTCATCACTTAAATGATGAATTAATCCGTGTGCATTCACAGCAGTAAAATAATCTTTCCATTCTTCCCGCATCACTTCACCTACACGTTCACAATAGAACTTACCTTTTCCCTTGTATTTAATATTCAAAGACTCAATATAACTTTCCTCCATATCAAATCCATGATATTCGACACCGGGATTTAAGTGGTCAAGCAGAGCACCGGTACCACAACCAATATCCAATAGCTTGTCTCCTTCCCCTAATACTCCAAAGTATTTGTCATCTCTTTTTGATCGGTTATTCTTTCCGGAGATAAGGTTTCTCCACAAATCATAGACTCTCGGGTCTTCTAATATCTTTCGAATACCGGTATTAACATGTGTGGTTTCCTGCTTACTCATAAACTCAGATTGTGATTGCAAAGGTACAGATAATTAAGAATTCTATTGTTGAGACGAATGAACTAAATAACGTTACAAATCTTATTTTTGTGGTCTAAAGCTATCTATGCAGAAAGAGCAAAAATCAACGTATATTAATAAATATAGCAGATATATATACCTGCTGGCGATAGCTTTCTTTTCCCTGATAATAGTTAGCTTTTTTGTTAATCTGCTTACAGGGCCAATAGGTATTGGCAGCCATATGGATACTTATATTGCCGTATTTCAACAACATAAAAAACTCTGGGTAGATCAAACAGGTATTACCAGTAAGTTGTCCTACTTTTTTCAAAAGTCTAACTGGCCCCATCCCAAAATCGTGTTAAGAAGCCTTGTTTTAATAAATGAAACAATCTTCGGTTATATAAATTTAAAGTGGCTTGATATCGTTGCTAACCTTGGTTTATTAATTACAACTCTGTATATCTATTTTAAATTTTTTAAACAAAAGGATACATGGATATTTTTACCTGTTGCTGCTGCTTTATTACTAATTACTCCATACAATTTTTGGACAGTCGCTTCAGTAGCCGTAGGCTTCAATTTATTATCCGCTTTATTACTATATGATAGTTTTTATCAAAAGAAACATTTTTGGACGGCAGTATTTCTTACGATATGCATTTTTAGAAGTGGAGCTGGCTTTTTGGTTTGTATTCCATTAGGCTTTGGTGTATTATATAATTTATTTAAAAAGCAAATTAATTGGAAGCATTTTATTTATTACTCAATCCTTGTCGCAATTAACGGTCTTATATTCTATTTTATAACAATTGAAAGAGTACTAAGTCCGGCGCGTTTAAATACCGGAGTGCATTTAATTGAAGTGCAATTTATTGATAAGTTAATTAGCCAGTTCATATTTTTTGTTCAGCTATTAGGGAGCTTTTTAAGTTCAAGATATTTCTTTGATTTCATCAACAGCTATTTTGATTTTGCAATGGGATTAATTGGAATTGTACTAATTCTTTATTTTATCATTAGAGCACCTAAAAATCGAAAAGTACTTTGCTTACTTTCTGCAGCTGGTTACTTCTTACTTCTATGTGCTATTACAAGTTATCTATCTGATATCCCTCACAGGGTATTCGAAATGACAAATTTAAGGTATACTCACTTTTCTTTGTTTTTCTGGCTATGTATTTTCACTTTGTTTTATTTAAATTTCAAAGAAAAAAACTGGTTTAAATATGCTGTAATACCTGTAGTTTTGATCAGTCTGTTTAACTTTACGAATTACAGTTATAACTTTTTTAAAGATCGTAAAGAAAATTATCAGTTTTTTGAAAAAGGCTACTTTAATATGATGGTTTCTGATCTTTACACGATTCCAAGGTCAAATGTGAAACAAGTAAGGCAAGTAAGAACGAAGAAAATTATTCATGATGCAGTAAAAAACGGACTTCATAAATCTGATTTTAGTTTTAATTTCACACCTGTAAAGCAATTACCTCCTAAGTTATTTAATCATGGTAGGGTTGTAGATGATTTGGAAGTTGAGTTTAATTTTCATGAGTACGAAAATTTGCTTAAAGTAAATTTATTTTCTAAAACAGATCTGGAAGAAGTGATACTCAAAATCGGAAACCTTACCTACTTTCCAAAACCTGAAGACTTAGGGAAATCCAATTTTATTTACCGTTATCCATTCTATATTAATAAAGAAGATTTCGTCAAGATTCCGGATTTTAAAAATGACATTTCAGTATTTAAGAAAACCGGTAAGAAATGGGATAAATTAATTATAAAAGAAAGTTATAATTTAAACATGCAGGTAGTTAAGTCGCTACTTAAGAAATATGACAGAGAATATTGGCCGGTAATAAGCGAAAAAGAAAATCAATTTGTAGATCTGTTAAAGTCAAAATATGATTTGGTTTCATATAAATTTAATAAGGCCTACCTCGATATGAAAGTTGCCAAAGAAGAAGAATTTGAAAAGTATCTAAAGAACTAAGATCTATTCTTTTAGAATAATTTGATATACTGATATACATTTTAGCTTATATTTAACCTGATAATCAATTGAAGTGAAAAAAGAACCTTCTTATTTATTTCTATGTGGATGTGCTCGATCGGGCACAACAGCATTATGGGAATTGTTAGTTTCTGAAAAATCTGTTCTGATTGGTTTAGAACGTTACATTCATCAGGTAGATAAATCCTATAATCTGAAACCTGATTTATATGATAAAGATCGATTTTTCAAGCATCACAAGTCAGATAATCATTTTCCGGATCTTGATTCAAACGGTAAAGCAGGCAACTTTTATCGGGATGCAATGTCGCACTGGGAAGATGCGCAATATAAAGGGGATAAACTCCCAAAACTGTATTTGCATTTGGAACAACATTTCAACTTGTTTCCTCAATCTAAACTGATCTTTATTTTTAGAAATATTTTTGATGTTGCAGCTTCTTTTGAAAACAGACTGGCCAATAAACAGAATAACTGGAAAAGGGGCTTCAGAAAAGCAGTGGAAGAATGGAATACTTCTTTAAACGCAATCATGCCTTATTTAAAAGATGGCCGGGTCTTAATCCTGAATTACGAAGAATTATTCTATGGTAATTATGATGTAAACCGCTTACAAGAATTTTTAAGCATTGATTTGAACGGACTTAAGCAGAAGTTGAATAAAATGCAGGCAAAGCATAAAGCAGGCCGCGGTAAACAAAAACTACAAGTACTAAAACCACTACAAGTACATTATATTTCGAATAATGCTAACTTTGAGGCTTATAAGAAGTTGTCTGAACCAGTTATAGTGAACTAAATGTCAAACAGATTAGAGTTAAAGCATGATTTTGAAAAGCGAATTTTCGGTTTAGATCTACTTCGATTCTTTGCTATATTTTTCGTTGTTTATTCTCATGGGAATAAACTAATCAGAGATTATGCTGATACTTCTTACCTTAAATATCTTCACTTTGATGGAGTATCTATTTTCTTTGTATTAAGTGGTTTCTTAATCGGAAGAATTCTGATAAAACGATATCTCTATCAGGAAGATTATTCATTTAAGGTGATCTGGAATTTCTGGATACGACGCTGGATGAGAACTCTACCGGTTTACTTTGTTGTATTAACCTTTTTGGCATTATTTGATGTCTTTTCTAAAAGAAACTATGATGGTTATTTTATAGAGTATTATACATTTACACAAAACCTTTGGTATAACCATCCTTCCTTCTTTCCTGAAGCGTGGAGTTTATCTGTTGAAGAATGGTTTTATCTCACCATACCAATACTTTTATTAATCAGTACATTAATTTTTCGAAGGAAAAATATTTTTGTTTTAAGCGCTGTAATTATCTCATTTATTCTGGGAGGTATTGTCTATAAATATTTCAAGTTTATGAATCTTGAAGCAGATGTTAAACACCTTCAATTAGTTAAAATATTTGGGAAACAGGTTTTTTCAAGATTACCTTCAATAATGTATGGTGTCTTAGCAGCACTCATCTCGTTACGGTATAAAGATTTCTGGTTCAAAGTAAGATGGCCCGCATTTGTCATTGGCCTTGTGATTCTATATTTCTACAAAATTACAGCTTGGAAAGCACATCCGTTCTATTATAGTGTGTTGGCTTTTGACATGGTGTCCTTAGGTACGATGTTGATATTACCATTAGCTTATGCTACTAAGAAGGTGAAAGGCTTTCTGTCAAAATTCATTGTGCATATTAGTATTATATCATACTCTATGTATTTAATCAATCGAATTTTAAGAAATACAATTCGAAAAGTAAACCCTGTCGACAGCGCTCAGGATGCTTATATTGATTATGCTATTTATTGGATTTTACTAATCTTAATTTCCAGTTTGATGTACTTCTTCATAGAAAAACCGGTTTTAAAGTACAGGGATAAGATTTCATCAATTATGAAGATTTAATTGATTTAAGATGTTCATAGGCTTTTTTTACTTCCTTTACTGAAATAGACCAGGGAACATTATGCGGCTTAATTGGGTCTATAACAACAGGCTCTGATGCTCCGAATACAATTCCAACAGTATGGCCAAAATATTTACTGCTTAAAATATGTTGATTAAAGCCATTTGCTTTATCAGGCTGTAAATGAAGAACCAAGGTTTTGCTTTTACAAAAAATTCCGTTTGCTCCTGCACTTCCATGTTCAAATACTACTTCTTTAGCATTGTGAAATAGTTTTATTTGGTCAGTAAAACTGTAAGCGCCACTATCAATTTCTTTAAATCCTTTTCCTTTAAAATATGAAATTATTTCTCCATTGTTTTTCAGTCTTCTTGGATGTTTTTTATCTGTACGAATGATAAGTATTTTCTCTGGATATGATTTATCATTCAACTGCTTTACCTTTCTTTTTAATTTTAATCGTAGCCATGAAAGGGCTTTGAAATCTATATAGTCAACATCTGCTGTAGATGGTACAAAATGTAATTTTTCAATTTGATTAATGTTGTCGGTCTTTACAGGTGTTACTCTGTCAAGCAAACCTAACAATGCGAGACTGTCTCTTTTGTATTTTAGATGCGGGTTGTTAACGAGAAAGTTTACATGTTCTAGTTTTCTTGCATAGTAGCTCATCGGTAAAACATCATATAGCCAATGATGATACATTCTGCAACCAGAGTTGGCTAGGAGGAAACAGCGCTTGTTTATTTTCCTGATTTGTTTTTTATTTAATTTAAATTCTAAGCCCTTTTCTTTTCTAATCCAGTCCCAATCTAATAGGTTTCTTTTATTCGCAAAATCCAGTTTGTGATCGATTATTTTTTTTCTGCTTGCTCTTTTTTTTCCTGAAGCGACAATAAATCGATTGCCATGCTGATCAAGAATGAAATCAGGACGAACATATAGAGCTGTTCTTATTGTTTGAATTTTATGATCAAAGTCGTAGATCTTAATTTTTTCAAATGCATTTAAAATATTTTGCTGATTATCTGTTCTGTAGAGATAATCCGGTGTGTCAAAATTAAATACAGGTTCTTCTGATACTTTTGATTTTGTAAATAATTTTTTATGATTGAGTTTTAAGTTCATTACTTATTGTTTATAAGTTTAAGTGCATCGTCTCGATCTTTTTTTAACTTCCGAAAATTAAAATAGAAGCGCTTATTTTCTTTTTGTGAAATTTCATTCTTGATTCCTTGATAATAATCATCATAAATTTTTATCGCACGATTTTTATAATTTTCGCCGAAATCATCGAGAAGATTAAAGTGATTATAATGAGCTGTTTTATCGGGTCGAGCTTCCAGTTTTAAAAGGTTAACCTGAAATGGCATGTAGATATCAGAAATATCTTCTTTAAAATCTATTTCTTCATCAAAGTATAAATGATATACATATTGACGTTTGTTTGGGTTATATCTGGGCTTATTTGAGCGATAATATTCATCTTTCTTTTTAACAATAACAAATTCCATTTCTCTGTCTGAATAGAAGTTTAATTTGCTGTGTTTATCACTAAATATAGTGTACTTAAGAATAGGAGAGCTTTCCTTTACTTTTTTACGAATAATTAGTTCTTCCGGATTAAATTTTTGCGATAATCCTTCTTTTAAATTTACCGGGTTTACAAAATTTAAATCTTGACCGTCTTTGTATATTTTATGTGTTATGATGTTTCTTGTTTCATTAAGCGCAATACCCGGGTTGCTTAAATAGTCTCCACTTAATGAATTAATGATTGCTTCAAGTGATCTGCTTTTTTTCTTTTTTAATTTCGGATATATGCTAATTGAATTATAACTGAAGCTAATGATAGTTAATATAAAAAGAATTAAACCTGCATATTTGAAGCTTTTTTTGTTTGAATAGTTTGTTACAAACAAGAGCCAGATGCAAATCCAGAAAAACAAAGAAAATACAACATATCTGTTCGGAATAGCTTCTAGTAGTTTTTCCGCATTATCATTCATTAAAGCTGCGGCAGCACATAAACCAAGGTAATAGCATGCTGTACTTAAAAGGCTTAAGTTTTTCCAGTCTTCAAGATTTGACTTAAAAAGAAAGAATATAAATAGAATAATTCCGGCAAATCCAAAAGTGGTATCCAGAGCAGGTTTATGTGTATTAAAAAAGTGATCAGACGTCCAAAAGCTTCCGAGTCCCTGAGCAAAATATATTCCCATTGAGAACAATCGATCAAAATTCAAGATAGAATTTTCATTTTGAATTCTAGCTTCCGGAATCAGATCAGCAGATGCCGAAAGTGATTGAAATAAAAGATAAAAAACTATACTTGAACATATAACTAAAGCTGTTGAGAGCCAGCTTATTTTTCTTTTTATCAGTAAATAAACTAGACCAATGTAAAGCGGTATAAAAACAAGATAGCCTGCACCACTTCTAAATACAAGTATGAACATAATCGGTATAGCCCAAACATATTTTTTTCGATAGACAAGTACAAACAGCAGAAGATTAAGTAATAAACTATAAGCAAGTCCGACACTTGCCATTAACCAGTAATTTTTAAAAGTAATTGTAAATAGAATTGCTGCAATCGGAACAAGAAAAAATGCCTTTCCTCTAAGGAAATGATAATAAATTGTAATTAAGGTAATTGGCAGTCCAAGATTACTTAGAATATCTAAGACACTAAGATTTATAAATCCGGTGCTGTAATAGCTAAGTAAACAAAAAATCCGAATCATTATTTTCGGATGGATGCCTATACTTTTTTTTATGAAATACTGAAATCGATCTGCAGTATCCCCATTTATCCAGAATTGTTTAAACTGACTGATAACTGTTCTTACAGAGTCAAGTTCAAAGCTGATACCTAGTGGTCCGCAAAACAGTAAATAATAAAAGATCAAGCCAAACAGACCACATAAAAGCAACATTAATACATTTCCTCTTGTTGAGTTACTTAAAGAATTGTATATCTGAGAGCTTTTTTCCATTGTATTGAATAAATAATTGATTAGAGTACTATAATCAAAAAAGTTTAGACTTATTTAATCAGGCTGATACGGGATTCTTTTTAAAAGATTGTATACTAAAAATTATAGTTCCAATAATTAGTAATAAACAAAAGAAGCGATTTAGATAATAAAACAGATAAAACAGTTTGTTGGAATACCTAATTGAAACCTGATGTGTTCCTTTTGGAAGTA
>JAHDHT010000066.1:0-5697 GCA_020631175.1 Chitinophagales bacterium
GATAGATTATATATTTATCCGTCCAAATGGAAATAAGTATCAATTAGCGGAAGAAAGTTCTGCTGAATATTTTTACGGGAAAGATAAAAAGCCTTTATCTGATCATATGGCGATTGAGAGTGTGATTGTTTTTTAAGCTCAAGCTCAAGCTCAAATGTCAAATTCAAGCTCAAATTTGTTCGGTATTTAATTTGGTAGCACTGTACTTTGTAGCACAGATATTTTATGTGTAGCTGACTCGTTATAAAAGTAATTCTATATAATCAATTCTGTTCTACTAAGTACAAAGTACCGCGATACTAAAGGTTCTCGCATCTCGGTTTTAATTTGAGACTTGAACTTAACCCTCTCAACAGAGAACTGAAAACTAAGTCACTCCGGATTTATTGTACCTAAATTATAATTCACAAAATTGTAAGAAATATTCACCACCAAAATACTCTCTGTAATAGTAATATCGCAATTCGCTCCATCAACCAAGTGTCAAGCTCAAGCTCAAATTTGTTCGGTATTTAATTTCTGATTTCTCCACCCTTGGACCGCTTCGCTGGGTCCAGTCCCGCCAGCGGGACATTTTTTTTAATTACTCCGGATTTATTGTACCTAAATTATAATTCACAAAATTGTAAGAAATATTCACCACCAAAATACTCTCTGTAATAGTAATATCGCAATTCCCGCCATCATTATAATTATATTCAATTTGATGTAAACCAGGGCCAGCGAGTGTTGGACTAAAAGCGTTTAGTATTACTCCCGGTCCACTAAACGTTCCGCCTGGAGGATTTGCATTTAAAGCAACCGAAATGGCGTTGTTAACTGTTGAAGGTAAATTGATAATTTCTGGTTCAACGGTACATATATCGGCTTCTAAGCGAACTTCATCAAAACAAATTTCTCCAGTTTGATATCCTAAATCCAAATTAAAAAGCATCGTACTTGAAATGGTATTGGTAAAAGTATACGTATACTCTTGCCATACTGTACTTAAAGTAAACGTCTGACCATAATAAGGATAGAATGTTGAAGCATTAATAAAGGCACAACTTATAGTCTGACCGTTTGCACTGCCTTTTGCCCAAAATTTTAATGTGTATTCTTGTCCTACATCTAAATTGTATGTACCCGGTGAAAGTTGAACATTCCAGAAATTGGGACCTAAAGCCGTAACATCTACACACATTGTTGCATCTTCCACATAAGGATCATTCAGATCTAAATTAAAATTGGCTATTGCTCCGTCATATGCGGCAGTATTCCATCCGTTCACACCATCTTCAAATCCTGAATTAAGAATTACGTTGGTGTTTACGTTCACATCTACGGCATAGGTTTGGCTTCCGCAGGCTGTGTTCAAATTCACAGATACAATTCCTCCTGTATTTGCCCAGTTAAGGGTAATTGCTGAAGTTCCCTGACCTGAAACTAATGTAGCACCGGAAGGTATCGTCCAGTTATAAGTAGCGCCGTTAATATCCGGAACTGAATAGGTAATTCCATTTGAATTTGGGAAAACGCTGATATCACCATCAATAGAAATATCCTGTAATTGCTGATAAACTCTTACATATTCGATATCAAAATATTGCGGGAAAACGGTGGTGTTATCGGGTGGACCCGGCCAATTCCCTCCAACAGCACAATTCAAAATAAAGTAAAACTCCTGATCAAAAGGCCAGGCATATGGCGCAATATCATTGGCTGTTAATTGATATCGTTGAACTCCATCCACAAACCAACGAATGATATTCGGTTCCCATTCAACGGAATAATCATGATATCCGGCAGAAAAATCTCCTCCACTCATCGTATAATCTCCTCCCTGATATTGATGATCAGCGGGACTTGTACCATAGTGTGCTGTCATGTACATTTTATCGACATCATGACCTAAAAATTCCATTATATCAATTTCGCCGCTTCTTGGCCAGCCACCATATAATTCATCGGTTGGCATCATCCATATTGCAGGCCAGATTCCTTGTCCATATGGTACCTGCGCTCTTACTTCCATCCTTCCGTATCGAAAATCTGCTTTATATCTGCTTAGTAAACGAGCTGAAGTGTAATTCGCACCCTGATAATTTTCCTGTAAAGCAGTAATTCTTAAATGTCCATTTTGAACACTACTGTTTTGTACCCGATTTGTATAATTCTGTAATTCATTATTTCCCCAACCACTTGCACCTTCATTGTACGACCAATTATCGGTGTCTACAGCTGTTCCATTAAACTCATCTGCCCAGACTAATTCGTAACATTGGGCTGAGCTGTTAATGGCTGTGCAAAGTATAATTATATAAGTGATGAATTTGTACATGTTTGAATTTTAATTTAAATGTATGCCCCGATCGAATAAAGAACGAATATAGTAAGCAGGATTCCATAATAAGTTCGGATGTTTAATGTTTTCCTTTTCTTTGTCCGGAACTTCATAACGAATTTTCTTGCGCACATCTTTTGCCATATCAGTTTTGTCGTTCCAGCTATTTGAAATACCAATCATGAAGGCGGTTAACAAGATTAAAGCGGATTCTTTAATCGTTGATTTTTTTGGAGCTTGCTTCGCTTTCATTATGAATAAATATATTTAGGAGCCCATTTGTTTTGTCCTTTTGGTAACATATCTAACATATGCCAGATTGGTGCATATAAATCACCAGGGCCAAACCAATCGAAAGCTGTATGATACACCTTTCCATCTCTTTTTTCAAAGGTGGAATATCCGGGATAAACAGCTCCTTCTTCATTTTCAAAACCCATATCTTTTTTAAAGCTGTTTCCATTAGAGCTTAACACGGGATAATTCCAGTTTCGGGAGGATGCAAATTCAGCCATGGTTGAATGCTCATCCGGGCTAACTAATGCCCAGTTTACCCGGTTGGATAAATGCTCAGCGAAACCTCTGAATCCATCTGCCCAAAGGGTGCAATACACACAGGACTTACCCATATTGTGAATAATCAGTAATTCATCTTTATCTGCAAAAAGATCGAAGAACTGAACATTCTTTCCATTAACATCTTTGAAGGTATAATTTTGCACTTCTTCGCCATTACGCATTTTCTTTAGTTCGATCAGCGTTTTTTGCATTGCCTGAATCTCTTCATGTAAGGAGGTTATTTCTTTTTGAATTTGCGGCTTTTCCATGATTTACTTTTATATCGATAAAGGTAAGCAATTGAATATCAAATGAAAAGCAACTAATAAAAGTGATTAACTGTAATTAAAAAAGGGTAATGAAATCAATACCCTTTTTAAACTTAATTCTTGATTACCTTTTCAAGGTAACTTTGATCTTTATCGATTATTTGAATATAATAGATTCCAGATTCAAGTTGACTCAAATCTAAATAATAACTATTCGTATTTAATTGTTGTACTTTAAAATAGACATTAAACTGATTAACGCTTAATTATTTTTTGCTGAGATAAAACTTGCTGGTGCTTATTGAGCAATCTAAGAAAATATACACCGTCATTTAAATTTACATCACCGAGATCTACCCAGTATTTGTTCATATCAGGATCAACAAAATAAGTAAATACCAAATTTCCAATGATGTCATAAATTTGAATTTTTTCAGGTTTATCTCCTGTTACTAAACATTGAAAACCTCGATTAAATGGGTTTGGATAAATATGTAATTTATTTATTTCTTCTTCAATTATATTAATATTAGTAACTGTTGTATCTGTTGGTGTATTTGTAGTGTCTACCGGCTCAGTAATTAATGTTGAGTCAACTAATATTATACAATAATCTTCGACTTCTCCTCCATTCCAGTTAGTACCGGAACAAGGGCCGCTTAGATTTTCAACATCGACCATTAATCTCAATTTAGTTAAACCCGGAATAGCATCAACCGGTATGTTAACCGTTTCATTAAAATTAATTGGATTTTGAGTAACATTAAATATTTGTTCTTCACTATCAAACAGACCATTACTGTTAAAGTCAATCCATCCAGCAATTCTGCTGTCATAATATTCATTGCCAAAAAAATCAAATCCGATTTCAAGACTTAACTCTAAATCTTCACCTAAATGAACTTCTACTTCATTTGTAGCTCCAAAATCTTCATATCCATCATTTGAGCCTGAAATATTTTCGTATGAATTAAGCTGAACTTTCTCGATAAAACAAGTAAAGCCATAAAATTCATTGCTTACGTCACAGTAGCTTTCATCAATACAAACTCCACATCCTTTTGTGTTAAAGCGACTTATTCCGGAATAAATAATTCCTTCAGTTCCGCAATTCACATTTACTCTAAATTCATATTCTGAGCAAGGTTCTAGATTGTTTATGGTTAATCCTGAAATAGGATTTAAAATGAATTCCCAGTTTTGAGCACCAACGATTCGGTAAAATAAAGAATCTGTTGAACCTGAAATACTTGATCCATAAAATAACTGAGATTCAGTATCTGATATATTAAAAGCATAGACTTCACTTGGTGCAAAGCAACTACTATTTTCAAGATCAAACCTCCACATTCTTGCATTATCAGGGTTCGTAGAACCATTAGAATATCCACCAAAGTAATACACATAATTATCTACGATAAAAGAAGATGGAGCCCATCGGTGCATATCCTCATCGAATGGTAAATTATACCATTCGTCTACTTCCGGATCGTACATTAAAAATTGATTATTGGGCAATTGTTCGTGGCTGGCATTATCACCAGATAAAACATAACCTCTGTTTTGATAACTAAATTGAGTACCTGCTACTCTTCCGGACGGTAAATCATCTATCGCAGACCATGTTTCATTATTAATATCCCATTTATACCAATCGCCTTGATGGCCGCCTCCAACATAAATAGCATCTTCAATTCCAAATTGAAAAGGATGATGTCTGTTGTTTCCGGGAATATCCTGTTTTTGAGACCACGTTTCAGTTTCGAAATCATAAATCCACCAGTCTTTTAAATCTCCATTATTTGAAGAACCGCTTCCCATATAAATTTTATCATTATGAGCAACAAATGCAGGATGAGATCTTGGAGTACAAGGGCATGATGGTAATTCTGTAAAAGATTGGCTTACAGGATCAAATTCCCAAAGATCTGATTTGTTTACTCCAAAGCCAAAATAAAATTTACCGTTCATGTCGTCTCCTATCGCTACCGTTCGTGTGGGACCCGGTACATCTCCAAGATTGAACCATTCATCTGAAGAAGGATTATATTCCCATAATTGATTCTTCGAAGAAGTACCAGATGGAGTTCCCTGAATCACATACGCTTTACCATCAACACCGAAGCCATTTGAATGATTATCAATAAATGGAATGTTGTTTAATTGCGTCCATTCGGCTTTTATTGTAACAAACGTTATGCATAGAGTAAGTATAGCGATAGTCCTTTTCATAATTCCCTCCTTTAATTTTATACTTAACTAAATGTAAATTCTTTTTGCAAAGACTTTTCAAAAGACTATTAATCCTGTCATCTACTACACGATTAGCTTTAGATATAGATTTAAATCGTCATTTAGTTTACCTGTAATAACTGGAAGTGAATGCTGATTTGTTTTTAGATCGTCCTGAATATAAAGAGCGATCATTTTTTGAAGTTAGAAGTCAGAAGCTAGAAGACACTTTAAATTTCATCGCGAGCGAAGCGGAGCGATCTCGCTGCGAATTAGCTTGATGCTTTTCGAGAAGAGAGTTTCCTCATTGCATTC
>JAHDHT010000066.1:5797-13069 GCA_020631175.1 Chitinophagales bacterium
TCTCGCTGCGAATTAGCTTGATGCTTTTCGAGAAGAGAGTTTCCTCATTGCATTCGGAATGACGTTCGCGGGAAAGACTCAAAGCAATTTTGAACTTGATATTTGAGCTTGAACTTTAAAACAAATCTCAACTTCGTCTATAAACTTTCATCTGAATCCCTCCTCTTGGTCGTAAGGTAACCAGGGGCTCTAAATCAGGTTGATGAGTCTGATTGAGTTTAAAATCGAATTTTGGCAGCACAGCAGCCACTAAAAAGAGCATTTCCATCATTGCGAACTGACTTCCAATACAAAGTCTTGGTCCTCCACCAAATGGGAAGAAGGCATAAGGATGTTTTTTCTTTTTGTTTTCTGGATTAAATCGATCCGGATCAAAACGGCCGGCATCCTCCCAAAATTTTTCATTGTTATGCACTCCATAAACGAAAGGCATTACAATAGCTCCTTTTGGAATCAGATAATCTCCTATTTCGATATCTTCTAAAGCAACCCGATCTAACATCCATGCAGGTGGAAATAAACGCATCGTTTCATTGATCACATTTGAACAATATTTTAACGATCGCATATCTTCAAAAGAAACTTTTCTTCCAGCTAAAACAGATTTAATTTCTTCACGCATTTTTTCGGCAACTTCCGGATGTCTATCCAATAAATAAAATAACCAGGTTAATGCATTTGATGTTGTTTCATGTCCGGCGACAAACAGAATTAAAGCTTCATCTCTGATTTGCTGATCGGTCATTCCTTCATCACTTCCTTCATATTTTACATCTAAAAGCATATCCAGTAAATCATCTTTACTTTCTTTACTGTTTCGTCTTTCATCAACAATTCTGAAAATCATTTTATCTCCTTCCCGAATTAAATCATGATACTTTTCAGCAGTATTTTTTAATTTAAAAATCGGATTCATGTAGGGTTGCCTCACTGTTCGAATAAAGAAATGTTGAACGGCAGTAATAATATCTCCAAAGTATTCTCTTTCTTCATCAGATTGAGAATCACTAAATAAACTTTTTATTATAATAT
Organism: Chitinophagales bacterium; assembly: GCA_020631175.1. Taxonomy (GTDB): domain Bacteria; phylum Bacteroidota; class Bacteroidia; order Chitinophagales; family JAHDHT01; genus JAHDHT01. The sequence continues at coordinate 6,830 of JAHDHT010000066.1, forward strand.
TATAAGAAACGTCGAGCATAGCGGCTGCAATATCCATACTACTCTTCTTATCTGCCAGCTTATTCATTTTATCGACAAAGGCATCCACTTCCCGATTAACAAGATCTCCTAAAGCGATTAATTTCTTTTTATGAAAACCCGGCTGAATCAATCTTCTTTGCTGCAACCAATAATCACCATTACTGGTTAATAATCCTTGGCCGATAAAGACACCTAGTTTTTCAGTCTGGATTTTTGACTTATTAAAATTCTTATGACTTTTTTGAAGTACAATTTGTATCCAGTCCGGTTCTGTTATAACATACCCACTTCCAAAACCAAGAAAAACTTTATAAAGCGGACCATGTGCATCCCTCCAATGCATAAAATGCGGGATTGGGTTTTTAAGCATTTTTGGTAAACGCTTAATACGATCCCATGCCGGAACGGCAGGTACTTTTTTGTACGATTTATTTGCTTTAGTCATCTAAGCCTTTCCATTTTTGTAAACGATCGAGTAATTTATAATAAGATACCGGAAAAAGACGCAAAACAATATCAAGCATTCTTGCATCTCTGCCAATAAGCAAACGTTGTTTATTACGTTTTATAGCATTCACAATTTGTTTAGCGGCGTCTTCAGCGGTAGTACGAGCCATTATTTCATCGAATTGAACATCTAACACTCCTTTCTCTTCTTCTTTCATCCTTCCATTCGAAACAATGCCGGTTTTAATTCCTCCCGGATGCACATTTAAGACGTTTACATTTGAATCCATTAATTCCCATCTAAGGCTTTCTCCAAAACCTCTTACGGCGAATTTGCTTACGCAATATGGAAACTGAGCTTTTATTCCGGCCAGCCCAAAAACAGAACTCAGATAAACCAGATAAGCTTCAGGTCTGTTTTTTAAATGATCGATAAAGTAGCGGGTGGAATGAATGTAAGACATCAAATTGATATTCAAAATCCATTCGAGATCTTCTTCCTTTACTTCTTCCAATTTGTATCGACCGAGCGATACGCCTGCATTATTTATAAGGAGATCGACATGTCCAAAATGATTTACAGCATCATCCATAAATGATTGATAAGCTTTACGATCGCCTACGTCGAAAGCTCTGCTGAAAATCAGTTCATCCTTCCATCCAATATTTGAAACGGTTTCTTTAAGACCTTCTTCATTCCAATCGTTGAGGGCAAGTCTGACTCCGTTTTTTGCCATTTGATAAGCGAGCTCACGGCCGATTCCGCCTCCTGCTCCTGTTATGATTGCTGTTTTATCCTGAAGATTCACAAATCTTTAATTTTAATAAGTTAGACTATAAAGATATTTACAATAGATTTGTTCTCCAACGTTAATACTATAGCATGAGCGAAGAGAAAGTAATATTAGTAACGAATGATGACAGTTATACCTCACCAGGTATAAAAGCATTGGTTGAAGTAGCTTCTGAATTTGGACGTCCGGTTGTTGTCGCTCCGGATAAGCCTCAAAGCGGTATGGGACATGCCATTACCTTAAATCACCCATTGAGATTGACACCGGTAACGCTTTTTAAAGATATTGAAGCTTATAAATGCAGCGGTACTCCGGTAGATTGTGTAAAGCTGGCGGTTGACAAAGTATTAAACGGGCAACCGGATTTATGTGTAAGTGGTATCAATCATGGTTCAAATGCTTCCATTAATGTAATTTATTCGGGAACAATGTCAGCTGCCATGGAAGCTGCTTTGGAAGGAATTAATTCGGTTGGATTTAGTTCTTTGAACTACAGTTATAAGGCAGATATGTCGACTTGCCAGGAAGTGGCAAGACAAATTATTCGAAATGTATTGGAGAATGGTATGCCGAATTCTAAATTGCTGAATGTGAATATCCCGAATGTTACACTAGATCAATTGCAGGGAATTAAAATATGCAGACAGGCGATCGGGACATGGAAGGAGGAATTCGTAAAAAGAGTTGATCCATTTAAGAAAAATTATTATTGGATGACCGGTAATTTTGTTTGTGATGATAAAGGAACAGATACTGATATCTGGGCATTGAATCATAATTATGTTTCAGTAGTTCCGGTTCAATATGATTTAACTGAATATTCAGGGCTTTCGTTTTTAAATGAAAAATGGGAATTCAATGCTAAGACGTGATACATTTCTCGCTGGTTTGATCATAGGTGCATTGGTATTTTTTATTGGGACTCAGATTTTTAGAGGACTAAATTATTTGTTCGAAACTTATATGTTGGACGGAGGAGATGGGGTACGACCACAATTTGTTTATATGCTTGGATGTGTATTTAACTTAATTCCTTTTCATCTATTGATTCGCCAGGGAAGACAAAGAGCATTACAGGGCGTAATGTCTTTTACCATTTTTGCAGCGATTGGTATTTTACTGTATTTCAATATTTTGAATTGACCGATTTCGGACCAATAAGATATTCTTTAATTGAAGAAGACATAATTAATTATCAATTATATTTTTCTTCAAAAAATCCGACTCACATTCGTCGAAGATGGATTTTAAGAATCGTATTTTTTCTTACTTATTTTGTTTTAGGTTTATTATTAATATTAAATAATGGATTTAGCATTTTCGGTATCATTTGCATGCTGATTGCTTTTATCGTTTTATTCTTTTATCCGAAGTATAGTAAATGGAATTATAAAAGGCATTTTAAGAATAATGTTAAAAAGTTCTTATCATCAAAAGTAAATACCGAAATTAAGTTTGAGATAAAGGATGGATTTGTAGAGACTTCTGATCAAAACAGTTCTTATAAAGTAAAAACATCAGAATTAGATGCATTAATAGAGCTGGAACATCATCTTTTTTTGAAGATGAAAAATGAGGAGTGCTTTATTTTTCCTAAAATGGTATTAGAAGATGAAGTTAAACTTAAAGCTCACTTTCAAAAATATGATATCCCTTTAATTCAAGATTTAAACTGGAAATGGAAATGAAAAATATCGTTTTGTTTGTTTTGATTCTTTTTGCTCTGCCTGTTTCGGCTGCGGGTGGATTATGGTTTTTAGAAGTAGAATATGAAAGTCAAAAAGAAAATGGAATCGTTTACATTTTTGCTGATCATTGGGCTAAGGATATTGAACGTACTTATGTAAATGACGATGATGCTTTTTACAATTTATTTATGGAAAAGTACGGTGCTTTTGAAAGCATAAATGCTTACAATCGAATTCACATTAATGATACTTATGTCGAAGGAACAGCCTTTTACATGCATCCTTTTTATTTTAAGGATCATGAGCGAAAAATAATACTTCTTGAAAATCTTGAAAAGGTTTGCCTGAAAAAGGTGTGGGCTAAAACAGATGTAGCTGCAACTACTTTTAATAAATTTTCGGTTTCTGATAAAAATTGGTTAAAAGATAATAGCAACAGAATTTATTCAAGCGGTGGTGGTGGTAAAGATGCCATTCGAATCAATTATTGTGCAATTGATATTTATGACTTCGGTCATAGGCCCGAGCACTTAGAATATATTGAGCGCTTAAGAGCAATGACGGATGAAAAAGGAAATATCAGCAGTGAAGATGACCGACTGATTCGTTTGGTGGAGGAAATGACGACTGATAGAGTTGTGCTGCATAGTGTTTGTGGGTGTTGATTGAATGCTGATTTCTTGAATGCTGAATTTGACCGCAGGACATTCTGAGCGAAGCGAAGGATCTTGTTTTGAAGTTAGAAGTCAGAAGATTTGAAGTCAGAAGTCAGAAAAATCTTTACTTGAAGAGGGATTTAGTGCTCCAAGAGCTGACAGCGATTGGCTAAGCAATACCGGGAGGTGTTAATGAGATTTGAGATTGTCTTTTGAATGGGCTACAATTTATTGCAAAGACGTCTGTCCACCCTCTGATCGCTGCGCTGGATCAGGTCTCGCCAGCGGGACATATTTAAGGTAGAAGTGACCGCAGGTCATCCTGAGCGAAGCGAAGGATCTTTTTTGTTTTGTTTGATTCGGCCCTTCTTTTATATAATGATTCAGAACAAACTTGTGTTTGAGTTTAATACTGAAACAAAGCAAAATAGAATTCTTTGATTAAATTCGGACTACTAAGAAAATTAATGCAAGAGCCAAAGCATATACCATTCGCCAATCAACAAAACCCTAATGCTGAATTAGATTTGGTTGAACTTAAAGAGTTATATAAAAGATCAATTCCTGATCACAATCCGTTTTCATTTCATATAGTTGAATTCTATATTGTGATGATCATCACAGGAGGAAACGGTTCTCATACAATTGATTTTACGAAGCATAAATGTAAAAAGGGGTCTTTATTGACTATTAGGAAAGACCAGATTCACAAATTTGATTCGAAACAAAATCTAAAAGGATATTTACTTCTGTTTACAGAAAACTTTTTAATTAGTTATCTGGAAAAACTGGAAGCTTTAAAATCTTTACGTTTATTTAATGATGTTTTAGCAAATCCGAAAGTCAATTTAAAAAATAATGATTGGCTGGAGATTTCAGGACTAATAGAACGAATTAAAAATGAATATTTTAATTTGAATGACGATTATTCACAAGGAATAATCAGAAGTGAATTACAAATTTTACTTTCCAAATTATATCGAATTAAATCCCGGGATGTAGATATAAAACAATCTCCTAAATACCTTGAAGACTTTATTCGATTTCAAGACCTGGTTGAACAACATGTACATAATACCAATAAGGTAAAAGACTATGCAGCAAAGTTAGGTTTAAGCACTAAAACGTTGAATAATATCACAGGTAATATAATTAACAAGTCTGCCAAAGCATTTATAGATGATATCTGTATGAAACAGATAAAACGACAGTTGATTAATACGGCGCATTCCATTAAAGAAATAGCTTATTATACCGGGTTTGAAGAAACCACTAATTTCTATAAATATTTCAAACGACATACTGAATTAACACCTGAGCAATTCAGAGAGCGATACCGTTAGTTTCCCATTTTTACAGTCTAAAGTCTGAATTCTATATTCAAAAAGGTCTCTTTTGCATTCATCTTTGCATAGTAAACAAAAGGGATTAACAATGAAATACTTTATGACTTTACTTGTTGTGGCTGTTGCTTTAGCCTCATGCAGCAATAAGAATATTTCTCAATCAACAAATTCAACTAAAAAAATGGAATTATCATTAAAAGAAAAAGCAGTTGCTGTTTTAGAAAGTCTTGAAACAGGAGCTAAAGAACCAATCGCTTACATCAATCCAAACAAATACATTCAACACAATCTTGCTGTTGGTGATGGATTAGCCGGTTTTGGTGAAGTAATGCAACATCAGCCTGAAGGTGGTTTCAAGGCAAAAGTTATTCGTGCTTTTGAAGACGGAAACTATGTATTTACACATACTGAATACGATTTCTTTGGTCCTAAAGTAGGCTTTGATATCTTCAGATTCGAAGACGGTTTAATCGTGGAGCACTGGGATAACTTAGCAGAAATTACACCTCCAAATCCAAGTGGCAGAACACAATTAGATGGTGCAACTACCATTTCTGATGTAGATCAAACTGCAAAAAATAAGGAAATCGTACAAAGTATGATTACCGATGTATTTTTAAATGGGAAAGGTGAAAAAACACCTGAGTATATTAATCCTGCAAAATATATTCAGCATAACTCACAAGTTGCAGATGGCTTAGAGGGCTTAGGTGCTGCTTTAAAATATTTCGCTGAAAATGGTTTAGTCATGGAATATGATAGAGTACATATGATATTAGGAGAAGGAAACTTTGTTTTAAGTGTGAGTGAAGGAAAATTCGGAAAAGGTGATCATGTTGCTTATTATGATCTGTTCAGATTAGAAGATGGTAAAGTAGTTGAGCACTGGGATGTGATTCAACCGATTCCTGCTAAAGAAGAATGGAAAAATGATAATGGAAAATTTTAATCCATTTTTATAGTTAAGAAAAGGCCGCTCTTTCAAAAGAGCGGCCTTTTTTATAGTATAGATTCTGATTTATTTTTTATTAATCTGATCCGGTAATTACGGAAGTCATTCTTGCTACAGCCCGATCAACTACTTCAATAACTAAGCGTGGAAGATTAGGATCTATGGCTGTCACTTGCCAACCTTTTTTGGTCTTTCCTTTTTTATTTACATATTCTTTTCTTTCCTGAATAAGGATATCTCCGTAAGGTGGATTCTTTTCCCACATGTTTACTGAAAATTTCCCAAGAAAAGATTCATTGTATTGTCCGTAAACAGAACCTTCTTTACCGAAAGCAG
>JAHDHT010000066.1:13169-18947 GCA_020631175.1 Chitinophagales bacterium
CCAAGAAAAGATTCATTGTATTGTCCGTAAACAGAACCTTCTTTACCGAAAGCAGGATTTTTATAAAGAATATCACAATTCACCAGATAAAGAGCATTTGCAGTAACATTGACTCCGATGCCTAAAAATAAAACAGCATCTAAACCAAGATCATCATAAAATTGATCTCTGAATTTAATGGCTTTAGGCATAACTCCAAAAGCAGAACCGGTGAGTTTTCTATATCCTTCCGGAGTGCCGGTTTCGCCGTCAGTAATCGTCATTAGTTTTAAAAGTTTTTTATCTTTTATTTCGATTGAATTATATAATTCCTGTTTCTCAGGGGTGTCCAAATATTCTTCAGGCTCTAATAAAGTCATGTCTCTATCAGAAAAAGATTTTTTCATTCCTTCGATAGAGTTATTATATATATCCTGAATTAAAGCATCAGCAAATTGTTTAGTTGCACCAACTTTTGAGACTGTACTATAATAATATCCTTCTGTAATGTAGGTTTCTTCGGTGTCATCTAAATAAAAGGTTATGATGCCGACCCGTTTTGGTAAAACATAATCGTCTTGAGTAACCAGGCCTTTTTTAATATTCCATTTTTTTATTTGATCGCTTCCCTGACTGAGAATCGCTTTTTCTAATTTTTTTTCGTTTTCAAAAAGTTTTTCAAGTCCTTTACTTTGAGCGCTTGTTGTGTAGTTAATGCATACCATTACAAGACACAACACGAAGGTGCAGGTAGTTTTCATTGTTAGTAGTTTTTTGTTTTGTAATAAGAGTCAATTCAAAGTAAGGTGAAAAAAACATGACTGTCAAGGCTTTACATAGGATTCAATGTGTTTCTTTCCTTTATTAAACTTTTTAGCTGCAGCTAAAACATATCTTTTTAATTTTAAAAATTCGGCTAGATATACTTTGATGTATTATCTTTATGTGAGTTAAACAGCAGACCCTAAAACTTTATATGGACTCAAATTCCATTCTCACTATTAATACGGTTGGATTTATTGTTGTTGGTACTCAAAAAGCCGGCACAAGTTCATTGCATCATTATTTAAAAAATCATCCGGAAATTGGATTGGCTAAAATGAAGGAGGTGCATTTTTTCGACCGGGAAATAAATTTCAAACAGACACCTGATTACAATATTTACTTAAAGCAATTTGATTTTAATCAGCAAAAGAAAATCTATGGAGAGCTTACACCTATCTATATGTATTGGAAGGAAAGTTGTTCACGAATATGGAATTATAATCCTGATATAAAGTTAATTTTCATTTTACGAAATCCGATTGAACGTGCTTTTTCGCACTGGAATATGGAGTTTGATCGTGGAAATGAAAAACATGACTTTCATTATTGTATTCGGAATGAGCAGCTACGTTTAAAAAACGGATCTTTACAACAACGTCGTATTGTATCTTATTGCGACCGTGGCTTTTATGCTGAGCAGATTCGAAGATTTAAGAATCGTTTCGATGAAGAACAACTATTGTTTATTAAGTATGAAGATTATGTCGACTATCAAGAAAAGATATTGAATGAAATTTTCGATTTTCTTGAAGTAGATTGTGCTAAATTCAGTTTTGAACCTGCACGTATACACAACCGTTTTAAGCATTCCAATTTAAATAATGAAGATCGAGTTTATTTAAAGGACCTTTTTGCCTCGAACATTCAAGAAGTTGAACAATTGTTGCAATGGGATTGCAATGATTGGTTAGCTGTTTAATAAGAAACGGTTTTATCTAGCCCCGGTTGTAGCGGAAAACCACCGGATGCAAATACCTGAAGCTTTGTTTTGAGAAGGCTGACGGAGGAAGACAAGCAAAGCATTAGCTGAAGTGTTTGCGCATACGGTGCTTTGCAGTGAAAAACGGGTGAGGATGTTTTTTGGATGGATGGAGGTTGTTGCTGCTAGAAGTGCAGACTCCAGTTAAAATTCAAGTTCAAGTTCATTTACACCTCCCAGTATTGCTTAACCAATCGCTTCAACTCTTGGAGCAATATCCTCGCAAATATATTTGCTCACCCTCCTCAAGGAGGGACATTAAAAAAGCCGCTTCAATTGCTTGAAGCGGCTCTGTATTTTCGACTAATCTTTTGGATTAGTATCTGTAGTATTCCGGTTTGTATGGACCGTCAACAGGAACGCCGATATAATCAGCCTGATCTTGCGACATAGTTTCTAATTCCACACCGATTTTAGCTAAATGTAATCTTGCTACTTTCTCATCTAAATGCTTCGGTAACATATACACTTTGTTCTCATACTTATCACTGTTGTGCCATAACTCTAACTGCGCTAAAGTCTGGTTTGTGAAAGAGTTTGACATAACGAAACTTGGGTGGCCTGTAGCACATCCTAAGTTTACTAAACGACCTTCTGCTAATAAGATGATGTCGTTTCCGTCTACCGTATATTTGTCAACCTGAGGTTTGATTTCCTCTTTTGTAGCTCCGTGATTATCGTTTAACCATGCTACATCGATCTCGTTATCGAAATGACCAATGTTACAAACGATCGTCTTGTCTTTCATGTTTTCGAAGTGCTGTCCGCTAACGATGTCTTTATTACCTGTTGCAGTAACTACGATGTCAGCTCTTGGAATTGCTTTTTCCATAGTTGTAACTTCAAATCCGTCCATTGCAGCCTGAAGCGCGCAAATCGGATCAATTTCAGTAACGATTACTCTTGCACCTGCACCTTGTAATGAAGCGGCAGAACCTTTTCCTACATCACCATATCCGGCAACAACAGCAACTTTACCTGCAATCATTACATCAGTAGCTCTTCTGATCGCATCTACTAATGATTCTTTACATCCGTATTTGTTATCAAACTTAGATTTAGTAACAGAATCGTTAACATTGATCGCTGGTAACATTAAAGTACCGTTCTTTTCACGATCGTATAAACGGTGAACACCCGTAGTTGTTTCTTCAGAAAGACCTTTAATGTTAGCTACTAACTCAGGGTATTTATCGAATACCATGTTCGTTAAATCGCCACCATCATCTAAGATCATGTTTAAAGGCTTGCTTTCATCTCCAAAGAATAAAGTCTGCTCAATTGCCCAGTCAAATTCTTCTTCAGACATACCTTTCCAGGCGTAAACAGCGATACCTGCATCAGCAATTGCTGCAGCAGCGTGATCTTGTGTTGAGAAGATGTTACAAGAAGACCAGGTAACTTCTGCACCTAAGTCAACTAAAGTTTCGATCAAAACAGCTGTTTGGATAGTCATGTGTAAACAACCGGCGATACGCGCACCAGCCAATGGCTTTTTACCTTTGTATTCTTCACGAATAGCCATTAAACCCGGCATTTCAGCTTCAGCTAATTTGATTTCACGACGACCCCAACCTGCCAGGTTGATGTCTTTTACTTTGTACTTTAATGTTGTGTCAACAGTCATATATAAGTTTTATATTGGTATTATCAATTTCGGGCGCAAAGATACGTCATTTCCGCCTAATATCTATATTCAATTGAAAGACGTTTAACTTGTTCAATTGTTGTAAAGATTTACAAGTATTATTCCACTTGTTCATCAACAAAAGCTTTGTTGCAAATTTCCTTATACGCTATCCTGTTCAAACACCTATATTTGCCGCATAAAGCAATTATTATCGAATTATGACCAGATGGAGTTGGGATTATGCATTAATTAAATTTTTCACCAAACGAGCCTTGTGGCTGTATTTCGGGAAAAATGAAGCTTATGGGGTTCATCATGTTCCAACCGATAAACCGGTGATGTTTGCCGCCAATCATCAGGGCACTTTTATGGATGGTGTTTTAATGGTCTGGAAAACGCCATTACAAATCTCCGTCCTGGCCCGGGCAGATATTTTTAAAACTAAAATGGCGCGGCGTTTACTTAAGGTAGTGAAGATTGTTCCGATTTATCGAAAAAGGGATAAGGTGGATGTTGTTTCGAAAAATGAAGATGTTTTCAGAGATTGTTACACACATTTTAACGAAAACAGAGGTAGCATTATGATTTACCCGGAAGGCAATCAATCTTTGATTCGCCATTTGAGGCCTTTTAAAAAGGGAGTAGCGCGAATAGCTTTCGGGGCGGAAGAGTTAACCGATTTTAATTCTGATTTGGTTATTATTCCGACCGGTATTCATTATCGGGAACACAGAGCATTTCAAACGGACATTATGATTCAATTTTCGCCGCCTGTTTCGGTGAAAGATTATAAGGATCTTTATGAAAAAGATAAAGAGCAGGCAATTACAACATTAACAGCAGATGTCCGCAAACGGGTTAAGCCTTTGATGTTTAATGTGGAGGATGTTGATCGTTATGAAGAGCATTATGTATTGTTCGATATTTTGCGGCACGAATTTGAGCCTTCGAAATTTGACACTTTGAAGGAAGAAGTTGATCTTGAGCAAGAAAGAGAAAAGCGTTTTCGATTATTGAAAGAAGAAGATTCGGATGGATATAATAACTTGATGGATAAAGCTGCTGAGTTGAAAGAAAGATATAAGACTTTAGATGTGCGGGACTGGCAATTTGCCGAAGGAAGGAAATATGATAAACTAAAGGCTGACCGTTTCTTTCTATTTGGATTACCTGCTTTTGCTGTTTGCTTTTTGAATGTTTTTCCTTGTTATTGTTTCATTAAATTTTTGTTGAAACGATTTAATGTGGGTGACAACTTTATGGGTTCAATGAAATTTGGTTTGGGATTGTTTTTGGGTGGATTGTTTTTTATTTTCCAGGCAATTTTAATGGGCAGTTTATACTTTGGTTTCTGGGCTGGTCTGGTCTATCTTATTATGCTGCCATTGATGGGTGTTTTCTGGTATGACTGGAATCGCAATCATACAAAAAGAAAGCATTGGATGCGTTTTGAAGGGTTAGAAAAAGATGGTCGGACGGATGAGGTAGCAGCTTTACGAAATGAAATTAAAGAAAACTTACAAAAACTATTTTAGATGATAATTTTTACTGCAGAACAGGTATCTGAATTCAGCAATTATACATACGCTTTTATTGAAACAAGCTTACAAGATCATGTCTTTACTTTAACCTTAAGTCGTGAAGCAAAAAAGAATGCATTGCATCCTCAGATGGTAAATGAAATTGCTATGGCGATGCAATATGCACATTCGAATAAGGATGTTTGGGTTTTAGTGATTGCTGCTAAGGGAAATGTTTTTTGTGCCGGAGCCGACTTAAAAGCTTTTGCCGGTATTATCGAACCCAACGATAGTACGGTGCCGGTACCGGATACGGCGGTTTTAATTGGTGAATTATTTAATAAAGTGCATAAACCAACGATCGCCCGGGTTGAAGGTGATGTGTATGCAGGTGGATTTTTCTTTTTGGCCGGATGTAATTATGTTGTCGCTTTAGACCATGTGAAATTCGGATTACTGGAAGTGAAGCGTGGCCTCTACCCTTTCCAGGTGATGGCTGCTTTATTACAAGTGATGCCTTCGAGAAAAGTGATTGATTGGTGTATTCGCGGATATATTTTGCCGGTTTCAAAAGCGGAAGAATATGGATTAGTAACGCATATGGTAGGGGCTGAAGATATTGATGGCGTAATTGAAGGGATTTGTAATGATATTAAAGAGAATTCCCCTTCTGCAATTCGTTATGGTTTAGCAGCATATGATCACATAAAAGGTGCGGCTGAAGATCATGCTTATTTGTTTGAGATGTTGCAAAAAACGATTTCATCGAAAGATGGCGTGGAGGGATTGAAGGCTTTTCGGGAGAAGCGAAAGCCGGTTTGGACGGGGGAATGACCTTTTGGAAT
>JAHDHT010000342.1 GCA_020631175.1 Chitinophagales bacterium
TCTGATTAAATAAATAATACTTAAAAGGCTGTCTGATTTTCAGACAGCCTTTTTTATATGGTCTCATGGAAATATATAGATGTATTTATAATTTTTCGAGGATAGATCCGACTATAAAAAAAAGCGCAAATCAAATTTGCGCTTTTCAATATTATTAATGTTTTCAAAAGGTTAATCCGGGAATTCGCTGTTCATCCAATAGGCTTTAATCGAAGCCATCACGTCTAAGAACTTCTCATAACTAACCGGCTTTACCATATAACCTGATATTCCTAAATTAAATGTATTATATCTGTCCTGATCTTCTTTTGAAGTAGTAAGAACAATAACCGGTATTCTCTTTAAACGGTCGATATCTTTTATTTCTTCCAGAAATTCTATCCCATTCATTCTTGGCATATTTATATCCAGTAAAATTAAACAGGGGAGTTTATTGGTTTCATTCTGAAGATATTCTAAGGCTTCTTCACCATTTGAATGATGAACAAGATCATTTTTAATATCAATTTCTTTAATAGCACGGCGAACTGTTATAGCATCAATTTCATCGTCTTCAAGTAGCATTATGGGTGCAGAATCGTTAATCATTTTAATACTAATTTGAGTGTTAATTTAGGATATATATTTCAAACTTTCAGGTAAAATAAATTTGAAGTTGGTAAACTTGTCTTTTTCCGATTCAATCCAAATCTTACCCTTTGCCCGATCAATTATCTTTTTTACAATTGAAAGTCCAACTCCGGTACTGTTATATTCATCCTTCCGAACCAAAGTTTGAAAAATTTCGAATATCTTTTTATGATACTTTTCTTCAATACCTGCTCCGTTATCTTTGAAATTGAAACTTAAAAAACCAGGATGTTCATTATCCATATAGATTTCTAATTTACCTTCATCACCTTTATTATTATACTTTATTGCATTACTAATAAGATTCTGGAAAATTTGTTTCAATTTAGTTTCTTCAAAAACAACGGTAGGTAATGCTGACTTTATTTCTATGTCGAATTTTCTTTCTGTTTCTATTCCTGCGGTTATTTCATTGATTAATGCAGAACAATCAATTGGACGTTCGTCATTCGTACTTTTATCTGCTTTAGAATACTTTAATATTCCATCAATTAACTTAAACATACGCATTACGCGCTGAGACAAAAGATTAAGATATTTTTTACCGGTATCATCCAGCTTATCTGCATAATCCGTTTTTATATAATGAGCGATCGTTTCAATTCCTCTTAGAGGTGCTTTTAAATCATGTGAAACTACATATGCAAAATCTTTCAGTTCCTGATTTAAAGACTCAAGGTCTTCAATCAAAAGAATTCTCTGTTCTTCAGCTTTTTTACGCTCTGTTATATCGCGGCTAACCGCCATTACGTAACCCTGACCATTAAAATCCATATAACGGGCACTTACTTCAATTGGGTAACATACTCCGTCTTTACGTTCGTTTTCTCCTTCGAGAATAACCCCATCAGGGTTTGCTTTTAAAGTTTCTATATGATTATTCCAGTCTTCATCTGTTTTAAAAACCTTATCGAAATCTTTTATTTTATTATTGATGATTTCGCTCTTTTCAAAGCCTAAACTGTTGACTACAGCTTCATTTACATAGGTAATTGTACCGTCTTCACTTGCAATTAAAAGAGAATCTTTACTTTGATCGATCAAACTTTGAATTAAAAGTAAACGTTCTTCAACTTCTTTAATCTGCTTAGTCTGCATTTTAATTACATCCGCAATTTTTAATAAATCATCACCTTCTTCGGCTTTTGCTTCATTTACAGGTGCATCTTCATTTACAGCAAATCGAATTGAACTTAATTCTTTAATGCTTTCTCTTAATTTGAAAAGTAACGAATTGTTTCGATCAGATTCTTCTTTTAATGAACTGTTGGCTTCTTCAAGTTCTTCCGAACTTAATTCCATTGAACGCTCAAGAAGCTTACGATCCTCTTCATAATGCATGTACGATTTTTCGACGGCTTCAATAAAAGGAATCATATGTTCAGGTATATGATCTTCATCTCCGATCAATCGCCTGATTTGTCGTTTTAATAGCTTATTCTCAATTTTCAACTTAATCATTAAGATCAGTTTTCTTCAGATAAGAGGGTAACTGTCATCGTTTGGTTGTGTAGTTCGCAATTAACTTCACCGGCAAAAGGAGCCAATTCACCATAAGAATAAAAACCAGTGATAGTGGTTTGTGGATCAAGCATGTCTTTAACCGATTCAATTTCTTCTTCTATTCGTTGATCCAATACAAGTCTCCTTCCAACACAACTAACTAATATTGCTAATTCAGGAGTCTGCCCTTGTAAAATCGCAGACTCAGCTGCATCAGTCGCACCATCAATCAACTTTTCGAAGTTCGCCTTCATTAGCTTGGCTTTCGCACCTTCAGGTAAATCACCGGCAAAAGTCATCGATTGAGAAGCTTCGTCAACCGAAAGTATAGTTCTTACTTTCGGTTTATCCTGATCTCCGGTAGTTATACTTAAGGGAAAATGCAATGCTGAGCCGGGTAGTTCTTGAGCTTTTTCACCAAGATATTTTTTATAAAGCTGCAGGGCAGATTGATGATCTAATTCATACAGAACATTTCCTTCAGATTTAGTAATCGTTCGGGTAGGGCCAAAAACATCCCATCCACCAACACTACCATAACCTATTTCTATTGGCCCATAAAAGCCAACAGCAACAATATTTCCTGCACTTGGCTTTTCATTAAGTCCGGTAAGGGTGGTATCGAAATTAGCCATATCACCGGCTAAACCACCCGTTACGGTTACTCCATCCAGTTCACTTTCAAAGCCACCGGCAAGTTCACTACCGTTTACACCTAATCCATCCGAAATAATAAATATATGTTTAAGGTCTTCAGCATTCAGCATTTTTGCCACTTCAGCACCTTTGCTAAAGCTGTTTTTCGGATCTGAAATTTCAATTTTTGCCGTACGATAAGAAGCCTTCTCAAACTGAATTGCTGTAATAGATATACCTCCATCGAGTACTTTCGTGCCGCAAA
>JAHDHT010000343.1:0-1201 GCA_020631175.1 Chitinophagales bacterium
TTAGTGGGCCCACCAGGACTCGAACCTGGGACCACCTGATTATGAGTCAGGTGCTCTAACCAACTGAGCTATAGGCCCTGCGTATAGAACGCTCCCGCAATTGGGAATGCAAATATAGAGTAAAGAGTTTCAAAAACGTAAAGCATTTGTTGATTCTTTATCGTTTCAACGACTATAATTTTCAGTTGGATTGCTTTACTTCACAGCAAATTTTCAAATCAATGACTAAATCATATTTAGATACTGCAGCTGATGTCTATAAGAAAGCTGCTGAAACCCCTGATGTTGGCTTATGTTGCACTACTTCACCGATCTGGCAATTGCCCGGATTGGATATTCCTTCCATCATGCTGGAAATGAACTATGGATGCGGTACAACCATCCATCCGAGAGATCTGGTGAATAATCCGAATATATTATATGTCGGTGTTGGCGGAGGTATGGAAGTCTTGCAGTTTGCATATTTTTCAAGAAAGAAAGGTGCTATAACAGGTATTGATCTGGTGGATGAAATGCTGCAGGCATGCGATGATAATCTTAAAATCGCAGAAGAGAAGAATGATTGGTTTAAGCGGGATTTTGTTGATCTGAAAAAAGGCACAGCGATGGATCTTCCTGTTGAAGATGAAAGTATTGATGTGGCGGCTCAAAATTGCTTATTCAATATTTTTAAAGAGGAAGAATTGAATCAGGCATTAAAAGAAATGTATCGGGTTCTTAAACCACACGGTCGATTAGTGCTTTCAGATCCGGTTTGTGAACAGGCTATGCCGGAAAATTTAAAAAATGATGAAACGCTTCGGGCTTTATGCTTGAGTGGCGCATTGCCTTTACAGGAATACATAGATCGTATTACAGATATCGGATTCGGAACTGTGGAGATCAGAGCTAAGCGTCCCTATCGTATTTTAGACGCCAACAATTATCCTGTCGATGAACGTATATATATTGAAAGCGTTGAAGTGGCAGCCATTAAAGATCCTATGCCCGAAGATGGGCCTTGTGTTTTTACCGGTAAATCTGCTATCTATTTTGGGAAGGATGAATATTTTGATGATGGAAAAGGACATATTCTAATACCAAATCAACCATTGGCAGTTTGCGATAAGACAGCAGGTGCATTGGCTTCATTAGAAAGAGATGATCTTTTTATTTCGGGTTCTACCTGGTTTTATGATGGGGGTGGATGTTGTTGATTTTT
>JAHDHT010000343.1:1301-3033 GCA_020631175.1 Chitinophagales bacterium
ATCCAATTTGAGATCGTGATGCCTGTTTTCAATTTTGTAAGATTTACTTCCTGAGCGCGATTTAGTAAATCGAGCATTTGATGTTGTTGTTGAATAAAACGATCAATAATACTTTTATCCAGTTTACTGCCATTCGGATTTTTATCTTTGAAAGTCTTCATTTTATTCAGCTTTTCTTTAGGCATCATACTTTTGGCAAAGTAATTTCCGAGCATTCCGGTTTTGAATTTTTCTACCGCGGCATGATTTGATGCTTTAATTACACTATCAATTTCAGGTATGTAAAAATCGCCATACAAATTAAGATGCTCTAAACATTCGAGGGCACTCCATGATTCTTCACTTGCCTTTTTATTTAACTGCTCTTCAGAAAAAGCCTTTAAGGCTTCCGCTTCATTTAAATGTTCTTTGGTCATTTCAATGAGTTCGTAAATTAATGATCTTGCATTCATACTATAATATCTTTTCTACAAAGTACGCTACTACGTAAGGCTTAGTTCTTGATTGAAATCAAGATTCTCTATTTTTTGTAAATTTAATTGATGCGACACCCTTTCTTTCTTCTATTTTTCTTGTTTACCTCTTTAGTTTCAATAGGTCAGACTTCTACATTAACGATTTCGACGATAGAAACAATTCCGAATCCGAAAGAAAGGGATAATACTTATGTTGCTGATCCGGATGGATTTTTAGATGCAGCTTCCATTCAGCAACTCAATCAAATGGCGAGAGCAATAGATGATTCTACGAGTGCTGAAGTTGCTATTGTTGTCGTAAAAAATATTGGTGATGAAGTTCCAAAAGAATTTGCCAATGAACTATTTAATCATTGGGGAATAGGAAAACAGTTATCAAATAATGGTTTGTTGATTTTCACTTCCATGGATAATCGCAGAACAGAATTTGAGGTTGGTTACGGACTTGAACCGATTTTAACGGATATCGTTTGTTATCGAATTGGCACTAAATTTATCGTTCCGAATTTTCGTCAGGGTAATTATGGAAAAGGATTAGTTGAAGCATTAGATGCTGTTCAAACGATCATCAATGATCCGGCAGCTAAAGATGAAATGCTGGAGTTTTCAATTGACCATAGCAAACGATCAGATGATTTTGCAGAGCGTTTTGCTATGGCATTCTGGCTTTTGATTTTGGGTGGATATATATTATCGAATATTATTTTTGGCGTACATCGAAATCAAAAGATTAATTTAATTCATGATGCTAAAGATGATTTTTACGACAAGTACAACCAATTGGAAACAAGATTTTCCGGATGCATGGGTGTCTTTTTGTATTTTATTTTTCCATTAGCAGGCATTTTATTGTATCAAAGGATTAATCGTCGTATGAAGCATTACCGTAATGCACCCCGTTACAGTAAAGTGAACGGGAAGGAAATGTTTTTAAAAAGCAATGTGGATGAGGATGCTTATTTAATGCAAGGACAAATTGTTGAAGAAAAATTAGATTCGGTACAGTATGACGTTTGGGTCACTGATGATGAATCTGATATTTTATTATTAAGATATAAAGGCAATAGCCGGCATTACAAAAAATGTAAAAAGTGCAATTATAAAACCCTGGGTAAAGAACGAACGGAAATTATTAAAAGCGCGACTACTTCTTCGACCGGATTAAAGGAAATCACTTATAAATGTAAGAACTGTAATCGGGTTGAACATAAAACCTTTACGATTCCAAAAATTTCCACTTCTTCAAGTGGTTCATC
>JAHDHT010000344.1 GCA_020631175.1 Chitinophagales bacterium
TTCACAAACAAAAAATCGCTTTTCACAGAGCTTCAATGAAAGTCTATGAAGCTTTTTTGAAGCAAAAAAAATTTACGGTAAGATATATTGAAGCAGGTGATGCTTCTGCAGACATTCGTGACCTTAACGCTCTTTTGAAAAAAGAAAAAATTACAGAAGTAAAATGTATTGACCCCACTGATTACTGGCTGGAGAAAAGATTAAAAAAAGCCTGTGCTAAAGTTTCATTGAAAATGCATTCAAATCTTCTTTTTATTAATGACATCGAAGATTTAGAAACTTACTTTAATTCAGCTAAAAAACCATTTTTCCAAACCAGCTTTTACATCCATCAAAGAAAAAAATTAAATATACTTTTAGAAGGAGATGACAAGCCTTTAGGAGGAAAATGGTCTTACGATGCAGATAACAGAAAAAAATATCCAAAAGGAAAAACACCTCCTTCTATAAATTTTGCCTCAAAAGGAAAATACTACAAAGAAGCCATTGCTTACACGGAAGAAAATTTCTCTGACAACCCAGGCAGTTTAGAAGAAGTTTATTATCCGATTTCTTTTAAAGATGCTAAACAGTGGTTAAATGATTTTTTGACTTATCGGTTTGCAGAATTCGGACCTTATGAAGATGCTATTGTTGCCGAACAATTGATTTTGAATCACAGTGTACTTACGCCGCTTTTAAATGTTGGATTATTACGTCCGGAATTTATTATAAAAGAAAGTTTAAGTTTTGCAGCTGCAAATGACATTCCTTTAAATTCTCTGGAAGGATTTATTCGTCAGATTATTGGATGGAGAGAATTTATCCGGGCAGTTTATCATTATAAAGGAAGAGAACAGCGAATAAAAAACCACTGGAAATTCGATCGTAAAATTCCCGCCTCTTTTTACGATGGCACAACCGGAATCGATCCGATCGATATTACGATTAAAAAAGTTTTAAAAACAGGTTATTGTCATCACATTGAACGACTGATGGTTTTAGGTAATTTCATGTTACTCTGTGAATTTGATCCGGATGAAGTATATCGTTGGTTTATGGAACTGTTTATTGACGCCTATGACTGGGTGATGGTACCGAACGTATATGGTATGAGTCAGTTTGCGGATGGAGGAATTTTAGCGACAAAGCCTTATATAAGTGGTAGTAATTATTTGAAGAAAATGAGTAATTACAAAAAGGGAGATTGGACGGATGTATGGGATACTTTATTCTGGCGATTTATGCATGTTCATCGTGATTTCTTTTTAAAAAACCCAAGACTAGGAATGTTGGTGAGAATGTTTGACAAACGAGATGCTGCTCAACGCAATGAATTATTGGAACGGGCAGAGAAATATTTAGAGCGTCTGTAAGGGCGAATTAATTCTGCCTTACTTGAAAGTAAAAATCTTTATTTCTTTATCCGCCGGCTTTTCTTCAATTGCATAATATGCCTGTCTTGCTTCTGCAAAAGCTTTTTCTTTATTTGTAAATTTTGGTAAGTATTGAATTACAAACAAGCCAATCAAAAACTGATAAAATAATATACCGAAATTATTCTCCCCAAAAATACCGAACTCGGTAAATGAATTAATGGTGATCGGAATAAACACTACAATAAAAAATTGTTTTAAATATTTTGACTTTGCTTTAAGCCAGTTGTAAATCGTAAATGCCATTTGCATCATTACGATTCCAAAACCGACAAAACCTAAATTCATTAATACCTGAACAAAAGTATTGTGGGTCATTCGTGCAGCGTATGAATGAACACTAATAAAATAATCTCCTTCCGCAATACGCATAAATCCAAATCCAAACCATGGAGCTTTTATTAATCCTTCCGAGATTAAAGCTTTCCAAAAAGGAAGTCTACCTGTCATACTTAAAACTTCCTGTAAGTCTCCTTGCTTTAATATAATTTTTTGAAACAAAACAGGCGCTGCTAATACAGCAACTATCACTGCTCCTGCTTTTAAATACCAGTTGTCAGACTTTAAAGTAAAATAAGCCATCACAATAGCCAGACTACCCAAAGAAGATCTGGAAGAGGTTAAGAGCAAACCATAAATTAATGTCCCTATTATTATGGTTGACCATATTTTATTTCTGCTTTTCCATTCCAGCATTGCACAAGAAATTCCTACAACAGCTAACATACCCAACTCATTAGGATTCATCATAAATCCACCTAAACGGGCGACTTCTCCACCATGTGTCAATCGGAAAAACTGATCGGGATTAATGTACATCCCAACAATAAATAATAATAAGATCGGAAAAATTGAAGCGCTGAAAATTTTCCCTAAGCGTACTTCATATTCTGAAAAATGATGTTTTAACATTTCAATTATACAAAAGAACCAATAGACGAATAATATAGATTCACCGGTCATGAATAATTGAAGTGTCGAATAGAATGGATTTGAGGTCCACCATAAACTTAAAAGTCCAAGAAACAAATAAGCGAAATAAAACCAAACGGCTAATGTATTACGATATTGAAAACGTGGAATATAGCCACGATTAATTAGCATCAGATATAACAAAGCTAAACCACCGGTTGAAGAAAGGCGCATTACAATTTTAAGCACTCTTGTGATATTAATATTTTCACTCCAGGTAAAAAAGCCCAGAATTTTAATACACAAGACTGTAATTAAGCCTCCAACTATAAAGCGATATAGCTTTTCTTTGGTCATTATGCCGCGTACACTTTATAAAGTTGTTCAGTAATTGTTGTCCAGTTAAATCTGTTCTCAACCATAGCTAAAGCATTTTGACCTAATTGAGCGATTTGCTTTGTATATTTTCTTACTTCCATATCTTTCATTGAAAGCGCTACTTCTTGTGCTGTATTTTCATTTAACACAATTCCTGCATTATCTTCTTTAATGTAATGCGCCATATTTGTTGGCACGCTCACTACACATGGCACACCTAAACCGGCTGCTTCTAAAATAGACATTGGCATTCCTTCATATCTTGATGGATGATAAAATGCATCCATATTCGAAATGAGGTTTAATTTTTCTTCACCAAATT
>JAHDHT010000345.1 GCA_020631175.1 Chitinophagales bacterium
AATTTGGTGAAGAAAAATTAAACCTCATTTCGAATATGGATGCATTTTATCATCCTTCAAGATATGAAGGAATGCCAATGTCTATTTTAGAAGCAGCCGGCTTAGGTGTGCCATGTGTGGTTAGTGTACCGACGAATATGGCGCATTACATTAAAGAAGATGATGCAGGAATCGTACTCCATGAAAATACCTCACAAGAAGTAGCGCTTTCAATGAAAGATATTGAGGTTAGAAAATATACAAATCAATTAAAAGAATTAGGAGACAATGCTTTGTCGATGGTGGTTAAACGATTTAACTGGGAAGTAATTACAGAACAATTATATAAAGTATACGCTGCATAATGACCAAAGAAAAGCTATATCGCTTTATAGTTGCAGGCTTAATTACAGTCTTGTGTATTAAAATTCTGGGCTTTTTTACCTGGAGTGAAAATATTAATATCACAAGAGTGCTTAAAATTGTAATGCGCCTTTCTTCAACCGGTGGTTTAGCTTTGTTATATCTGATGCTAATTAATCGTGGCTATATTCCACGTTTTCAATATCGTAATACATTAGCCGTTTGGTTTTATTTCGCTTATTTGTTTCTTGGACTTTTAAGTTTATGGTGGACCTCAAATCCATTCTATTCGACACTTCAATTATTCATGACCGGTGAATCTATATTATTCGTCTATTGGTTCTTTTGTATAATTGAAATGTTAAAACATCATTTTTCAGAATATGAAGTACGCTTAGGGAAAATTTTCAGCGCTTCAATTTTTCCGATCTTATTATTATTTATTGTTGGGATGTACATTAATCCCGATCAGTTTTTCCGATTGACACATGGTGGTGAAGTCGCTCGTTTAGGTGGTTTTATGATGAACCCTAACGAGTTGGGTATGTTGGCTGTTGTAGGAATTTCTTGTGCTATGCTGGAGTGGAAAAGCAGAAATAAAATATGGTCAACCATAATAATTGGGACATTAATTTATGGATTATTATTAACCTCTTCCCGATCATCATTAGGTAGTCTTGCCATTGTGATGGCTTACTTTACTTTAAAATCGGATAACTGGTATTTAAAAGCAGGAGCAGTAATTGTTGCTGTTTTAGCAGCGCCTGTTTTATTTCAGAAAATTATTTTAAAGCAAGGAGACTTACAGGAAGTTTTAAGTATGACAGGTAGACTTCCTTTTTGGAAAGCTTTAATCTCGGAAGGATTAATAAAAGCTCCATGGTTTGGATTTGGATTTATGCGTATTGCGGAAGGAGATTATTTTATTAGTGTTCATTCATACGCTGCACGAATGACCCACAATACTTTTGTTCAGGTATTAATGAATTTAGGTTTTGTCGGTTTTGGAATCGTAATGATGCAAATGGCATTTACGATTTACAACTGGCTTAAAGCAAAGTCAAAATATTTAAAACAATTTTTTATTGTAGTGTTTATTCCGATCACCATTAATTCATTTACCGAGTTCGGTATTTTTGGGGAGAATAATTTCGGTATATTATTTTATCAGTTTTTGATTGGCTTGTTTGTAATTCAATACTTACCAAAATTTACAAATAAAGAAAAAGCTTTTGCAGAAGCAAGACAGGCATATTATGCAATTGAAGAAAAGCCGGCGGATAAAGAAATAAAGATTTTTACTTTCAAGTAAGGCAGAATTAATTCGCCCTTACAGACGCTCTAAATATTTCTCTGCCCGTTCCAATAATTCATTGCGTTGAGCAGCATCTCGTTTGTCAAACATTCTCACCAACATTCCTAGTCTTGGGTTTTTTAAAAAGAAATCACGATGAACATGCATAAATCGCCAGAATAAAGTATCCCATACATCCGTCCAATCTCCCTTTTTGTAATTACTCATTTTCTTCAAATAATTACTACCACTTATATAAGGCTTTGTCGCTAAAATTCCTCCATCCGCAAACTGACTCATACCATATACGTTCGGTACCATCACCCAGTCATAGGCGTCAATAAACAGTTCCATAAACCAACGATATACTTCATCCGGATCAAATTCACAGAGTAACATGAAATTACCTAAAACCATCAGTCGTTCAATGTGATGACAATAACCTGTTTTTAAAACTTTTTTAATCGTAATATCGATCGGATCGATTCCGGTTGTGCCATCGTAAAAAGAGGCGGGAATTTTACGATCGAATTTCCAGTGGTTTTTTATTCGCTGTTCTCTTCCTTTATAATGATAAACTGCCCGGATAAATTCTCTCCATCCAATAATCTGACGAATAAATCCTTCCAGAGAATTTAAAGGAATGTCATTTGCAGCTGCAAAACTTAAACTTTCTTTTATAATAAATTCCGGACGTAATAATCCAACATTTAAAAGCGGCGTAAGTACACTGTGATTTAAAATCAATTGTTCAGCAACAATAGCGTCTTCATAAGGTCCGAATTCTGCAAACCGATATGTCAAAAAATCATTCAACCATTGTTTAGCATCTTTAAAAGAAATCGGATAATAAACTTCTTCCAGACTGCCCGGGTTGGCGGGAAAATGTTCTTCTGTGTAAGCAATGGCCTCTTTGTAGTATTTTCCTTTTGAAGCGAAATTTATAGAAGGAGGTGTTTTTCCTTTTGGATATTTTTTTCTGTTGTCTGCATCGTAAGACCATTTTCCACCTAAAGGCTTGTCATCTGCCTCTAAAAGTATATTTAGTTTTTTTCTTTGATGGATGTAAAAGCTGGTTTGAAAAAATGGCTTTTTAGCTGAATTAAAGTATTCATCTAAATCGTCGATGTCATTAATAAAAAGAAGATTTGAATGTGTTTTCAATGAAACTTTATCACAGGCTTCTTTTAATCTTTTTTCCAGCCAATAATCTGTCGGGTCAATACATTTTACTTCAGTAATTTTTTCTTTTTTTAAAAAAGCGCTAAGATTGCGAATATCAGCACAGTCTTCGGCCGCTTCAATATATCGAACAGAGAACTTTTTTCGTTTTAAGAAAGCTTCATAGACTTTCATTGAAGCTCTGTGAAAAGCGATTTTTTGTTTGTGAA
>JAHDHT010000067.1:0-10408 GCA_020631175.1 Chitinophagales bacterium
TAATGCTTAACCAATCGCATTCTGCTCTTGGAGCATTACATCCCTCCTCAAGGAGGGATGCTTCAAACGTTTAACTCAAATTCAAAGTAACTTTCTGTTTTGTAGCCACTGTAGTTCTCCCTCCTTTTTCAAGGGAGGGCAAATTTTGTCGGAGAGCCAAAGGCGAGCCGTAACAAAATGGGAGGGTTAAATTTCTCGTCTCTCGCAGGCGTAGCCGATCTCGATTCTCGCATCTAAAACGAAGCGATCTCAAATATGTCCTGCTGGCGGGACTGGACCCAGCGCAGCGGTCCAAGGGTGGTTTTTAAACTAATTACCATTTCATGTGTTAAACGCTGGTATAATCCAAATCAAATATGAAATCAACAATCTTATCCGTCTTATTTCTATTTATAATTTTCATTTCAAATGCACAGATAAATAATCAAGCAAATCAAAACTTATTTAACGACAATGTACAATTTCGGGCAATTGCAGAAATTGGTTTCGTTGCTGTTGCAGCCCATAAAATTCAGTTCGGACAGAATACTACTTATTTCGATTATGTAGAACAAGGTGGACAAGATATTTTGTTTCCGACATCCCGCTTGTCTTTAGAAGTAGATTGGAAGGAAAGAAATTCGCTTATATTTTTATATCAGCCTTTAAGTTTAAAATCTGAAGTAGTCACCTTTACCGATAATCAGATTGATGACATTTTATATCCCGCAGGAACCAGTCTAAACCTGGAATATAACTTCCCTTTTTACAGATTAAGTTATTTGAGAAAATTAAGATCGAAGAGCGATCGCTTCACTTTATTTCTTGGAGGTACACTTCAAATCAGAAATGCAGAAATTATTTTCGAAAAAGCTGACGGAACCGATCGAAAAGTATCCAGAAATGTTGGTCCTGTTCCGGCCTTTAAATTTAAAGGTAATTATAAGCAGAGCGAACGAATGTCATTCGAATTTGAAGTTGACGGAATGTATGCCCCTGTAAGCTATATTAACGGAAGTGATAATGAAGTAGTCGGAGCAATATTAGATGCCAGTTTAAGAGAACGATTAAGAATAACGGAACAAGTAGACGCTTTTTTAAATTTAAGATATTTAGGAGGAGGTGCAATCGGTACTTCAGACGACAACACAGAAATTACTGATGGTTATACTAAAAACTGGTTAAATTTAATTACTGTAACGACAGGATTCAGTTTTGAATTTTAATCTTGTTTTGCTTTTTGTTTTAATAAATTCACAGTAGCCCAATCAAAGCCACCAAATGCGAGATTTTCATCTCGTTGAAATCCGGTAAGCGCATTTTTTGTGCTATCACCATATGTGCCGGAAACAATTTCGGCATCCTTAATTACATAACCCAACTGAACAAGATTATTTTGTACCTGATTAATAAGACTTTTTGTTCTTTGACTTTCACAAATGACCTCAGACATAACTACCATGTCTAACTCTTTTATAACTTCCTGATAGCATTTACCGGGTTTCGCCTCAGATCGATCGTAAAGAAATATTTGTTCAGTCGATGTATTGGAAATACTTTGATTTTGCTTACTAACTCCACAAGCAGCAAGCGTTAATATTAATGTGATAAATACAACTTGCTTCATAAATACTAATTTAATTTTCTGTATTGTGTCGGACTTAAACCGACTTTTGATTTAAACAATTTATTAAATCCCTGGGGAAATTCAAAACCTAATTGATAAGCTATTTGACTTACTGTTTCATTACTTGCTGATAATTGAAACTATATTCCAAATTTTAAGGTTTGATAATTAGCCAAACAGAGTTTTCTATGTTTGAAAAAGTAATAATATATCTTAAGGTTTTAAGATTCGTTTTAATAATTCCATTGCTACTATTAATTCTTCCCGGTATTTTCAAGCAATTTGAAAAGTCTTTTATAGCTAAAAAACATATTGTAGTAAATATTCCAAAAGTTAATAAAAATGAATTAAAATTTAGGGATTTTGAGAAAATGCAAGCTGCAAATATGAATGCTTATGGGAAAACCGATGATAAGTCGAATGGATGGTTTGTAAGTTCTAATCTACCACAAAAAAATCATTTAGAAAATTCAGATAGCAGTTTAAAATTGTTTTTGGAAGAAGAAGTATTTGAAATTGATAAGGATAACTATGTCTATCAAAATCTTTATCTAATAAATAATACAGGTGAAAAGATTTGTTTGAACGCTCAAGACAGTCGATTATATATAAAACTTCTTGCAAAAGATTTTCTTGGAAGATGGTTACCTATTGAATATATTCCTTCGAGCTGGTGTGGAAATAGTTATCATACTGTCTGTCTAGAGGATCAAAATTTATGGAAATTTCGATCTAATAATTTTAAAGGGAGATATAGAACGGATTTAAAATATGTCTTACTACTTAAAAACGGTGAAATATTTTCAAATGTCTTTTCCGGTTATGTCAATACAGGTCAGTTTTTATCAAAAGAAACTTATCTACCTGTTAGTTTAATGGATCCTTATAATTAGATTTAATTATTGTATGCTACGAAATTATCAATTACCTTTTTTGTCAGATTTTTCGGAATTCATAATACATTTCGAGTTTTATGTTTGTCTTCCCTCCCTTTTTTTAAGGAAGAGTTAATTTTGTCGAAGAGCCAAAGGCGATTCGTAACAAAATGGGAGGGTTAATTACTTTTTATAAAATTAAAAGATTTTGAATCTACATTCAAAATATAATGCCCAGGCAAAAGGTTAGCAATATCAATTTTTTCTTTTACTGAAATATTTCCAGACAATATTTTAGCTCCTTTTAAATTTACAATTTCATAGAAACTGTTCGATTTGAAATTTCCGCTTAATTGTAGATATTTTTGTGCAGGATTGGGGAAAACGCTAATTCCTGTAACAGACTCTTCAATATTTAAAACTACGGGCGGATTAAAATAATAATCCATTTCATCTTTCATTTCATCCGAAATAATCCATCTTAAATCATTTTCAAAAAAGGAGATTAAATCTTCATCTGCTGCTAAACTCCATATTTGATAAATATTATCCCTGCATTCCTGATATGCAAACACGCCGCTTCGATCAATAATGGTATCATTTTGAATATGTTCATAAAAACCACTTATCCATTCTTCTCCACCAAAATTATTGTACGAGTAAATTAAAAGACCTGACATCATATCATTAATACTTTCAGTATTATGCCAGGGCATTAAAGATTGTCTCCATCCATAGTCAAAATCATATTGCGTGTCATCCAAGTATGATTCTAATTCATTCACCATTCTTTCTTCCCAATAATTAATATTGTTTCCGAAATAATACAAATCCAGATCTAAGGCTTTGGGAATAATATATGCCTGAGCATTATTCATCCCGACAGTCCACCATCCCCAATTTTGAGCTTCATCATTCATTGCCCAATCAAATTTATTATTGAAAGCAGGCATCCAAAAATTTCTATTTAGTTCGTAAAGAAAAACCTGAGGTACGGCAAGGTTATCTTGTTCGATTAAATCGTAAAACTGATCAAGAAAAAACGTTCCGGTTGACATTCCCATAACTCCATGATTGGCAAGTCCACCCGCACCACAATTGTCTAACACTACCTCAATAACCGGTTTACCATCGTATTCTGCTGCATTGGATAGATTTGTTAAACCGGTGAATTCCTGGTATTTAAGAATGATATCTTCAAAGATATTCATCATCGTTTGCATGGTTTCGATATTTCTATCCTGAGGTGTTTCTGCCTCGATCATGATAACGAGATTTTCTCCAATCCACGCGGTTGAATTTTCAGGTCCCATGCAATAAGCGATTTGATAATCGTAAACGACTTCTTCGGCGCTTATTTGTGCAGAAGTGTTTATTGTGAATAGGAAAGAAAACAGAAGTGTAAATGAGATTAGATATTTCATACTTTTAAAATCTATATGAAAGTAGAAAAATTTGAAATGTTCTTTAAGGGGGGAGTAGTTTTAAAATTGTAATCTTTTTTCTTTTCTAATAGAAAGATTCCTCATTTCATTCGGAATGACGTTTTGCGTGAAGGTCATAGTGAGCGGAGCGTGGCGATCTTTTAACTAGAATAGCATTGTGTTCTTCGAGTAGAAAGATTCCTCATTTCATTCGGAATGACCATCGCACGAACGTCATCGTGAGCGGAGCGCGACGATCTCTAAACTAGAGTAACATTGTGTTCTTCGAGTAGCAAGTTTCCTCATTTTATTCGGAATGACTCTGTTTTTGAAGATTCCTCATTTCATTCGGAATGATCTTTTGCGGCACGGATTGCAGCGATACCCTCTATGATTTAAATTTAGCAATGCGTTTAATTAGATGGCGGCCGAAGAGAGCCGGCTAATTAAACAGCAGTGCTTGATTGAAAGCAAAGTGCGTAAAGCGGAAAGCCGGGTACCCGACTCGAATTGATTATGTTTAATATATCGAAAGTGTATCAGATTTATAAAATAAAAAATCCGGACGGTCATCATAAGGGTAGCCGCCCGGATTCAAATTTAAATTTCTTTATTTCTAATAAATTTCTATTCTTCTTGTAAAACTTTCGCCTCCTGCATTTAAGCGGTAGAAATATTTACCTGGAGGAATATTGAAAGTACTTCTGTTAAATGCAAATACGTGACTGCCTTTGCTGCTTATATCATTTATAAGATTAAACATCAATTGCCCCTGATCATTCAGCCATTGTAACTGAATTTTCGAATCGTGCTTAATGGAATAATGCAGATCGATTATAAATGGATTACCCGGATTGATTTTGTGTCCAAGTAATGCATTACTTGCATTTGTATTTTCAATATAGTTACATGCTGTCAGAAGTCCTGGCATGCCTGCGAACGGTCTGCCCATGATATAATTAACTACATTTGGATCAATACAAAGCCAATCCTTTAAAATTGAATAATAAATGTCTCTAAAATCATGTTCAAATTCCGGATCATCGTACACGCCTAGATTTGATAAATCAGGTTGAGAGCCGATCACACCGTTTTGAATTCCTTCACCAACGATGAACATAGGGGCTCCAGTACCATGATCGGTACCGAACGAGTCATTTTCTGTCCATGTTCTTCCAAATTCAGAGAAGGTCATCATCAATACATCCTGAGATTTATTGTATTGTTTCATATCTTCATAGAAGGCTCTTATTGAACCACCCAGATAAGACATTAAGTTAGCATGATTATTTTCCTGACTAACGTGTGTGTCAAAACCACCAAGTGTAACGAAGTAAACTTTTGTTCCCAGGTTACCTTTGATCATTTGTGCAACAATGTTTAATCCGTCAGCTAAATAATGATCAGGATAAGCATAATTTGCCGGCATACTTTGTGCTCTGTTATATGCATCCTGAATCGAATTCGCATAGAAAAAAGTACTGTTTGCCATTTGTCGTAAAAAGGCCTTTTCTAAATCCTGCGTACAATTTCCTAAACCTAATGTATTATATAATTGCCCGTTTTGTGCAATTGAATAAAATTGCTGTGGATTTGTAATACTCAATGAAGCATTAGGTCCATTCATCGCAAACACACCATCTGAACTGTTACCAATCTGCAGTGCTGGTGGAACAACCGGTGGCGTATCTACATAGGAAGGCATAATATGCTCAAAATAACGACCTAACCATCCGGTATCATCTACTACATCAGAATCGGAGGCAGATGCCCAGATATCTGTTGATCTGAAGTGTGAAAGGTTAGGAGAGGGATAACCAACGTTGTGTATAGCGGATACAACTCCATCATTCCACATCGGCATTAATTCTGCCAGTTGAGGGTGAAATCCATTTTCCGCATCAACAGGTATTAAACTATCTTCCCCTATGCCGATCGTTTGTCGATTATTGTAGTAAAAATTATTTCCTCGTGGAATAATCATATTTAATCCGTCATTACCACCTGCTAATCGAATTAATACAAGAATTCTTTCGCTTTCAGACTGATTTAATGCGGTACTAAATGCATTTGGAGCCGGAGCTGAAAGAATATGATTACCAAAAGGCATTGTTGCTGCAGCACCTAAAATTCCTGACTTTATCAGAAAGTTTCGTCTGCTCCATGCCTGATGATCTTTTTTATGTTCGCCTTTATTTTTAAGGCTCTTTCCTTTTCTATGATGATGATTACACATTTCTAGTTTCGTTTAAGATAGTTCAAATTCGGGTTGCTTTAATAAGTGGATGATCAGGTTTCGACATTGTTCGTCTGCCCCGGGATAATCCAGATGCCATGTACCGTCTTCAAAATAGTTCTCCGGAACATCACCTTTAAGAATTATAAGAGCCGCATCCAGACGGTCGGCCTCCAGGTCGGTTCTTAAAAAGTGTTTTGCTAATTCCTGCGTTATATAGACTGCATCATCGCTGTTGTCACAAATTTGTTTCACTTGTGCATGAATGTGCGTTTTACCTGCAGTTCTTAGTATCCACGTATAAAATTCTTCTAATTTATCTTTTCTAACGGTATAGTTAGTAGCTGTAATCCATTCTCTATGTCCGGGCCAGCCGGCAACATTAACCGGTGCGAATAATTCCATTCCAATATCTCTTCCCCAAATCCAGTAATACCAGTAGCAATTTGGATGCGCAAGCTCGGTACCACTAGCATCATACATTTCCATATCCATTAAACGATAGGCACTGATAAAGCTTTCAAGGTGATCTTTGATTCTAACACCCATTGCATCCTGATGATAAAAGTGTTCGCTTTTTAATAAAGCTCGAATTGGAACAGAAATATCCCAGTTTACCTTAAAAAGCTCTGCCATTTCATTTACAATCGCCTCGCTTGGTGTATTGTAAACAAATTGCTTGTATAATTTTCTACAGATATGCTTAGCACATTCATCTTTTCTTACATCAAAAATCAAATCATGTAAGCTATCATAATCGAAAGTATCTGTTTGTCCTAAAATGAATTTATTGGACGAATCATGATGAACAGGATCAAAATACGGATCACCATAACTGTAAATATTCACTCTCCAACCTGTTAAAGCTCTGGCTGAATTAATGATATCTACTTCATTATATCCATTTCCTTCACCAAGGGTAAATAGTTCAAACAACTCTCTCGCATAATTTTCATTCGGATCAGAAGCAATATTAGTATTACCATTCAGGTAAGTCAACATAGCTACTGATTTTCCAATTTCCATGGTGAAATTTTTGAAATTCCCAAGAGAATTGTCCCAAAGCAGCTTGAAATATTGCCACATATAAGGTATTCGATTGTAGGCAAAACGTTCTGTTACAAAATGATTATGCCAGAAAATGGATAATTTTCCTCTTAATCCGCCTTTATGCAGCAAATCAGCCCAATATTCTGACATCACTCTTAAGCGCACACTGGCAACATCCTGTTCATCTATCCAATCCGGTGCTACAAGATCCGGGTAGTTTATGGCTTGATCTACGATTTGATCAACCAAATCGGAAGGAGACACCGCAAGCCCCGCCTGTACTTGGGCATAGGTAGCTCCATAACCGGCTCTTGAATAGAGATGTCTGACTTTCTGTTCATCCCATGCATCAACAGCAGTCGGTATAAAGGGCGATAAGGTTCCTTCTATACAATTAATTTCACTCATGATTATAAGGTCATTTATGTTTTAAATGAGAGTATTATATGATATATGATAGCTTCAATGCTACATTACGTTGCATGTGATCACAATGTTTTGTTCTTGGAACATATATAAATAAAAAATTATATTATTGAAGGTCAAATTATGCAACTAAAATATTTGTATTTCGTCTTGGTTAAGAGATAATTTAAGCTAAAAAACGATTACATTCATCAATAATGCGAAAGTTAATACTACTAACCTTTACCTTTTATTGTATTTTCAACAGCTTCGCTGCAGGCGAAGATTGCAGTTCTGCTATTAATTTAACAGCCGGAACCTGCTATGCAGAAAGTACGGATGGAAATGCATTTACAGGAACCCCATCATCTTGTTTGGCTGATGCAGCTTTGCAAAATGGCTCAAGATGGTTTCGATTAGCTCTTCCTGCTTCTGGCCAGGCACATATTCGTGTTAAAAGCGAGTTTAATGACTTAATGACTGTTTACACAGGAACTTGCAATACCTTGGTTGAAGTTGCTTGTTCAAATAAAGATGAGCACGGTTTTGTAGGTGAACAGTATAAGATTACAGGAAATCCGGGAGAATCAGTGCGTGTCAGAGTAAGCGGAGTGCTTTCTGAATTCGGATTGCCTTCAGGTGATTTTTGTATTATTTGGGAGGATGGATATCTGATCGATACCGCTCCGGTAAATGATATGTGTGCTTCGGCTGAAACCTTAATTGTTGATAATATTAACAGTTGTAATCCGGGTCATAATGTTGAAGCTTCAATAGTTGAAGTTCCGGATCAGAATTTGAGATCAAGAGCTTCTGTTTGGTACAACTTTATTGCACCTACTTCAGGTAATGTAAAAATCAAAACGAACTCATGGTTTTCTGATGTAATTCGATTACACAGTGGTACTTGTGGTGCCTTAAACCAGGAGCAAATTGAATTGGATGGATTTGAAATGAACGCTTTAGGTCTGACAGCCGGTCAGAATTACTTCGTTCAGGTTACAGGCTTTTTCGCCGGACTTGAAAGCAATATTTGTATTGAAGTTGAATCTCTTCCTTTTACGCCTGCAAATGATCAATGTACATATGCGGTAGCATTAGATTTGGATGGAGATTGTATTAATGGCTCATTAGATGCTGCTACTCCCGGAACTAAAATCAGTGATTGTTATTTAAATGATGGTCCTGGACTTTGGTATAAACTATATGCTCCGTCTGGGGGTGAATTTTACTTAGATATTGATGCCGACTTTCCGTATAATTTAAGTGTATGGAAAGGGAATTGTAATTCTGTAGAAGAAATATTTTGTGGACAGGCTTTAGCGAATTGTGATGGTCTTCCTTTGGTTTCGGCTCCGACCGGATTCATCAATTATTTTATTAATGTATCCTCAACCGAACGTTTTGATCATGGATCGGGAAGCTTTTGTATTCGTGCACTAAGTTCTTCAGTAGGTGAAAATATTACACCGCTTTTTGCGGAAGGAATCACAACATGTTTTGCCGACGGAACAGCAGAACTTGCGCAAACGATTGGAGGTGGCTCCGGTGATTATACAATTTACGGGGCACAGGAAGGTGATATCTTACAACCAGGTAGTGAATTTGAATTTACTGTCACCGATGAAGCTGGTTGTGCTGCCTATGAAAAGGGATTCGTTGACTGTAAAGATTTCAGCGCGCAATGTCCAACCATTAATGATTTAACAGCTTTATCGGTTTTAGATAATAGCGCATCTTTCAGTTGGACGGCGACTGATCAATCTCAATTATACTTTTTACAATACAGAGAATTAGGTTCAGATGTTTGGGAACAGACGCAAGGTTCAGTTCCATTTGTGATATTAAGTAATCTTTCTCCTTGTACAGATTATGAAGTAAGAGTTACTTCAGCTTGTTCAGGTTTGTTAAGTGGCTATGATGAATATCGTTACATAACAACGACTGGTTGTGATATTTGTGAACCTCCGGCTAATTTATATACCTATAACATTACCGCTTCATCTGCTATCTTAACATGGGATGTAATGGTGAATATTAATGAGTATAAATTAAAATACCGATTGGTAGGAGATACCGATTGGAATTATTATAACACAAGTTATCCTTTAGCCATTTTATTTGGCTTGCCTGCATGTGCAACAGTAGAGTGGGCAATGGAGATTGAATGTACAAGTGGCTCTATAAGTAATGAAAGTAATTTGGAGACATTCGCTACAATTTCATGTAAAAATGGAAATGAATGGTTATCGGCAGAAGAAGAAGTTTCTGCAACAGAATTTAATATTTTCCCGAACCCCGCAAGTGATAAGATTTATTTGACAATGCTTTCTGAATTTAGTGGAGATGTATATGTTAATATTTATGATGCGGTTGGAAGAATGGTTTACAGTAAACAAAAATCTGCTGAACAATCTGTTCTTGAAATAAATGATTTCGGAAGATTGGAAAATGGAATTTATAAAGTTGAAGTAAGTAATGGGGAGGAAGTTTGGTTTGAAAAACTGTTGATTCAACATTAAAAATATTTAAGGCGCATTTCTTTGGAATGCGCTTTTTTTTTGTCTTTAGTTTTCAGTTTTCAGTTTTCAGTGATCAGTGATCAGAAGATTTTAAGTGTAAATTTAACAGGGAAATGGTTCTAAAATTCTTCGAAAAGAAAAATTAAGAGCTTGATATCTTAAAGCTTAAAATCTAACCTAAAATGTCTTAGTTCCTTCATGGTTCTTCCATCTTCCGAAAGATAAAATGTCTTAGTTCCTTCATGGTTCAAAAACCTTAACTCACTTAATGTTTAAAATTTAATCAACGA
>JAHDHT010000067.1:10508-17077 GCA_020631175.1 Chitinophagales bacterium
TAAACGGAATCAGAGTTGTGAAAGCCTTCGCCAATGAAGATTATGAGATTGAACAGTTCACTAAGCAAAATAAGGAAAAACGAACGGTTGGCATAAGGCATGCAATGCTTCATGCATATTTTTGGCCATTTTCTGATTTAGTTGTACATCTTCAAATTGCCATTTCAATCGCTTTTGGTGGATATCTAAGTTTGAAAGGAGCCATAACAGTTGGAGAATTTTCAAGTTTCTTTACTTATGGAATTATGGTTACCTGGCCATTGCGTCAATTAGGTAGAACAGTTTCACAAATGGGAATGGCTGTGGTTGCTATGGATCGTTTATCCAACATTTTAGATGCAGAAAAAGAAGTTTATGACGGTAAGCATTTAGCTAAAGACATGAACGGGAAGATCCGGTTTGAAAATGTAAGTTTTTCTTATCCGGGATCGGATGTGAAAGTTTTAAAGAATGTAAGTTTTGAAATTCTACCCGGTGAATCAGCTGCAATAATTGGTCCTGCCGGTTCGGGAAAAACAACCATTATTCAGTTATTGCTGCGGTTTTATGAGCCGGATGAAGGAACAATATATATAGATGATATTGCTATTACTGATTTATCTAAATCTTCCATCCGTGAAAGAATTGGTGCAGTACTTCAAAATCCTTTTTTATTCTCTACGACTATATATAACAATATCGCATACACCGATACAACTGCAAGTGAAGAAAAAGTGATTGAAGCTGCAAAAGCGGCCGGTTTTCATGAAATCGCCCACATCTTTAATGATGGATATCATACCATGGTAGGTGAGAAAGGGGTAACGCTTTCTGGTGGACAAAAACAACGTGTCGCTCTTGCGAGAACACTTTTGGAGCAGCCATCAGTTTTGATTTTAGATGATGCCACTTCTGCTGTAGATACGGAGACTGAATATAAAATTCAACATGCGTTAAAAACATATACAGGAGGCAAAACCTCGATTGTAATTGCGCATAGAGTGAGTTCAATTCAATTTGCCGATAAAGTGATTGTTTTGGATGAAGGAGAAATTATTCAAATTGGAAGTATGGAAAAAATAAAAGAAGAAGATGGATATCTGAAAGAAATGCTTGAACTGCAAACCAGTTTGGAAGAAGATTTAGTATGAAGCAAAAAAGCACACATTAACAATTAAAAAAAAGACAATGAATCAAAATATATATTTCGAAGACAAACAATTTAAGGGGGCCGGCTCGGTTTGGCCCTTCTTAAAACGTTTGTTTAAATACAGCTTACGATATCCTAAATGGTTTATCGGTTTTACAGCCGGAATCGTTTTAGTAGGATTAACGGATGCCCTATGGCCCGTAATATGGATGCATTTTCTGGATGACGTAATTGTACCAATGGTATTAAACTATGAAGAATTCAGATTGCAGGGAAAAGCATTTGAAATTGAAACAGCACCTTTGTGGAAATACTTCGGGCTTTTCTTTGGAAATGGAGTATTACAGGTAATTGGTGTTTACTATTTTATAGTATTGGCAGGCCGTTTACAAGAACACGTTTTGTATGACCTCAGACAGGAGATGTTTAATAAACTTCAAAATTTGCAGCATTCATTTTACGATAAATCTGCTATGGGCTGGTTGCTATCAAGATTAACTTCGGATACAGATCGTGTCGCTGAATTAATAAGCTGGGGATTTTTAGAATTGCTTTGGGGCTTTACCATGATAATGGCATGTTTAGGAATTATGTTTTTCTATTCCTGGAAATTGGCATTTATTGTAATGCTAAGCCTTCCTGTACTGTTTATTGTATCGATGCGTTTGCGTAAGCTAATACTTAAATATTCCAGACGATCAAGAAAGATAAATTCTGAAATAACAGCATCTTATTCTGAACATATAAATGGAGTTGCAGTAAATAAAAGTACTGCCCAGGAAGAAAGAGTAAGTGAGGATTTTAATCGCTTAAGTCTGCAAATGCGTAAGACAACATTTAAGTCAACTTTTTATACCGCGATGTATATGCCGATCGTAATATTTATTGGCGCACTTACAGCAATTTTTGTAATAAATGCAGGCGGAAGGATGGCAATCGCAACTCCCATAGGAATAACAGTTGGTACATTAGCTGCCTTCTTTGGATATGCGACCAGAATTTTTGAACCTATAATGGATATAACACGGTTTTACGCTAATGCTCAAAATAGTTTATCTGCAGGTGAACGAATTTTTGGTTTGATCGATGAAGAAGTATTAATTAAAGATCAGGAAGGAGCTACCGATTATAAAAATATTAAAGGTGCCATTGAATTTAAAAATGTAACCTTTCAATATGTAGAAGATAAACCCATTTTGAAAAACTTTAATCTGAAAATTAATGCCGGCCAAAGTATAGCTTTGGTTGGAGCAACAGGTGAAGGGAAAACAACAATTGCGAATTTAATTGGTCGGTTTTATGATCCTGTTGAAGGAACAATTTTTATCGATGATGAAGATTTTAAAACAAAAACAATGCGTTCCTTAAGGGCACAAATGGGTATTGTATTACAAACATCTCATTTGTTCAAAGGCACCATTAAAGAAAATCTGATTTATGGTAAACAGGATGCTAATGATGAAGAATTGAAAGCAGCATTAAAAGCTGTAAATGCCGAACGGTTTTTAGAACGATTAAATGAAGATGTTGGTGAAAATGGAGATAATTTGTCTTTAGGTGAAAAACAGTTAATCTCATTTGCAAGAGCCTTAATAGCGAAACCTTCCATTTTAATTATGGATGAGGCAACCTCATCTGTAGATACCTTAACCGAAAAAAATATTCAGAAAGGTGTAGAAGAATTAATTCAAAATCAAACATCTGTTATCATCGCCCACCGTTTAAGTACGATTAAAAATTGCGATCGAATATTGGTAATTCAAAAAGGTGCAGTTATTGAAGATGGTTCACACAAAGAATTAATTCAACTGAAAGGACATTACTATAAACTTTATACAAAACAGTTAACAGAGTTAGACGAACAAAAAATTGTTTCTGAAGTATAATAATAAAAAAGCAACACAATTTAAAGTGTTGCTTTTTTCTTTTTAAGAAATAGAAATAAGGCAATACCAATAAATATAAAGGGTAAACTTAAAAATTGAGTGTAAACTGCATCTGCTTTAGTAAATTCAATAAGAATCCTGACAGAAAAAAGAACAATCATAAATAAAGCAGTAATAATTCCTGTTTTCGGATTTTTTCTATCCATCCAAAAAAGAAAAATAAAAATACCGAGATAGGCGATAGCTTCATATAATACGCTAGGGTGTCTTGGTATAGAATCTCTTTGTACAAAGAGAAAAGCCCATGGTAAATCGCTCGCCTTTCCTATAATCTCACTATTCATCAAATTACCAATACGAATAAAAGCGGTGGCCAAAGCGCCTTGAATAGCCAGTTTATCCGTCATCCATAAAAAGCTAATCCAGTTTTTGTTTAGTTGATAAATAAAAGCAACGATTAACATCATTAATACTCCACCATGACTTGCCATCCCTCCATCTCCGAAATTCAAAATCTGAGAAGGGTATTGACTGAAAAATTCCCATTCATAAAAGATGCAATGTCCAAGCCGCGCACCTATAAGTCCGCTCATAAATAATAAAAGACTCAGATTGATGACTTTATCTTCAGCTTTTCCATCCTTCCTGAAAAAATAAACACCCAGATAATGAGTTGCAATTAGTGCCAATGCAAACATAAGACCATACCACCTCACAGTGATAGGTCCTAATTCAAACAATATAGGATCCGGATTCCAGCGAACTACTGCCCAAAGCATTTGTTAAAGCTAAAGAAATGTTTTAAATAGTGCTCGGGATATTTTGGTAGCTAAAGGAAGAGATATAATTAGTGATTGGTTTCGGTCAAGAAATTGGGATCCCTTTCCCTTTCAGGAAGAAACAGCTGAATACTATTTACAAGGTAAAAGTGGGTTGTTAAATGCACCCACCGGATCGGGAAAGACCTATGCTTTGTTTTTGCCTGTTTTGGTAGAATGGTTAAATGAAAATCCGAATTTCCAGACAAAAAAAAATAACGGACTTCAATTAATATGGATTACGCCTTTAAGAGCTTTATCTAAAGATATTCAAAAAGCGATGCAGGCTGTTTGTGATGAATTGAGTATTCCATGGCGGATAGAATTCAGAACGGGAGATACCGATACCAAAACCAGGCAAAGGCAGAAAAAGTCGATGCCGGAGGTATTAATAACCACACCTGAAAGTTTGCATTTACTTTTAGCTTCGAAAAATTATCCAAAGTTTTTTAAAAACCTGAAAGCTTTTGTAGTCGATGAATGGCATGAATTATTAGGCTCCAAAAGAGGGGTTCAGGCAGAGTTGGCAATTTCCAGACTAATTCATTTAAAACCCGATTTAAAAATATGGGCCATTTCTGCTACGATTGGAAATTTAGATCAGGCATTAGAAGTTTTATTAGGTACCTCTTTTAAAGCAAAGGAAATTGCTACGGTAAGATCAAGAGTAAAAAAGAACCTTGAAGTGGTTTCAATAATGCCTGAAGATGCAAGTGAAATGCCATGGGCAGGACATCTTGGTATAGCATTACTTGAAAAAATACTTCCGGTAATTAACGAAAGCAGAAGTACTTTAATTTTTACCAATACAAGAGCACAATGCGAAATCTGGTATCAACGAATATTAGAAGTGGCACCTGAATTGGCCGGAATTATGGCCATGCATCACGGATCAATTGATAAAGAAGTAAGACAATGGGTGGAAGCTGAATTAGGACAAGGTAACCTTAAGGCAGTAGTATGTACTTCGAGTCTTGATTTGGGGGTGGATTTCTGGCCTGTTGAAACAGTTATTCAAATTGGTGGACCGAAAGGTGTAGCGCGCTTTTCACAACGCGCCGGAAGAAGTGGACATCAGCCGGGTGCCTTAAGTAAAATTTATTTTTTACCAACCCATTCACTCGAGTTAATAGAAGCTGCGGCTTTAAAACATGCATTAAATGTAGGGCATTTTGAAGCGCGGGTTCCAGTTCATCATCCCATTGATGTATTAGTTCAATATATGGTAACGCTTAGCATAGGGGAGGGACTTGATCCGGAACAAATTTTTGAGGAAGTTCGATGTACCTATGCCTTTAAAGATATAACAAGAGATGAATGGGATGCATTACTTTTCTTTATTACTACGGGTGGAAGGTCTTTAAATCAATACGATGAATTTTCAAAAGTATTTAAAGATCCGGAAGGAATATTTCGAATTGCAGATCGTAGAAAAGCAATGCAGCATCGAATTCAGATAGGAACCATCGTTAGTGATGTGATGATGAAAGTAAAGTATCAACGTGGCGCTGTGCTTGGCCATATTGAAGAATACTTTGTATCGCGTTTGAAGGAAGGTAATGTATTTTGGTTTGCAGGAAGACCCTTAGAGTTTATCCGCTTAAAAGGGATGACAGTAGAAGTCAGAAAAACCAATCGAAAGAAAGGAATTGTTCCTCAATATATGGGTGGAAGGATGGCTTTTTCTTCGCAGATATCAGAACTCATTCGATTAAAACTAACGGAGTACATAGAGGCAAAAACGGATGAACCTGAATTTAAATGCCTTGATCCATTGCTTGAAATTCAGAAAGAAAGAAGTATCATTCCGAAAGCAGATGAATTTTTAATTGAAGTGGCCACAACCCGTGACGGATTTCATTACTTCTTTTATCCCTTTGAAGGTCGATTAATTCATGAAGGAATGGCAGCATTGATAGGCTATAGAATTTCTAAATTGCAAAAAGCCTCTTTTTCAATAGCTATGAATGATTATGGTTTTGAATTATTATGCGATGAAGCTTTGCCTCTTGAAGAAGCTTTGAAAAATGACTTGTTTAGTGTTGAAAATTTATTTGATGATATTCAGAAGAGTATTAATTCTACAGAAATGGCACGGAGGGTTTTTAGAGACATTTCCGTTATTGCCGGGTTAATTTTTCAAGGCTACCCGGGAAAATATAAGAAAGGAAAACATTTGCAATCGAGTTCACAATTAATTTTTGATGTATTTGAAAAATACGACCCGGATAACCTTTTATTTAAGCAGGCATTTCAGGAAGTTTATCAGAATCAGGTAGATGAAGTAAGAATGCGCATTGCATTAAAAAGAATTCAAAGTCAAACTATAAGAGTGATGCACACAAAACGATTTTCACCATTTGCATTTCCCATTCTTGCAGATCGTTTGAGGACAAAAATGTCAACAGAAGAATTAAGAGATCGAATTAAAAAAATGTCGGTCGTGATTGATTAAAATATTAGCTTTTCAATAAATTGTTTTCCGTCAATTTCAATTTGTAAAATTTTCATACCCGAACTAAAATCATCCAGCGAAATTATTGTTTGACGACTAATAACATTCTTATTTATTAACTTACCATCAATGTCATAGATTGCAAAATTTCCAGCTACAGAACTATTTAAATTAATTATATAATTGTTTTCTCCTGATAAT
This sequence comes from Chitinophagales bacterium, assembly GCA_020631175.1. Lineage (GTDB taxonomy): Bacteria > Bacteroidota > Bacteroidia > Chitinophagales > JAHDHT01 > JAHDHT01. The sequence continues at coordinate 16,998 of JAHDHT010000067.1, forward strand.
AAGCTGTAATAAGAATCATTAATTAAATCAATTGAGTTTATAATTATATTTACTTCATTAGATAATAATTCACATGTTCC
>JAHDHT010000067.1:17177-18775 GCA_020631175.1 Chitinophagales bacterium
AAACCTATAGTGCCACCGTCACCAATAGACCAGATCGTTTCACCGCTGGTAATATCTATTTTCAAAACACGATCCCAATGGGCAAATGAAGCCAAAATGTTTCCATCATAATCCTGTTCTATTGCATTAAAATGTGTCCAGTCATAGGTGCCTTGTCCAAAAACAGCATCCCAATAACCACCTTCATCTTCTGCCGTTGAAGCATCATAATGATCAAATACGGTCCAGTTATCCATTAAAATTCCATCCGGATTAATTTCTGCAAAACCATCACCGGCGACGAGAATTACATTTCCGTTAATATTTGCCTGTTGTGTTGAAACATAAATTGCAGCGTAGTTTCCATTATCCAGCTTCATTACATCATGGTGAAAATACCAGTCATCAAAAGCAGACATATCCAGATGCGCAATTTCTTCACCAAACAAATTTAACTCTGTAATTTCATGACAACTTGCCTGAAGAATAGTGTTGTCTTTTGTCCATCTCCATCCATTACATTGCCCGATATCTACTGTGTAAGTTTGATACCAAACTGTTCTTCCATCCCCATCTATTATTTTAAAATAGCTTTGAAAAGAGCCATACTGATTTACAATAGTGTATTTGTTTCTTGTGTTAAAAATATTAATGGTGGATGCTACTCCTTCATTAATTCCGCTGGGTAAATTTCCTGTACTTAAGTTCAGCGGATCTGAGCTAACAATTGAAGCAGTGTTAAAAGCGATTGCTTCGATTGAATGTTGAGTGTTTGCGCGTAAGCCTATTATTGGAATTAAGCTCGAACCTGAAATCGTATAGATTTTGGAAAATTCAGTATAAGTCTGTCCATTCTCTGTATAACTTATTCTGAAAAATACATTTCCCGGTTCATTCAAATTCACATTAGCCGTAGCCCGGCAGACATTAGTCGCGTCGGCTAAAACAGTAAACTGAGTGATTTCAAGATTTTGTCCTGAAACGGAAAAAATAGATAATAGTGAGATTATAAGTGCAACTATAAAATTGCGATATTTGTAATCCTGCATGACCAAAAATACCACTAAAATTACAATCGAAATTCACTAAATGAAAGGAAATTTAGACTGGTCATTTAAAGGACAGGATTTTTTACTGCATCCTGACAAAATAATCTATTGGAAGAATACTTCCAGTTTGATTCTAACTGATCTTCATATAGGTAAGGCAGGCCATTTCAGAAAATCAGGTATTGCAGTTCCCGGAAACATTCAGAGTGCTGATTTGGATAGGTTGGATGGATTAATGCAAGAGTTTAAACCGAAGCGTTTGTTGATTTTAGGGGATCTTTTTCACAGCGATTACAATCGTGAAATGCTTTTGTTTAAAGAGCATAGAGCAAAGCATAAAGATTGTGCTTATATACTAGTTGAAGGAAATCACGATATCATCGAAAATGAAGATATTTTTGCTTTGGGCATCGATGAAATTTATGAAAGCTATGAAGAAGGCCCGTTTTATTTTTCACATCATCCATCTGAACATAAAGAACTTTACAATCTCTGCGGACATGTTCACCCGGGCATTCGATTAAGAGGAAAGGCTTTTCAGTCTTTACGTATTCCGATGTTTTATTTCGG
>JAHDHT010000346.1 GCA_020631175.1 Chitinophagales bacterium
GAATGGATATCAGATGAAACTAAAATGTATACGGGTGGACTGTCATACGACATTTTAGATCAAAATGAAACCTTTATAAATAGTCCGACTTATTGTGTTCGATCTGCTGCAAACTTTTCTGCCTCTTCTAATTGTATGGTAACCAATATTGATGGTCCTGTTAGAGCAATTCGTTCATTTATGGGAGCAGCAACAGGTCCCTTGACACAACGAACACACATATTTTATAAAACATCTGAAGAAATTATCACAGATTGGAGATATACTGAAGTTAGTGATGTTTGGGATATTCAGGATCATAGTTTTTTTGCAAGTGGAATGACCTATTATAATTCGAACCACTCTTTTGGAGCTCCAATTGACGGAAGCCCTGACAACATCTCAGATGCTTACCGTGACTGGGAAGTTATATCTGGTCCTTATGGATCTTTAATCATACAATACGACTATGAAACTACTGCCTCAGCTAATGAAATATCTCCTATAGGATTTTATGATGACAATGCAGCACAAGCTGAAAGAGCTTGTTTCGGTGATGGTCAATCATACGGAAGTGCCGGCATTGGTTTTTCTTTGAGCTCATCAATTTGTACTGACCCGGATGGAATAGCTTGTAATTATAATACTTCAAATTATAGAACACTTAGTTGGAAGAAAACTCAAATTTATGAAGTGCCTTCTTTGAATAGATCAGATGCTGTTTCAATTATAGGTGCAAACCAAAATTTATTAGCTATAAACACAGGTGCTTGTCCTTCAGGATGTATTCCATCCACAGAAGTCTGCGATGGTGTCGATAATGATTGTGATGGATTGATAGATGAAAATGTTTCTGTTACTTATTACCGAGATTTGGATGGAGACGGTTATGGTAATAGTAATAATACAGTTTTGGCATGTAGTGTTCCGAACGGATATGTAATTCAATCAGGTGATTGTAATGATTCGAACCCCTTTGTCAATCCGGGAGTACTTGAAATATGTAATAACCAGGATGATAATTGCAATAATCAAATCGACGAAAATTTAACTGTTCAAACGTGGTATTTAGATAATGACGGTGACGGATATGGTAATTCAAATAATTCAATTACCGATTGTGCAAATCCGGGTGGATCATATACTCTAAATGGGGGAGATTGTAATGATAATAATACTCAAGTAAATCCGGGACAAATAGAAATCTGTAATAATTTTGATGATAATTGTAATAATGAGGTTGATGAAGGATGTAACGAATGTATTGTTCCGGTTTTAGAAGTTCAGCAAGTTCAGGAAACTTCTGTAACTTTAAATTGGCCAAATGATAATGAAGCTGATTTCTATCAGGTGCAATATCGTTTGCAAGGAATTAATCAGTGGCAAAGTTTAAACTCAAATTTCCCATTTATAATTCTTTCAGGACTAAATACTTGTTCCACATATCAAGTACGTGTTAATGCTAACTGTAATGGAAACTTTACCAATTATAGTTCAATAGAAAATGTAACAACTACGGGCTGTATTGATCCTTGCCCTTCTTTAACTGGCTTATATGAACAGAATACAGTCCAAACAAGTACAATACTGGTCATGGATTTAGTTCCGAATGCTACCTATACCGTTTTTTATAGAGAATTAAATTCAAACTGGAATAGCTATTTAACCCCATATCCATTAGTAATTTTGTTTGGGTTAAATCCATGTTCAGATTATGAATGGTATGTTGAAGTGAATTGTGGTGTAGATGGAAATTCAGATCCCTCTCCAGTTAACAATTTTCAAACTCAATGCAATAGAATAGGAGAGGAGATTGAAATAAATAATTCAGAATTAACAATAAGTCCTAATCCTGCAAGCGATTTAATTCAAATTGGTGGAATTGATTTTGATACACAAGTATTGTTTGAAGTTTTTGATTTTAATGGCAAACTTATTTTATCAAAAACCCAAAATGAAAATTACCTGAATGTTTCCGGTTTAAGTGAAGGTCTTTACTTATTGAGAATAGTTATAGATCAGTATAGTTATCAAAAAACATTTATAAAGAAATAAACAAAAAAAAAGGGACATTAATAATGCCCCTTTTTTTTATTTATTTGATTTTTGACTTTCAATCTTTTTTTTCATCGCTTCTTTATCGATCTTTATATTTTGTTTTTTGACTTTTCTGTTGTCTTTCAAAGATTGATTTTGATTAATTCTTTTTTGAATATTACCCTTAGCCTTTTTAACTTTTAATTTCCGCTCTTCTATATTTCGGTTCTCAAGCTTTGGTCTTTGAATATTTTTTTTGTTTGATTGTATCGTTTGTGCTTTTGCAGATTTAACATTTGAAGCACGATTTGATCTGATTTCCTGATTCGTATTATTTAAAGTGCTTTCTAATTCACCTAATTTCGCTTCAGCTCTATGAATTTTTTGCATACTATTTTTATAAGTACCGTCATCGATTGTTCCGGCTGCCTTTTTCTTTTCTAAATCAGCTTTCGCAGTTTCAATTTTCAACTTATAAGATTCGTAAGCTTGTTTACTTTCAGCATAAGTTCTTTCCACTTCTGCAATGTTATTTTTTTCGGATGCTTTATTCTGGGCATTACTATTGAATGAAAATGCCAGAATGCATAAAATTAAAAGGATATTAAATTTGTTCATGCTATAAATCTTTTAAAAGGTTATCTATTTCTTTTCCAACTTCCTCTGTTTTCTTTTCAAGTGCTTTCGCCTTGTCAAGCATTAGTTGTTTGTTTTTTTCTATGTTTTTTTCAGTAGATACTTCTTTGGTATTGCTGTCAGACTGAGCTGAATTACAGGCAACTGAAATCAAAATCAGCAAACTGAAAATGAATGTAACAAGTTTTTTCATTGATCTATCTTTAGTTTGTTTTTCTTTTTCTTCTTGCGTCTAAAGATATTGAAAATATCTCCATATTTGTTAAAGGATTCACGATAACTAAGTCCAATTCCTGATTTATTAAATCGTTTTGTCACTATATCATAATCACTTTGATTATAAGCCTTAATTTT
>JAHDHT010000347.1 GCA_020631175.1 Chitinophagales bacterium
TGCCAAGTGATTTGTCGGGGAAAGGTGGGCCGAGTTTGTTTGGATGATTTTTTTTCTAGTTCTCAGTTGCTGGTTTTCAGTTCTCAGTTGCTAGTTTTCAGTTTTCAGTTCGCAGTTCACGGTTTTCAGTTTGCGGTTTTTATAGAGGTGTAAGGATTCAGATACAAGTCGTTAGTTTTGTTGAATGAAGTCTCGCGTCTCGAAGCGCAGCGGTCTCGAAGCTGAAGGTGGTCTCAAAGACTATCTAGCCAATTATTTATCACTTTAAAACTTTCTTCTTTGGCTTCGACCCATGGGAAATGTCCGGCTTTGTCTACCATGTAGATGGTTGAATTTGGGATGGCATTTTTTAAGCGATAAGCTAATTGAAAAGGGTTATTCGTGTCGTACTTTCCGTGTAAAATAAAAACAGGGATTTTTATGCGATCGTATTTTTCCTGATCTTTTCGAATTTGATCGAAAAGCTTTTGTCTGTCTTTTTCTGAAGTAAATGGTTGTTCTTTATTGATGGCTTTTCTTCTTCCCGCTTTATTTGTTAACTCATATAGCGGAATTACTTTTTTTGAGGAAGCTTCATTATAGCACCACCACTTTACCGAAGCATAGCTGATATCCTCACCGTCTTTATTACGATTGGTTTTATAATCTATACTATAATTTCTGTCTGCTTCGATTTTTTTAAACCAAGCATCTCTTCTTCGATCATCTAAAAATTCTTTTTTTAATCGGGCTTCATCTTTATCGGGCATAATGAAATGCGTTCCTGATAAAATTAATCCTTCTACTCTGGATGGATATTCTAATGCATATTTTAAAAAGACGGAGCTTTGATCTGAATGGCCAAATAACCATACTTTTTCATAGCCCAGATATTTTCTGAGTGATTCAACTTCTTTTACTAAATATTTGTATCCGTACTGTTGAATGCTTGTTGGCGTTTCAGACTGACCGGTCCCTCTGGGATTGTAATAGACCATCGTAAAACGTTGTTCTAAATCCTGCAGAGAATTTTCATAGGCAACGGCACCGGAGTTTAAATGTCCAACGATCATAGGCGGACCGTTACCTTTTACATTAAAGTGGATATTTAGTCCGTTTAATGCGGCAATATTTTTTTCTTTGATTACATGTTTTTCTGTTTTACAGGATGAATGCATAATCATCCATCCAAATAAAAAAAAGAAAACAACATATCTGGAGTAATGCATTAACGTCTTTTGAATAGAGCTGTAAGTATGGTGTTTACCCGCACCGTTACCACATTATGGAATGTACGCTGAGTTGTTCGGTCGATGTTAAAAGGTACGATTGAATAATTAAATCGAATTTCAAATCTGAAGTTTGGATTAAATACATAACCGATTTGTGCCAGAAAGCTGATATCCGAATCTTTTGCTTTTTCTGTGTCTAAAACTACTCCTAAAGGGTCGGTTTCCTGTTCCCGTAATAACTGATTATACATAATACCAATACCAACGAGTCCTTTATTTACGTCAACATAATTTACAAAAACAGGCAATGAAATATATTGATAATCCAATTTGAAATTGCCGAGATTATCTCTTCTGTTGCTTCGGCTTCCCATCGGGTGATAACCGATTTCAAAACCGGCTTCCCAGGTTTCGGCTTCATTGAGGTGAATCATCGCACCGATGGCAGCATTGATACCGATCTTGTTGTAGCCGTGAATGAGATCACCTTCGACTTGCGTCATATTGATGCCGACCGGTAAAGCCGCTTTTATGGTTTGGGCTTTGCCTGGAAGGAAGAAAAGCAGACTTAAAACTATGAATAAAGTGCACTTGAGTTTCATAGGGTAAATATATTCAATAAAAATTTGAATGTGGTTTGGATTACCACAGAGTGCGCAGAAATGTTATTTATTGGTTCTTTAAAATTGATATCTGATTCCTGAGTTTTGTAAAGGATTTGCTTTCCAGATTAGATTATCTTTTTTGAACGTTATTTCTTCAGGGAAGATTGATTTATCATCAATTTTATACATTTCATATTGGCTGCCGGCTGAAATGCGGTGAAATATTTTAATTCCCTTAAATATTTTTAATTGTAAATCTGCTTGTACTCCCAGATTTAATCGATTTTCGAAAGAGGTATAATCTATTCTATCATAGCCATTTATTAAGTCAAAAAAACTTGCTTTTTTGATATGTGTATAGTGAAATAAAAATCCAGGTCTAAGGGTTAATATCCGATCCCTGTCATTCGGTTCAAACCACAGATTTAATCCAAATCTGTTAGCTGAATTTTGCGATAAGTGCACATATTTATATTCCGGCGAGCTCCATCCACTATAGGGTAAATCTCCTGATGCACGATTTGATTTAATAAAATCCCATTCAAAACCGATTGAGATCTTATTGGAGAAATTATAATTTATTCCAGCACCATAAAATTTTCTAGAAAGACTGTCGAATAGTTCAACATAGCTACCACTTCTGTCATCTTCTTTCAGGTTATGAATTTTTGAAGTATGGTCAAATGGGAAAAGAAAAAGATTGAAAGACAGGTTTTTTTGTGCTTGTGTTGAATTAATGGAGCAAAATGTGACAAGAGAAATGAGAATAAATTGTTTCATAATTGGGCGTTTGATAATGGAAATACAATTTTTAATCCAAAAATCATTTCCTCCCTCAGTGCTCTTCTCTGGCCCTCCCTCGAAAATATAATTACATCTCGAGCATATATGCTCTCGTCCTCCAGCGGGACATTTTTTGCCCTAGTCGGTGTCGCTAGCCTAATTAGCATGTTTTGCACTTGAGTTTGACATTTGAATTTGTTGACCCCTTCCAAGAATGCTTCGCCAATCACCTTTGGCTCTTGGAGCATTCTGTCCTTCCCTGTTGGGAAGGATTTTTGCTTTGAGTAGTTTTTAATCTTAAGTTTAAGCTTTCACCTATACTTAAAAGCTGCGATAGGGATAGAGGCGATACCCTCTGTACCGGAGCTTATTGAAAAAAGCATTT
>JAHDHT010000068.1:0-16459 GCA_020631175.1 Chitinophagales bacterium
TAGCAAAAAGCTAACATTTAAAAACTGTATCCATCTTAAACTATCCTGAAATATAATGAGCTGTATCAAATCATAATATCTATAGCCCGGCTGAGTCGCATAAGAGCGATGCTCAATATGTTTAAAAATGATCTGGTCGGCACCCCATAGAGTCTTATTATCTTTCATATGCTCTGCATAAATGAAATATCTCCCACTATCATCCTTAGCGTTATATTCGAAAGGCTTATTCAAAACAGAAAGCAGCGGTAATGACAATAAAAGATAGCCGGTCATTATTTTTTTCAATAAAATCCTGCTTTTAGAAATACATACATAAACAGCATAAGTAAAACTTAAAATTGCAGGAAGGCCTAATACAAATATGCGACTATTGAATTCTTGTGTGTCGGGTGGATGTGTAAATAGTAAAAAAATAACAGCCAATAATCCTGAAAGATGAATTATTAACCATGGTTTATCTTGCAGATATGCTTTCACAGTATTCAACAGGCATAAAGATATACTTAAAATAAATTAAGTACTTCATTTTATATTCGGGCAAGATATCTTACAATCGATCTTTTAGCAATAGGTAAAAAAGTTTCCTTCATTGGAAAAGGCATCGAACTTTGAATTAAAAAAGTAGCAGGATTCGGAAAAGATTTATTGCGTTTTATTAATCTCAATTTAACTGCTTCATAAGCTTCCATTTTCGATTTTTCAATCTTTGTTATGAAGCTTGTTTTTAAAGATCGAAATTGTTCTTTTGAGTTTTCAAAAATACTCATCTGATATTCATATATACTTAGTTTTTGCTTCCGTCCATTAGATAACATTAAATAACCGGCTTCTCTGTTAAGCGGTAAAAGACCAATCGGTTCAATATTTAATTGATCTTCTACAAAATCATAAATCTCTTTTCCTTCACTCAGCGTTTCTTTTATTTTCGGAATGGCAAATTCGAGAATAGCATCAATTTCTTCCAGATATGCATTATCCTGAATCGCTTTTTCATAGATAATTTTGAATTTTTCCACATCAATTTTTTTGATGCGTTTTTTTAATCCATCCGAAGTCTGATGCTTTTGAACTTTAAAATCAATTAAGTGCTGGTAATGAAATATTAAATCTGTTATAAATGGATATAATTTTTGATCATTAAAATTTTTACAAACGAATTGCAGGTAAGCTAAGAGAATATATTTCTTATACTCCAGATCAATCCATCCTTCCACAATCCAGTTTTCATTTAATGACTTCATATTAAATTTTAATTTAAAATAATCAATCTCATTGAAATAAATTAAGCTTTAAATGTTAATACGTTATTTCTATTATACTGATTCAATTTGACTTAATTTTTACAATCAACTTTCGATAAAGGCTTAAATGTCATATTGAACCTTGCTCAGACAAATGGAAAAAGGTATTTTCGCTACAAAAATTGATATATGCAAAAGGTATTTACGTTCTTAATTCTCTGCCTTTTCACTGTAAGCAGCTCTTTACATGCTCAAAATACAGTCGGAACCTTAGAGTATAATGCATCGAAAACATTTGAAGGATATAATTTATACTATCCACTTTTTACGAATGCCATTTATCTAGTTGACAATTGCGGTCGACAGATTAACAAATGGGAAGATTATGATTATATCCCGGGAAGTTCAACTTACCTGATGAATGATGGCAATATTTTAAGAACCAGTTCATTGGGCTTTGGTTCTCCCTCAGGCGTAAGCTTCATTGGTGGTGCCAGCGATCTTGTTCAAATCAAAGATTGGGATGACAACCTTGTTTGGGAATATGCAATAAATGATGCCACTTCAAGAATGCATCATGACGTCGCAGTTATGCCTGATGGTAACATATTAATTTTAGTTTGGGGGCTTATTCCGTCAAATGATGCTATAGCCAATGGACGTGATCCAAATAGTATGGCAAACGGTGAAATATATACAGAATATATCGTAGAAGTTGAGCCTCAAGGTGTAAACGGAGCAGATATCGTATGGAGATGGGATGTATGGGATCACCTGGTGCAAGATTTCGATAATACAAAACCAAACTTTGGCGATGTAGCAGCAAATCCGCAGTTGATTGATTTGAATTACAGACTGGACGATTCTCGTGGCTGGCTTAATGCAAATGCTTTAGTATACAATGAAGATTTAGATCAAATTCTATTATCCGCTCCGGCATTTGGTGAAGTATGGTTTATAGACCACAACACGACAACCGCCGAAGCAGCAGGCTCTGCCGGCGATCTGTTATATAGATGGGGAAATCCGCAGGCCTATAAAAGTGGAACAGCTGCAGACCAAAAACTTTTCTTCCAGCATGATCCGCATTGGATTGATGAAGGCTTAGATAGCTCAGATCCGGATTGGGGCAAAATTGCAGTGTTTAATAATAGAGTAGGTGCAGATTTTTCTGCGGTAAGTATTTTCACACCGGTTTTCAATGAAACTACAGGAGAATATGAAAAAAATTCAGATGGAACATTCGCTCCAGAAGACTTTGAATATACCTACCAAAGCCCGACACCACAGGATATGTATTCTGATATTTTATCCAGTGTTCAAAAGTTGCCAAATGGTAATCTGCTCATTAGTTCAGGAAATCAGGCATATGCATTTGAATTAACACCGGATGAAGAGGTAGTATGGTATTATAAAAATCCGATTTCAACTTTAGGTCCAATCACGCAAGGTGAAACTTTAAATAGTAGCGCAATGTTCAGATTTAACCGTTATGCCCCAAATCATCCTGCCTTAGCTGGAAGAGATTTGACGCCTGGTGATTATGTAGAATTAGAACCGGATACTACTTTATGCTATGAGCAAACCGTTGGCATAGCGGATGAATTCGTTCAGTTTTTAGAAGTTTCTCCAAATCCGGCTCATGATATACTTCAAATAAGTTTAGATCAGCCGATGTATAAAATCGAATTTTTTAACCTTCAGGCAAAACCAATTTTAACTGTTTTTGATCAGGGAAATGAAGCCGCTGTAAACATTCAACATATTCCGGATGGAATTTATTTACTCAAAGTAAATGACCGGGCAGCCGGCAAAATAATAAAGAGATAATCTAAAGGAGATCAGCAATGATCTCCTTTTTTTATGGATGGATGTATTAACCTTATACTAACTGTAACCTTATATTTCAAAATGTCGTCTAATCCATAAAGTTATTCATTTGGTAAATGCTCATACTTTCGGGTGAAATTTGTCCTTTTTAAAGATGAAATTACCCCAATTGTCAACTACTTAATTGTGCAGGCATCCCTTTTGATATACTTTTAACTACTGATTCACGTAGTACAATAAAGTCATTTAATCACATGGATTTAAAGCAGGAACGAACATTAATAGAAAGATTCAGAGATCAGGTCCTTAAAAACCCGGAAACGGAGGTATATATTTTTTTAGCTGATGGAGAAGATGAAGAAGAGAAAAGAACCTTAGCCCAACTTGGTGACAAAACTCAGGCTATCGGAAAAGAACTTCTAAAAAATGCAAAGAAAGGAGATCGGGCTTTGTTGCTTTATCCTCCCGGACTTGATTTTGTTGATGCTTTTTGGGCTTGTTTAAATGCCGGGATAGTTGCCGTACCGGTTCCATTAACTCCAAATCCTAACCAGGTCAGAAAGCTGTTAGAAAACACACACTTAGATAGTCAATCTACAATTCTGTTAACCAACAGCGCCATTTTTCCCTTAATTGCTTTTCAGCAACAGCAGTTTCCCGAAACACAAATTCCTTCCGTAATAATTAAAACGGATGAATTGGTTTTAGCCGAAAATGAAGAATTTGATGCACCCGAAGTTTCGCCTGAAGATATAGCCTTTTTACAATATACATCTGGCTCAACATCGCAACCAAAAGGCGTAATTGTTAAGCATAAAAATTTACTTGAAAATATTAAAGTAATTGCAAAAGCTACTGGCGTTTTTAATATGGATGGAGGAGCATGCTGGTTGCCACATTTCCATGATATGGGCTTAGTTGGTAATTTTATGTTTCCTGTTCTAGTGCCGGGTCCCCTTGTTTTTATGTCACCCTTATCATTCATCGAAAAACCAATTCGATGGTTACAAATGATTTCGAAATATAAAATGAATATTTCGGCAGCGCCAAACTTTGCCTATCAATTGTGTATTAAAACGGTTACTACTGAAGAAAAAAAATCACTTGATTTAAGTTCTTGGGATGTCGCTTTGAGTGGAAGCGAACCTATTCAGTATGATGTGCTTGAAGCATTCGCCGATTACTTTGAAGATTGTGGTTTTAAACGCAATGCTATCACTCCATGCTATGGTATGGCTGAGGCAACATTAATGATTTCTTCCAAACAAACATTGGAAGATTATCAATATATATTCGCAGATAAATCAGCACTACAGCAAAATAAAATTGTTTTAAATCCATCCAAAGAAAACACATTACCAATTGTAAGCTGTGGTAATATCGATGAAAGTTTTGATTTAAAAATAATAGACCCAGACACCAATTTACCATGTGTTCAAAATGAGATTGGTGAAATATGGCTTAACGGTCCGAGTATGAGCTCTGGCTACTGGAATAGAAATTCTGATTCTTTTAATAATACATTTGAAGGAAAAAATTATTTCAAAACAGGAGATTTAGGCTTCATCAATAAAAACCAGTTATATATTACCGGTAGAATAAAAGATATGATCATTATTCGTGGTAAAAATTATTATCCGCAGGATATTGAAATACCTTTAAATAATGCGCATAATGCTATAAGAAAAGGATGTATCGTTGCCTTCTCTAAAAAAGTACACCAAACAGAACAATTTGTAATTGCAACTGAAATAAAGCGATCGTATAAAGAAGAAAATTATGATGAAATCGCTGAAGTAATCAGAGCAAATGTAAATGCAAAAAGCGGTATTAATCCGGTTGAAATTCATTTACTAAAAGCAGATAGTATTCCAAAAACAACAAGCGGTAAGTTGCAAAGAGCAAAAACAAAAATGAAGATTGAAAAAGGTACTATTCAACCTTTGTTTAAATGGGAGAGAACAATAGAAGCAAATGCTACATTTAATGGTGCATTGATGAATTGGATTAAAACAGAAATTGCGGCAACAGCCGGTATTCAAAGTGCTTTGGTAAAAGAAGATACTATTCTGTTTGATCTGGGAATTGAATCTATTCAACTACCGCTCTTATTAGATAAACTTCGATTACATACAGGTAAACGAATTACAATAGAACAAGTAGTTGATAAGCCAACCTTATCGGGCATTATTGAAGCACTTGAAAATACAGTGCAGGAAAAAGAAATTGAATTAAATAAAACAGCTCAATCAACCGGTATTCAAAATCCAAAAACAAATACTGATGCAGTTTTACCTGATTTTGATTTATTGATGGAAATGGATCAGGAATAAATGAGTAAAGTATTTTTAAGTGCTTTCGAGACAGATAACCGTCACCCGGCCTTTCCCCAGGAAAAGCTGAATCAGCTATTTACCAAATATTTAAGTACGGTTCAATGTTTAATTAGAAATACTTCTTCAAAAGAAGAAGCAAACGCAGTTCTGCAGGAAGTTAATGAAAGGGTAAAGAAATACGCAGTAGGTAAAAATTATATTGAATACCGAAAAGCATCGGTTATTTCAGAGCAACAATTTTCTAAGGGGCCTTTACAATTACCTGAATTATATAAAGACCTTTATTCCGATCATAATGGCGCTACTGCATATCAACGTATGGAAATGTACTATGATGAAGTTTCTGATTATCTGAATACGGTTTATGCCAAAAGACAATTACCTGACGATATCGTACACGTCACCTGCACAGGTTTTAGTTCCCCAAGTCCGGTGCAGGATTTAATTTCAACAAAGGCTTTAAAAACCGGTGTCAGCAATTGTTTCTATAATGACTGCTACGCTGCTTTTCCCGCAATAAAAATGGCAGCCGGAATATTGTTTAATCCATTACTTAAAAATCAAAATAGTGTTGATCTTGTCCATACTGAAATGCTTTCGCTTCATGTGGATATTAGAAATATCACTCCGGAAAATCTTGTGGTAATGTCACTTTTTGGGGATGGATTTGTTACTTATAATGCCTCAAAGTATGATGCATCAACAAATTCAAAAGGTTTGATAGTTTCTAAAATCAAAGAGCATATTATTGCCGGTTCGGCTGAACATATGCAATGGAAAATAGATAGTCACAATTTTAAAATAACACTAACTCCATTCGTACCCGGATTCATTCATGACGCAATTGAAGGATTTGTCAATGAATTGATTGAAGATTCCTCAATGTCGATGAATGATTGGATTAATAATGCTATTTGGGCAATTCATCCCGGTGGTCCAAAAATTCTCGATTTGATTCAAAAGAAATTAGGACTTACTGATCAATCTATGAAGTATAGCTGGAAAATATTAAAAGAACATGGAAATATGTCATCTGCAACGATACCACATATTTGGAAAGCTATAATTGATGACGATAAAGTACCCGCCGGTATGCCTGTTATAAGTCTCGCTTTTGGTCCCGGCCTTACTGCCTGTGGAATGTTAATGGAAAAGAGATAGTTATTCTATTTTTTTGTTTGGATGGATGGAAGACTGCTTTCAATTTAGTCATATGAATTACTTCAAATAGACACTTTAAGCAACAAAAAAACTTTTATTCATTGTATTTTGCGGTATGATAATAGTACACATGATAAAAACATATTTCAAATTGGTAAAAGCAAGCGCTTCAACTTTTGGAATATTGTCAGCTGATTTTGCAAAAACCTTGGGTGTTCCCTTTTATTTAATGTTTACCCACTTATGTTTATTTCTGGATAATATTTTCTTTCCTGGCTATAAAAAAGTGGAGATTAAGAATCCAATTTTTATCATCGGTCACCCAAGATCAGGTACAACTTTCTTTCACCGTTTAATGCTAAAAACAGATGAGTTTAATTCATTTAAAGCATGGCATTTGCAATTTCCGTCCTTAACAGCCAGAAAGCTGATGAAAGGAAATGTTGAACGTCGTATTAAAAACGGTAAGCATGTGATGTTTCCACCCGAAACCGGTCACCACACAAGACTGGATACTGTAGAAGAGGAAGAACAGCTTTTTTTACATATGACTGATTCTCAGTTTGTAAGTATAATTTTTTCATTAGCATTTTATAGTGGAGATTTCGATGAGTTGTTGTACAATGATAGCCAGGCCCACAGAAAAGCTAGTATCCGTCATTTTAAAAATTGTCTTAAAAGACACATCTATTATACCGGTAAAACTCAGGTTATGGCTCGATGTAATTTCTCTGCCATGAGAATAAAAACCCTGGCTGAAGCTTTTCCGGATGCAAAATTTGTATATATCTATAGAAGTCCACTCGAAACAATTCCTTCACATCTCAGCTTAAATTATCATGTATTTGACTATAAGTGGGGTTTAGATAACATAGGGGAAGAATCAATGATGCGTTATTTCGATCGTCGTTATCGATATAATGTTGAGTTTTATAAATACATGGAGAATATAGTAGGTAATACTGACTTACTAAAAGACCGCGTTATTGATATCTTTTACGATGACTTTTTATTCAATTTTGAACCAACCATAAAACGTGTAAGAGAATTCATGGGTATTGAGTTTAGTGAAGAAATGGAAAAGGTAATCGAAGAACAGGCAGAAAAACAAAAATCATATAAGCGTAAACATAAAAATTATGATCTCGAAAAATTCGGAATTAAAGAAGAACGCTTGAGAAAAGATCTGGATTTTATGTTCGAAAAAGTTGAAAAGAAAAGAGCTGAATTAGCTAAATAAGCTTAAATGTTTTTAGCAAAAGTAAAGGTAAAGGTTGAGCCTTCACCATAAATAGAATCAACCTTTATATTACCTTCATGCAGTTGAACAATCTTTTTACACAGAGCTAAACCAATACCGTTTCCTTTGTAGTTTTCTCTTCTATGAAGTCGTCGGAAAATTAGGAAAATCTTGTCGTGGTATTCGGGCTTTATTCCAATACCATTATCTGTAACCGTAAATTCCCAATACTTTCCAAGGTCTTTACCACTAATGTCAATTTTTGGATTTGTATCAGGCTTTGAAAACTTAATGGCATTTTGAATTAAATTCTGAAATAATTGTCTTGTTTTAATTGGGTCTGCACTTACAATTTCCGGCACTCCGTTTACATTAACAGCTGCATTATGTTCATTTATTAAAGAATCTAAATCAGTAAGCACTTTTCCAATTACATTTCGCACATTGATTTCTTCAGTTTTTACTTTTGAATTGTTAACTCTCGAATAATTTAAAAGATCTTCTATCAAGTTGTGCATATCTTTTGAGCTATGCTCAATGTATTCAAGATATTCTTTCTCTTCATCGTCCAGCTTATCCTTCATTTTGTAATTCAAAAGCTGAGCAAAACTTACCATAGTACGAATAGGAGTCTTTAAATCATGAGAAGCGATATAAGCAAAATTTTCTAATTGCATATTGCTCTCAATGTATTTTTCTAATTCAATATTTTTCAGATTTAACTGCTCCATTTGATTCTTAATCACCAATTCATTATTCGCTTTTTCAGTTATATCTTTTAATATTGTAACTATATTTATATTGCCGGTCTTATCTGTAAATCGTACGGCTGTCATTTCACATAAAAAAGGTGTTCCCTCATTATTAATGAATTGCCAAATAATATTAAGATTATTTTCTATTCTGTATCGTTCTACATGTTTTGCCCAGAGTTCATTTGAGCGTATACCATTCGGTTGGTATTCCGGGAAAAATTTCGTAAAATCTAAGTCGAGTAATTCTTCTCGATCAATTTTAAATAGATCCAAAAATTTATCATTGGCGATTTGACGAATTCTTTTTTTGGTATCTTTCTCAAAAGTACCAAATTCAATTCCATCATAAGCATTGTCAAAAAGAAGTCGATACATTTCTTCACTTCTTTCTAAGGCGACCTGTGTATTTCTCTGTTCTGTGATATCTCTCAATAGAGCAAGATAAGCTGTCTGACTTTCAGTATTTAACTTTATAAGCGTTACATCCGTCATGAAATGATCGCCATTATTTTTTTTCCATAACCATTCATACCGGATTTGATTTTTTGCTTCTAAAGAATTGTGAACTTCAAAAAATGCTTCTTTTGATTTCCTGCCATCAGGTTGAAATTCAGGTGAACTTTTTGATGCAGACAATCCTTTTAACTCTCCCTGAGGAACGCCGAATAAATCAGCCATAGTTTTATTGGTTTTATAATCAACCCGATCAAAATCTTCTGTCTGATGAATACTTATTTCAATACCATCCGGAGAGTTTTCAATAAAACTATTTAATAATGATTCATTTAATTTTGACTTACGATTTAATTCTATTTCCTCGCTAATATCTCTTATAGATGTAACAATCGTATGTAAGTCTTCTTCACTGTAATAAAATGCAATGACTTCAGTATGTAAAACTTTACCACTTTTTGTTTTAAACGTCCAGTTGTATCTTATCTTTCTGTTTTCTTTAAAAAGTAATTTATATTGTTTGTATAAATCTGCTGACATTCTTCCGTCAGGTTGATATTCAGGTGATAATTCGAGGGTGCCGATTACACGAGCTTGTTCTTCATCTACCTCGAAAAAATCAAGTAACTGTTTGTTGCAGTAATAATATACCTTATCATTTGTGCCTTTTTTATAAGACTGAATTTCAATGCCGTCAAAAGAATTATGAATGAAAGAATTCATAATAGAACGATTATGTTCTGCTTTGTTTTCTGCAGCTACAAAATCAGTTATATCTTTAATAATTGAGTAAATGTATTCTAAATCATTTATAACAACTTTGATTATTGAAACATTACAATCTATTATTTTCCCTTTAGTTGACTTAAATTGCCAATTAAAAGACAACTGACTTTCATTCTTTAAACGATTGTTTATTTCATGATACATGTCAATTGATCGTTTTCCGTTTCTCTGAAATTCCGGAAAATATTTAGTCACCTGATATGCTTTTCCCTCATTCGGTTTTTCCTCAAAAAGCTGTAATGTTTTTTGATTTACAAAGTATTCTATTTCATTTGTTTTTAAGTTTTTAATATCCACCCAAACAGCATCAAATGCATTTTCAAAAAGTAATCTGTAGCGTTCTTCATTTTGTAACAAGTCAGATTGCATTTGATATTTTTCCGAAATATCTTTTATGATGGTAGTTGTGTAAACAACATCACCCGCATCGTGTCTGAAGGCAGAGATCTCCACCATAAAAGGTTCGCCATTACTATCCAGATACTGCCATTCGTACTGAATTCTTTTTTTCTGATCGTATTCCCTGGCTAACTCAATAAATAAATCCATCGACTTTTTACCATTAGGCTGATATTCCGGAAAGAAATTTCTTACATCCAGATTATTTATATCATAATCTTTATCCAGTTTAAATAAATCTTTCAATTTTTGATTTACATACCGATCAATTGCAGATTTAGTTATTCGACTGTATATCCCAACATCAATTCCGTCAAAAGCGGTTTCGAAAATTGTTTGATATAACTCTTCTGATTGAATTTTTTTATCTCGCGCTTTTACTAATTCATCAACATCATTTACAATTACTAAATCATATTGCTTTCCCAATAATTCGATTGGACTTAAAATGACATCACAATATTTGTATGTACCATCTTTTTGATGAAATAGCCATCTGAATTGTGTTCTTGTTTTTTTTGTGATGTAACTTTGTAGTTTTTTATTTGCAAGACTTCGTTTATTGGTTTCGGTTGCCTCATTTATTCCTAGTAATGAATAAATATCTTTAGGCTGTGAAGATAAATTTACCAATTCAGACAATTCATTATTAACTCGATTTAATGAATTGTTATGGTCATTTAATAAAGCCATTCCTAAGTTCGAATTTTCAAATACTTCTGTAATTAATTTATTTTCATTTTGGAGATTTTTAACAATAAGACTAAAACTTCTAAATAAAAATAAACCCTTATAAATAAAGATGGAGAAAATTATCAGGTTAATTAAAAGCGAGCCATCTTTAATTTGTTCGGGTGTTAGAGAATAACTGGGCTTAGTAAAAATGAAGCACGTTAAAAACCCAAGAACAACGATCTGAAAATTGAATAAATTTTTGTTGTCTTTGTAGTCGTAGTAAGCAAAACTGTTTAAAGCTACTGCAAGGAAGTAATATCGAACAGGTAATACATTCCCGTAACAATATTGCATAATTATTAAAATTCCTACAGTAATTAATGAGGTAACTTTTACGGCTGTTTTGTATCCCGAATTTGAATGAGAAAACAAAGCAAAAATACTAACTCCTAAAAATAACACCGTAAACAGATAGAATCCGGGAAAAGAAAACCCATAAAATAAGCTGAAAATAATTACGAAAACCGTAATAAATATTCCAGCAATATTATCTGTATTGAACAATCGCTTTTGCGTGTTCAATAGATCGACAGAACGTTGATCAATACCTATATTTACCAACCTATTGAGCATAATTACTCTACAGTAGTATACTGTTTATAGTGAGATATGTTTTAGGGCTTCCCGCCTGGTTAAATTTGTAAAATCATGACGATTTACAAATTCATAAACGGCAGTTTGATTTCTTTTCGAATATTCTCTTAAAGCCCAGCCAATTGCCTTTTGATGGAAGAACTCCTTAGATGTGGCATGTGCTAATGAAGCTTTTTGTAAAAATTCCCAGTCAGTGTTCTCTCTGTATTTCAACTGGAATAAGATTGCCGTTCTATTTAACCATAAGGTACTACTTTTTAAGTACTTATTCATCAATTTCATTCCCTGTTTAGGATATTTTATGACTAATCCTCCCACATAATTTGAAGCAATAAAATCAACTGTATCCCACCATGAACGGTTCGTAATCAAGTGCTCAGCCAAATCAAAATCCTCAAGGGTCCAGTATTTTTTAAATTTTAATACCAATTGCTGTGCTGTATACTGACATTCCCGTTCTTCTTCCTTCCACAACAAACGAATGAATGCATCATAATCATTGGCGGAAGGAAGACCATTTTTCTTGAAGAAAGTACGATTAAGTGCTTTAAGCTGCGGACTCCTGATTCCGGCAAACTCAAAGTGGTTTTTCATATACTTCTTCATAGCTGCCGCATCTGCACCACTGCGGTGGCTTTCAAGCATTTTTTTGTACGCAAATAATAGTTCTTTAGTCATACTTTCCCCCTCATTAATATTACGGAATTGAATCTTAAATGAGTCCATTTGGCAGAAAAAATCAGTTCAAAACAACTTCATAAAGAAAGATTGTCATATCATTGCGCCCTGAAAACAGAAACCAATGCTTGTAAGTGCTAAAATGACAGTAAAAATGATATGGCACACTGTTGGTTCATCACCCTTTGTAATTTCAAAATTTTTAAACCAATTATAATAAGTAAACATGGCTAAAAACAAGGTAAAAATTACTCCTTTAGCAGACAGAGTGCTGGTTCAACCGGCTGAAGCAGAAAGCAAAACAGCTTCAGGAATCATTATCCCTGATACTGCAAAAGAAAAACCTCAAAAAGGTAAAGTAGTAGCAGTTGGAAATGGTAAAAAAGATGAACCAATGACTGTAAAAGCAGGTGATTTGGTATTGTACGGAAAGTACGCCGGAACTGAGATCTCTATCGAAGGAGAAGATTTTCTAATCATGAGAGAAAGCGACATTTTCGCAATTCTTTAATCCCTAAAAAAGACAAATAACAATATGGCTAAATTAATTAATTACGATGTCGACGCCAGAGACAAACTGAAAAAAGGTGTTGACGCATTGGCTAATGCAGTTAAAGTAACATTAGGCCCAAAGGGTAGAAATGTTGTAATAGAAAAGAAATTTGGTGCACCTCAGGTAACTAAAGATGGTGTTACAGTTGCTAAAGAAATCGAATTAGAAGACCCAATGGAAAACATGGGTGCTCAAATGGTAAAAGAAGTAGCTTCAAAAACTTCTGATGTAGCCGGTGACGGAACTACTACAGCTACCGTTTTATCTCAGGCAATTGTAAACGCAGGTTTGAAAAGCCTTGCTGCCGGAGCAAATCCAATGGATCTTAAAAGAGGAATCGACAAAGCTGTAAAAGCTGTTGTTGAAAATCTTCAAAAACAATCTACTAAAGTAGGTGCTGACAATCAAAAAATTGAGCAAGTGGGTACGATCTCAGCAAACAACGATCCTGAAATAGGTAAGTTAATCGCTGAAGCAATGGCGAAAGTCGATAAAGAAGGTGTGATCACAGTAGAAGAAGCTAAAGGAACTGAAACTTATGTTGATGTTGTAGAAGGTATGCAATTCGACAGAGGATATCTTTCTCCTTACTTCGTAACAAATGCTGAAAAGATGGAAGCAGATTTAGAATCTCCATACATCTTAATCCACGACAAGAAGATCAGTAACATGAAAGATCTACTTCCGGTTTTAGAAAAAACAGCGCAAACAGGAAGACCTTTATTAATTATCGCTGAAGATGTTGAAGGTGAAGCATTAGCTACATTAGTTGTAAACAAAATCAGAGGTACCCTCAAAATTGCTGCTGTTAAAGCCCCTGGCTTTGGTGACAGAAGAAAAGCTATGTTAGAAGACATCGCTATCTTAACTGGTGGTACGGTTATCTCAGAAGAAAGAGGTAGAAAATTAGAAGATGCTGATTTAGCAGATCTTGGTGTTTGCGAAAAAATCTTAATTGATAAAGACAATACTGTACTTGTAAACGGATCAGGTAAAAAAGCTGATATCAAAGCAAGAGTAAGTCAGATCAAAGCTCAGATTGAAAACACAACTTCTGATTACGATCGCGAAAAATTACAAGAGCGTTTAGCAAAATTAGCTGGTGGTGTTGCCGTATTATATGTAGGTGCAGCAACAGAAGTGGAAATGAAAGAAAAGAAAGACAGAGTAGATGATGCATTACATGCAACAAGAGCTGCTGTTGAAGAAGGTATCGTTCCTGGTGGTGGAGTTGCTTATATCAGAGCAATTGCAAGCTTAGATAAGTTAGAAGGCGAAAACGACGACCAGACTACTGGTATCGAAATCGTTAAAAAAGCAATAGAAGCTCCAATCAGAACAATCGCTTCAAATGCAGGTTTAGAAGGTTCTGTTATCGTTCAGAAAATCAAAGACGGTAAAAAAGACTTCGGTTTCAACGCAAGAACAGAGAAATACGAAAACTTGTTGAAAGCAGGTGTTATCGACCCTACAAAAGTTACAAGAGTAGCTTTAGAGAATGCAGCGTCTATAGCAAGTATGTTATTAACAACAGAAGCAATTATCGTCGACAAACCACAGGAAGAAGCAGCCCCAGCCGGAATGCCGGGTGGTATGGGTGGCGGAATGCCGGGTATGATGTAAGAAAAACACATCAACATATATCAGAAAGCGGAGTACTTTGTGCTCCGCTTTTTTTATTTCAACACGTTCAATTTCAAGATTTGAACCGTTCGACCATTCAACCGTTTCAACTTATTTAAAGATTAACAAAAAAGACTTAGTGTATGTCTAACACTTTGTGTATTTTCATTGGCAGAATATTTGGTGATATATCAATCTAAAGTCACCGAACTAATAATTTGAATTATGAAGAAACTGATTACTCTTTTTACAATTTTAGCATTTGTATGCGGACTGAACATCCAGGAAGCTAATGCACAACTTGATTGTCCGGCTTGTATTGGATGTGATGAGCCAACTGAAATTCCTGCTATTGATAATACCAGCTTCGATGGGGGAACTGGTGTAGCTTATGATGATGGATATACTATGTACCTTCCGGCTGGGGCAAATAACGATTTTGCAGGCCATTTATGGGATATCGATACTTCACCATATTCTCCTGATGATCTATGTATGTTCATCACCTTTGAAGTAGAAACAGCAACAGACCTCAGCGCTTTTCCGCTTTTACTTGAATTTAGGATGGAGAATAATAGCTGTGGCTTTTTCCCTTGTCCATGGAACGACTATAATACAACAGTAACCGCACCTGGTACTTATACCCTGGGTGGAAGTATTTCCGCTTCAAATGTGGGCGCAAATGGACCTTTCGATCCTCAGGGATTATATCCATCTATCGCAGTTGCCATTGCTAATTTCTCCGGTACTCCGGTTCCGAGTGATATTAGCGTAACCTACACCAATCTTCAGGTAATTGCTTGTGTGCCTGCCGATGATGATGGCGATGGAGTATGTAATGATGATGATGTTTGTCCAAACTTTGATGATACTTTAATCGGTACTCCGTGTGATGATGGAGATCCAAATACCTCAGGAGAAGTTTTTCAGGCTGACTGTACTTGTGGAGGTGTTTTCCAGATTTTAGGTTGTACAGATGCATATGCTTGTAATTTCGATCCTAATGCAGATACTGATGACGGTTCATGTATTCTTCCGGGTGATGACTGTGATGATGGAAATGCAAATACCATAAATGATGCAATTACACCAAATTGTGGATGTGCAGGTGAATTAACCAATGTTCCGGATTGCCCGGCTTGTGAAGGATGTGATGTTTCAATTGATATATTACCCGTAGATAATACCGGTTTCGATGGCGGATCTGGTTTGTCTTATGATACAGGTGAAGAAATGGGATTATTGGCCGGAGCTAATAACGATTTTGCCGGTCACGTTTGGGATGTTGCTTCTGCCGGTTATGCTGCTGATGAACTGTGCATTTTTGTAGATATGAATGTGAGCACAGCGGTTGACTTATCTGCTTTCCCACTAACTTTAGAATTCAGAATTCAAAACGGAGGATGCGGTGGCTTCCCTTGTCCGTGGAATGATTTCAACTTAACAATTACAGCTCCCGGCTCTTACCAGTTAGGTGGAACAGTTTCAACAGGTACAGCAAGTACCGCTGGTCCTTTCGATCCGAATGGAATGCAGCCTGAAATCGTAGTGGCAATTGCCAATTTCAGCGGCACTCCACTGTCTGATGATATAATTGTAACTTATGGCACACCTTATATTATTGGTTGCCAGGCCGGCGCAGATGATGATGGAGACGGAGTCTGTAATGATGTGGATGTTTGTCCTAATTTTGATGATAACTTAATAGGAACTGCTTGTGATGATGGAGATCCAAATACTTCAGATGATATTTATACCGTAAACTGTACCTGTGAAGGTAGCGCAGTTTCGCTTGGATGTACAGATGTTTATGCCTGTAACTTTGATCCTTATGCAATGATGGATGACGGATCTTGTTTATATAACGATTGTAATGGAGACTGTGGTGGACCTGCTATTCCGGGTACTGCCTGCGATGATGGAGATCCTAATACTGAAAATGATACTTATGATGATTACTGTGAATGTATCGGACAATTTGTTGAAGTTTTAGGATGTACCGATGCAACAGCATGTAACTTCGATCCTTACGCCAATACCGATGATGGTTCTTGTCTGCAAAATGATTGTAA
>JAHDHT010000068.1:16559-18566 GCA_020631175.1 Chitinophagales bacterium
GGTGCTGCCTGTGATGATGGCGATCCGGATACCGAAAACGATACATTAAATGAATACTGTGAATGTATAGGAGATTTTGTTGAGGTCTTAGGATGTACCGATCCTGCCGCCTGTAATTTTGATGCTGATGCCAATACCGATGATGGTTCTTGTTTAGAGAACGATTGTAACGGTGACTGTGGAGGAGATGCTGTTGCAGGTGCCGCTTGTGATGATGGAGATCCGGATACGGAAAATGATACTTTAAATGAATACTGCGAATGTGTTGGAGATTTCGTTGAAGTCTTAGGATGTACTGATCCTGCTGCTTGTAACTTTGATGCCAATGCCAATACCGATGATGGTTCTTGTTTAGAGAACGATTGTAACGGTGACTGTGGAGGAGATGCTATTCCTGGTGCTTCTTGTGATGATGGAAATCCGGATACAGATGGAGATACTTTAAATGCTGATTGCGAATGTATTGGCGAATTTGTTGAGGTTTTAGGATGTACTGATCCTGCTGCCTGTAATTTTGATGCTAATGCCAATACCGATGATGGTTCTTGTTTAGAGAACGATTGTAACGGTGACTGTGGAGGAGATGCTATTCCTGGTGCTTCTTGTGATGATGGAAATCCTTATACGTATGGAGATACGATCGATCAGGATTGTAACTGTGCGGGTATAGGTAACTATGGTTGTACCGATGCAGATGCGTGTAATTACGACCCAACTGCTTTAAATGATGATGGTTCATGTGAATATGAAACTTGTGCAGGATGTACAGATGAATATGCAGTAAACTATGATCCTGATGCGACTATCGATGATGGTTCTTGTATTGAATCTTGTATGTCGGAAGGAGGAACAATTATGTTCACTCTGGGTGGAAATTATGGTAATAGTTCATACATCTGTGCCGGCGATGAAGTAGTGGTGGATGCTGATGACTTTATACTAATGCCAGGCCAGTCTGTATATTATGTATATCATACCGGTGATAATGATGTGGATGTAAATGATATTCCAATCGATCCGTCAGATGTAGTTACACTTGGTAGTTTCCTTGTGAACGATTTCAGTTCAGAATGTACTGAAGTATATGTTACCGCTTTTGGTGCAACGAACGATGGGGCAGGAGGTCCTGATTTTGATGATCCATGTATTTCATGGTCTAATACCCTTACCGTTACTTTATTGGCTCCTGTAACCGTTACAACCGATGAAGATTGTGATACCAATACTGGTGAGTTTACTTATCAGTTTAGTTTGGAAGGAGGATTGCCTGAATGTGTTGCAACCGAGAACTATACCGTTACAGGTGCTTTCTTTAATGGAGATGTAGCCTATGGGGAGACCGTGTCTGTTGGCCCGATAACTGATGGAGAGAATTACGACATTACAGCAACTGACGCAAATAATTGTTCAGGTTCATACAGCAATGCTATTCAATGTGAGAAACTTCCGGTAGAATTAATTGCATTCACTGGCAAAGCTATTGCAGAAGGAAATAAATTAAACTGGACAACTGCTGCAGAAATAGAAAATGATTATTTCACCGTTGAATTTTCTGCGGATGGAATTACATTTGAATTATTAGACAGAGTAAATGGAATGGGAACAAATCCATTCGGTCAGTCTTATGAATTGATGCATAATAATGTAGCAAGCACAATTATATACTATCGTTTATCTCAAACAGATTTCGATGGAAGTACCGCACGTTTAAGCACAATTGTAGTTCAGCGTGAAAATGATCTAAGCTTTACGGTAAATAATTTATATCCGATTCCGGTTAATAATGAATTGAATATTAATTATACTGTAAAATCAGATACTGAAGTTACTTTCCAGGTAAATGATATTCTCGGACGATTAATGATAAACAAAAATACAAACGCTAATGCCGGAATAAACAGCATGCAATTCAATACTCAATCATTTAAGCCTGGAGTTTATTTCTTAAGCTTAAATGTTGGAGATAAAATTGTTACGAAGCGATTTATTGTGGAGTAGATAATTTTT
>JAHDHT010000348.1 GCA_020631175.1 Chitinophagales bacterium
ATAAATGAATCTTGAGATACATTAATTTCTCTTGTAAATGCATCGTCAAAATTGCTATTGGCCTTATAGTTAACCGTGTAGGATCCGAATCGAATATAATTATATTGAAGACCTGATTGGATCGAAAAACCAATTCCTTGTTTTGAAGATTCATAAGCCAAACCTAATGGAGCCTGGAAGTGATTCCATACTAAAGTTTCATCAGATTTTATGTCAATAGGTGAACCGTTGTTTAAAAGGGAATCGTTTGCCAATTCAAGTAAAACATGATTTCGAATATCGTTAAATGCAGAGTTTTGATCGAATACAAAAGCTTGTGCTGTTGACTCCTGTCCAATGTATGCACTATTATCTGCATTGTAGATTTCCATGTAAGTAAAAGATCTTTGATCTTTATACTGTGTGTGATAAATACCAGTTTGTAATTTTAAATTTCTAAGCAACGGGTATTGCAGAAATAAACCTTTATTGATTGCTAAATTTCTATTTAAGCTTTCTGATTGCTTGTTACCTTGTAAATCCAGCGCATTATTTACTTGCTTAATTTCAGGAAATCTAAATAAACCGGCAGTGATTCCAATTTCCAGTCTTCTATTTAATTTTAGTTTTGGAAGTGCTTTGATATCATCTGTAGTATTAAATTGAATCTCTGCCGGATTAATATTTACCTGACTTGCTTTAATAAAATCGAGTGTGCCAATTACGCTTGCTGTATTTAAAGACAAATTAGATTTGGGGTTCACCGGGGATGCTGCAGACTCTAACTCTTTATTTGAAGTATTTTTATTTATTTGACTTGATTCAATTTCGTTATAACCAAACACCTTATATGTTTTTTCAGGATCATAAAGTTTTATCTTATCAGATGAAGGTCTGTAATAAGAAATATTTTCATTTACTTTATTTTGGTAATAGGTTGGAGTGTTAACTGCCTTATTCGTTTTTATTGCTTTCTGAGATGATCTACTTCGAGTGTTTAGTACGTTTTCATTCGATTGTAATTCGGTAGTTAAAGACTGAACATTACTATTAACCAGAGCAGAGTTATTCGATTTATTTTGTTTTAATCTACTATTCGTGCTAGAGTGTCCTGAATTTTTTAGAATAGATTTTTCAGTTGATTTTGCAACTGTAGCTCCGTCCAGATTATCTTCAATAATAGCCTTTGAGGAATTTTCCTGATTACTGGTTATTTGATTTTCAACTACAGTATTGTTTTCAAGTACTTTTTCATCTTTCAACAAATTGACAGCATCCAGATTCGATGCTGCTGTATTATTAAATTGCTGTGCAGCTTTAGCAGTATTGTTATTTGTTTTATTATTGATGTATTGATAAATATTCCCTCCTAATAAAAGGAATACTAAAGTGCCAATTCCAAAGTACTTTAACCATTTTGTTTTTAAGCTACCAGAAGTTTTGCCGGCTTGCATTTCGGCAACTACATTCTCAATGGCATCAGTAGACGGGCGATCCCAATCGTCCCAATCTGATTGATTTTGCTCATTCAGCTTTTGGTGAAAAAATTCTTCTATTTTATCGTTAAAGTGTTTCATAAGCCTATTCGTTTAAGAACAGCTGTTCAATTTTATTTCGTAATATTTGTTTCGCCTTCGAAAGTTGTGATTTTGATGTACCTATATTTATATTCAGTACTTCTGCAATTTCTTTGTGCTTATATCCTTCCAGCACATACATGTTAAAAACTACTCTGTATCCGGAAGGTAATTGTTGAATTAATGCAGTTAATTCTTTTGCCGATAACTGATCCAGTATTCCTTCCGAAAGCTCTTCATAATTTTGTGCAAGATTGATATCTGTAAATGATTGTTGCCATTGATTTTTTTTCAAATATCTCAATGCGGCATTTACAAATACTTTTGAAGACCAACCTTTAAAGCTGCCTTTTTCGGGATTGAACTGTTTCACATCCTTGAAAACAGCCAACAATCCTTCCTGGAAAATATCATCAGCTTCAAAGCGCGATCCACCATATCTAAGGCAGATTCTGAACCAATAGCGATCGTACATTTTGTAGAGCTGACGAACAGCATCTTCTGATCCTTTGGCGGCTTGTTTGACTAATATGTGTTCCGTTTCTGGCATTGCTTTTTAAGGCTTTCAATAAGGTATGTATCCTAAGGAAAGAAATGGTTGCCTGAGAACGAAAATAAATGAAAAATTATGTCCAACTTTCGTCCGGAACCTGTATTTGGCGCTTCGTAAGGTCCTCTATTTTTTCTCGTTCACGTATTAGATAGTCTTTACCATTCAGTAGCAACACTTCTGCAGGTCGCATCCTTGAATTGTAATTAGAAGCCATTGCGAAGCAATACGCACCGGCATTTTTGAAAAGTAAAATATCATTTTCTTTCACCTCTGAAATCAGGCGATCTTCAGCAAAAGTATCGGTTTCACAAATATAACCGACTACAGAATACATTTTCTTATTTCCGGTTGGGTTGGATACATTTTCAATTTCGTGGAATGCATTGTAAAACATCGGACGGATAAAATGATTAAATCCACTATCAACAAAAATGAACGTACAAGCAGTTGTTTGCTTAAGCACATTTACTTTTGTCAGAAATGAGCCTGCTTCGCTCACCATATATTTTCCGGGTTCGAATCGTAAGGTTAATTCTCTGCCTGAATGAGCACAATAATCATTAAAGATTTTGCTGAACTTTGGTCCGATTTCTTCTATATCTGTATACAAGTCATTCTCTTTATATCGAACTTTAAAGCCGCTTCCAAAATCAATAGAATTAATATCTTTAAACTCATCGGCCAAAGAGAATACTAATTTTGCTACCCGTTCAAAAACATCTGCTTCAATTATATCTGAACCGGTATGAATGTGAATGCCTTCTACATTAATCTTATAATTATTAATAATGCGTGTAACAAGCGGCATTTGATGGATTGAAATTCCGAATTTAGAACCGATATGACCTACGCT
>JAHDHT010000349.1 GCA_020631175.1 Chitinophagales bacterium
ATTATGAAATTACGTAGGGAGATTCGATTAAAAGCTCCTATTCTTGATGAATAAAATTCCTTTACCGGAGCTTGTTTTTGAGGATGATTATTTTGTCATAATAAATAAACCAAATAATTTATTAGTTCACCCTTCTCGTATTGCACGCGATGCTACGATTACTGCAATTGAGCTGTTAGAGCAACATTTAGATTTTCCGGTTTTTTTAACTCATCGTATTGATCGTAAAACTAGTGGACTTTTAGTATTCGCAAAAACCTCAGGGGTTCAGAAATCATTTAATAAATTAATTGCTTCCAAATTGATTCGTAAAACCTATATGGCAATCGTTCGCGGACATGTTTTTGGTGAAAAAACGATCAATTATCCATTGAAAAACGATGCGGGTAAGGTGCAGGGGGCGGTAAGTAATATTAAAGGTCTGCAACAGGTTGAAATTGAACTTGCTGATCATCGTTTTCCAACTTCCAGGTATTCTTTAGTTGAGATAAAACCGGAGACAGGTCGTTTCCATCAAATCAGAAAACACATGGCTCATATTTTTCATCCGATTATTGGTGACCGGCCACATGGATGTAATAAACAAAATCGATTGTTAAAAGAGACGTATGGACTAAAGGATATGCTTTTACATGCGTACAGATTAGAATTTACACATCCTGAAACGGGAGCATTACTTAAAATTGAAGCCCCCTATCCTGCTGAGTTTTTGAGAATGGCAGAGATATTTGGAATTGATTTGTTTATAGATTTTTAGATTTTGAGATCGGCTGCGCCTTGCAAATTTTCAGATCGACTGCGCCTTACAGATATTCAGATTCGGCTACGCCTTTCAGATTTTCAGACAAAAGTCTAATCTTCTAATCTATAAGCGAAGCGATCTAAAAGCGAAGCGATCTAAAAGCAAAGCGGTCTAAAAGCAAAGCGGTCTAAACACTCAACCTTGGATCCCAGTTAAATTCTTTAGATTGATCCAACATAACTTTTTCTTCAAACTGCGGATGTTTAGTATTGATAATAAAGTTAAATTCTTCCGGAATAATCGCTGATGGTACTTTTAGTATCAATGCTTTTTGTTCCTTGTACCATTTATCTCCAATTTCTTTTAATTGCTTATAATGCTGTTGTCCGCGCCAATCTTCAGGTAAATCGTTTAAACGAACTTCAAGAATACTACGTTTAGAAACAGCACAATCAATTTCCATCATATGAAAGCTTGTAAAGCGTAAAATCTGAGGTGAACTGTGAACCAACATTTCCAGAGCCGCTAAAGAACGCGTAGAAGCGGTATATAATACATACTGATTATCCGCATTCCAACGAGCCCCTACTCCGCTTGCATTTAATGTAAATGCAAATTTCTTTCTTGCTATTCGATAAACTATCAGAATATTAGATTTTAAGCATTATCGCCATACTCGATACCGGTTAAACGAGCATCTATGAAACGAATACCACTAATAGTGTTTAAAAAATCTGAAGGCTTTTTATAATCTAAAAAGAAGTTTTCAGTATTTAACCATTCACTGAATAAATCGAGATTACCAAATACTTCTGAGCCATGCTTTATAAGTGAAAGTAACATAATAGTATGCTCTTGTATATCAGGCTTAATTTTAGCTGCCGGCTGCTTATAATTACGAAAGGTTTTTACGTTAACATTGAGCCATTTCGCAATCTCATTATCTGAAAAATTTACAGACTCTTTAATTTCATTAACATAACTGCCGTCGATAGACTGGTTGCTAATGAGATAAAGTACATCGGCCTCTGAAACCTGACTTGGGATGGATTTAATCGTGTACATATTGCTAAATTATCCTTTTTTACTTTTTACAACAAGTAAAAACGGTTTTTGTTCCCAAAATTGTACTATTCAATCCATTTTAACAAATAGTTGTGAATTTGGCCTTTATCCAGTCTATAACCCTCATTGCTTAGTTTAAACAGGTGTTGTTCTCTTAGTTCGGGATAGATTTTCCTTCCGGTAAACAAATCAACATGTTTAAGCACCTTTTCATCTGAAAAATCGATATGATTCCAGTTATTTAGATCATACTCATCACTGCGACTACTTACAGCTATAAGATGCATTTGTTCTTTATCACAATGAATGCTCATTATTCTTTCACTTTCAATCAGCAAAAGGTATTCAGCTTTTCTGAATATCTGTTCAAATACAACATCACTAAACAGCTCAATTATCTTTGATGCTTCCTCCTTATCATCCTGAAGCATTATCTTCTCCCAATCATCGGCCGTAATACCGTTTATGACTAAAAAATCGATGAATTCTTTCTCCATCTCTTTTAATTCGTCATTTCCAAGTAAACGATACTTTGCCATGCTTGTAAAGCTAACAATTCATCGTATTTTTGGCTTATGAAGTTCTATATTTTTGCAATACTTAGCTTTTTAATAATTGCTTTAGCCGCCTGCGAAAAAGATGCAGATCTAAGCCTTTCAATCGAAGAAGATCAGCAGGAAAGAAATGAAGACACCCTCATAATAAATGTTCCAATTTTAGCTGATGTATTATCTGCTGTAGCGGCAGAATACAATGAAGAGTATACCTTCGCAGTAGAAGTTGAAAGCCCTGATATTGATTGCGATCAATATGCCATTTGGTGGGAAATTATCAGTTGTCAGGGTGATCTGATTTATCGAAGAATATTATTACATAGTCATGCGGATGAACAACCTTTCATCAGAACCGGCGGACCGGTAGATATTGACCCTGATGCAGAATTAATAATACGTGCCTACATGCACCCTACCGGATATGGCGGAAAAGCGATTATAGGTACCGTTAATGATGGATTTGAAAATCTATTTTTACCAGACACCTTTGCAGGTGAATTAGCAACAGCAGATCCGCAACCGGATTACTGTTTGTATTAATTTATTCTTTAATCAATTCCTGTTCACCCATATATAAATCATCCGGGATTCCATCCGAAT
>JAHDHT010000350.1 GCA_020631175.1 Chitinophagales bacterium
ATTCGGATGGAATCCCGGATGATTTATATATGGGTGAACAGGAATTGATTAAAGATTAAATTAATACAAACAGTAATCCGGTTGTGGATCTGCTGTTGCTAATTCTCCTGCAAAGGTGTCTGGTAAAAACAGATTTTCAAATCCATCATTAACGGTTCCGATTATCGCTTTTCCGCCATATCCGGTAGGATGCATATACGCACGTATTATTAATTCAGCATCAGGGTCAATATCTACCGGTCCGCCGGTTCTGATGAAGGGTTGTTCATCTGCGTGGCTATGTAATAATATTCTGCGATAAATCAGATCACCCTGACAACTGATAATTTCCCACCAAACGGCATATTGATCGCAATCAATATCAGGGCTTTCAACTTCTACCGCGAAGGTATACTCTTCATTGTATTCTGCTGCTACAACAGATAATACATCAGCTAAAATTGGAACATTTATTATGAGGGTGTCTTCATTTCTTTCCTGCTGATCTTCTTCGATTGAAAGGCTTAGATCTGCATCTTTTTCGCAGGCGGCTAAAGCAATTATTAAAAAGCTAAGTATTGCAAAAATATAGAACTTCATAAGCCAAAAATACGATGAATTGTTAGCTTTACAAGCATGGCAAAGTATCGTTTACTTGGAAATGACGAATTAAAAGAGATGGAGAAAGAATTCATCGATTTTTTAGTCATAAACGGTATTACGGCCGATGATTGGGAGAAGATAATGCTTCAGGATGATAAGGAGGAAGCATCAAAGATAATTGAGCTGTTTAGTGATGTTGTATTTGAACAGATATTCAGAAAAGCTGAATACCTTTTGCTGATTGAAAGTGAAAGAATAATGAGCATTCATTGTGATAAAGAACAAATGCATCTTATAGCTGTAAGTAGTCGCAGTGATGAGTATGATCTAAATAACTGGAATCATATCGATTTTTCAGATGAAAAGGTGCTTAAACATGTTGATTTGTTTACCGGAAGGAAAATCTATCCCGAACTAAGAGAACAACACCTGTTTAAACTAAGCAATGAGGGTTATAGACTGGATAAAGGCCAAATTCACAACTATTTGTTAAAATGGATTGAATAGTACAATTTTGGGAACAAAAACCGTTTTTACTTGTTGTAAAAAGTAAAAAAGGATAATTTAGCAATATGTACACGATTAAATCCATCCCAAGTCAGGTTTCAGAGGCCGATGTACTTTATCTCATTAGCAACCAGTCTATCGACGGCAGTTATGTTAATGAAATTAAAGAGTCTGTAAATTTTTCAGATAATGAGATTGCGAAATGGCTCAATGTTAACGTAAAAACCTTTCGTAATTATAAGCAGCCGGCAGCTAAAATTAAGCCTGATATACAAGAGCATACTATTATGTTACTTTCACTTATAAAGCATGGCTCAGAAGTATTTGGTAATCTCGATTTATTCAGTGAATGGTTAAATACTGAAAACTTCTTTTTAGATTATAAAAAGCCTTCAGATTTTTTAAACACTATTAGTGGTATTCGTTTCATAGATGCTCGTTTAACCGGTATCGAGTATGGCGATAATGCTTAAAATCTAATATTCTGATAGTTTATCGAATAGCAAGAAAGAAATTTGCATTTACATTAAATGCAAGCGGAGTAGGGGCTCGTTGGAATGCGGATAATCAGTATGTATTATATACCGCTTCTACGCGTTCTTTAGCGGCTCTGGAAATGTTGGTTCACAGTTCACCTCAGATTTTACGCTTTACAAGCTTTCATATGATGGAAATTGATTGTGCTGTTTCTAAACGTAGTATTCTTGAAGTTCGTTTAAACGATTTACCTGAAGATTGGCGCGGACAACAGCATTATAAGCAATTAAAAGAAATTGGAGATAAATGGTACAAGGAACAAAAAGCATTGATACTAAAAGTACCATCAGCGATTATTCCGGAAGAATTTAACTTTATTATCAATACTAAACATCCGCAGTTTGAAGAAAAAGTTATGTTGGATCAATCTAAAGAATTTAACTGGGATCCAAGGTTGAGTGTTTAGACCGCTTTGCTTTTAGACCGCTTTGCTTTTAGATCGCTTCGCTTTTAGATCGCTTCGCTTATAGATTAGAAGATTAGACTTTTGTCTGAAAATCTGAAAGGCGTAGCCGAATCTGAATATCTGTAAGGCGCAGTCGATCTGAAAATTTGCAAGGCGCAGCCGATCTCAAAATCTAAAAATCTATAAACAAATCAATTCCAAATATCTCTGCCATTCTCAAAAACTCAGCAGGATAGGGGGCTTCAATTTTAAGTAAGGCTCCCGTTTCTGGATGAGTAAATTCTAATCTGTACGCATGTAAAAGCATATCCTTTAGTCCATACGTTTCTTTTAACAATCGATTTTGTTTATTACATCCATGCGGCCGGTCACCAATAATTGGATGAAAAATATGAGCCATGTGTTTTCTGATCTGATGAAAACGACCAGTCTCCGGTTTTATCTCAACTAAAGAATACCTGGAAGTTGGAAAGCGATGATCTGCAAGTTCAATTTCAACCTGTTGCAGACCTTTAATATTACTTACAGCTTCTTGCACCTTACCCGCATCGTTTTTCAACGGATAATTGATCGTTTTTTCATCAAAAACATGTCCGCGAACGATTGCCATATAGGTTTTACGAACCAATTTAGAAGCAATTAATTTATTAAATGATTTTTGAACCCCAAAGGTTTTTGCGAACACTAAAAGTCCACTTGTTTTACGATCAATACGATGAGTTAAAAAAACTGGAAAATCTAAATGCTGATCTAATAGCTCAATTGCAGTAATCGTAGCATCGCGTGCAATACGAGAAGGGTGAACCAATAAATTATTTGGTTTATTTATTATGACAAAATAATCATCCTCAAATACAAGCTCCGGTAAAGGAAATTTATTCATCAAGAATAGGAGCTTTTAATCGAATCTCCCTACGTAATTTCATAAT
>JAHDHT010000351.1 GCA_020631175.1 Chitinophagales bacterium
TCCCTCCTTTCATAATACTGTATATAATTTTCAATATGCCTCAAAACTTCCTGCATTTCTTCACAAATTTGCTCAGCGGTAAAACGGAAAACTGTTATTCCTTGTGGTACCTCGGCAGACCGTTTGCCCTGTGGTCGTTCATATATTTGTATGCCGAGCATCAGATCTGCACAGAAAAAATCAAACTTCATTTGATCGATACTGCGCTCCTGAATAAACGTATAACCCATCATCTGCTTCGAGCGAAGTTCAAGCCATAGCAAAACCTGGGCGCGCATCTGCAGATCATCCATCCGCTTACTGAAAATCCTTAAAATTGGTTTGTTCGTCGTTTCCATCTTTATCGAGTTTTATTTCAATACAAATATAAATCAATTTTTGGTTTGTTCTAATTTTTTTTGAACAAAAATTGTTTTCTGCATTTTTTTGCACTAAATTAGCGTTCTAATAATGATAGAACAGCCTAGCTTGTTTTATTTTTTATTCTTGTTTAT
Source organism: Chitinophagales bacterium (assembly GCA_020631175.1). GTDB lineage: Bacteria > Bacteroidota > Bacteroidia > Chitinophagales > JAHDHT01 > JAHDHT01. The sequence continues at coordinate 495 of JAHDHT010000351.1, forward strand.
GTGAAAGAATGTCGGGCGGAGCAAAACGATAATGCATACATATATAATAAGGTTAATCACCCCAAACTGCATGTAGCAATAATCGATCTGCTCCGTCACTTTCTGAACAGTTGTGACAATTAAGGTGATTAAAGGCATCGACCATCATTTTACATAAGAGATGCCGCCGTCTGAGCTTTTGAAACATAATTTCACAGACGGTATAAAATTTTGGTGGCAGGCAAGGCAGTGCCGGTAAAGGAGTATATTATTCCTTCCGGCGCTGCATACTGTCTGAATTCAATAACAAAACAAAACACAATGCCCATGAAATAAAATAGTATATAATAACATATCGCCCCTATTTATGACGCATCCCAAAACGTATTTATAATCGGAACTTTATTCAGCATTTTTAATCGGCTTTCTTTGATTGCGCTTAATATGCGTAATTGAATACGCATACAATTAATTATTACGCGATTAACTCTGCACGATTAAACTTTGTAATGTTTATTTGGGCGGCTTCGCAGCAAATCTGTCAATACTCCAAAAGCTTTCCCGCAAAGGAAAGTTATCCTGCCTGATCAATCCACCCTTGATCGATGCTGCTATCCGGCTTTCCGTTCATATCGTACTGTTCAGCTTCAGTTCAGCATAGCCATCTCTTGTTTGCTTCGGCAAGCTCCGCAACCTGCAACATGGCTTGCTTCACAGGCGCTTCACGACGTACGAAACCACTGCAATCCGGGCCGCGGGTCAAATCTTATGACAAAACCGACTACGAATAACGATTGCAGAATGGAATGCTAAATTCAGAAGCTGAATTGAATTAAGACCGAAGACCAAGAGGATTTGTAATCGGAAATTTACGATTTACAACAACTCTTATCCGGTCTGATTTGATCCAATTTGATCCGATCCGATCCGATCCGATTTGATTTGAGTTTGACACTTGAGCTTGAGTTTGAGTTTGAGTTTGTCATTTGAATTTAAATTTGAGTTTGTCATTTGAATTTAAATTAAACTTGATTTGTAAAAACAAAAGTCAGCAAATAAGAAGGCAATCCCTTTAATATGGATTGATAAATACCAAATGTGAATTATCGATAACGATTGCAGACTGGAGTGCTGAATCTGATTTGTGAATGCAGACTTCTGACTTCTGAATTCTGACTTCTAACTTCTGAATTCCCTTAAACCGCCCCAAAGACTAAAGAACCCAAACCGAAAACCGAGAAGCCGAGAAGCCGAGAAGCCGAGAACTAGCAAAACAAAACAAAAACAACATGAAAGCCATATTGCACTACGACCTCGATACCTTTTTTATATCTGTCGAACGACTGAAAGATAGTCGCTTAAACGGAAGACCTATCATTGTCGGCGGAGCTAACGACCGCGGAGTGGTAGCCTCCTGCAGTTATGAAACCCGCATCTTCGGTGTGCACTCCGGTATGTCAATGAAACTGGCGCGGCAACTTTGTCCGGATGCACTTATCATAAAAGGCGATGGAGATGCTTATAGCGAATATTCGAAAATGGTAACCGATATCATTTCTGAAGAAGCTCCCATTTTTGAAAAAGCATCTGTTGATGAATTTTATGTCGACATGACAGGAATGGATCGTTTCATCGGATGCTTCAAATGGTCGGTAGAACTAAGGGAAAGAGTTATCCGGGAAACCGGATTGCCCATTTCATTAGGTCTTTCTACCAATAAAATGGTCGCCAAAGTCGCTACCGGTACCGCGAAACCCAATGGCGCAAAACAAGTGGAAAAAGGGACCGAAAAACCCTTCCTGGCACCCATGAATATCGAACGTATTCCTATGATTGGTCCGAAAACAACCAAGACATTACATGAAATGCGGGTAAGGAAAGTAAAAACACTTAGCGAAATTCCGGTTGAATATCTGATGTACCTCTTTGGTAAAAATGGTAAAACACTTTCTCAAAGAGCAAACGGTATCGATAACAGTCCTGTCGTACCCTACTCAGAAGCAAAATCAATTAGTAAAGAGCGTACTTTTAATCAGGATACTATTGATGTCGACATGCTGAAATCACTTATTTCTAAAATGTGCGAAACCTTAGCTTTTGAATTACGAAACAGCAATAAATTAACTTCCTGCATAACGGTCAAAATTAGGTATTCGGATTTTGATACGCATACACTGCAACAAAGAATATTCTACACTTCCTGCGACCATCACCTGATACGTTATGCGCTCGAGTTATTTAAAAAATTATACACCAGAAGAGTCTTAGTGCGATTAGTCGGCGTAAAACTAAGTGGTTTGGTTGGCGGAAATTATCAAATGAACTTATTTGAAGACAGCTCAAAAATTATGAAGTTATACCAATCTGTTGATCGGATGAAAAAACGTTTTGGGAAACATTGTGTTTACCGCGTTAGTAGTATGAGTGATATTGAATTAAGAGATGGAAAGATGATAATTAGTAAATAAGAAAAACTA
>JAHDHT010000069.1:0-4145 GCA_020631175.1 Chitinophagales bacterium
GAACAAATATTTGACCTTGCACTTACAAACTCTCTGGGTGCCGGTCAACCAACAATTGTTAACCCAGGCGACAATGTTACATTTACAATCACTGTATTTAATCAAGGAACTGAAGATGTAAGCAATGTGGATCTTGTTAGTTATATCCCAACTGGATTAATCCTCAATGATCCAAACTGGACAAACAACGGTACTACAGCTGCTATCACATTACCAGGTACAATTCCTGCCGGCGGAACAACAACTGTAAATATTACTTATACAGTTGATCCAAATAATCCTGCAGGAAGTATTATCAACTTTGCTGAGATTGCAGGAGCTACCGATACAAACGGTAACCCTATCAGCGATGTAGATTCAACTCCTGATACAACTCAGAATAATGATGCAGGTGGTGCAGCAAATACAGGTTCCGATGATGCAATCAACGGTAACGGTACTGGTACTCCTAATGGTTCTGATCCTGTAACAGATGAGGATGATCAGGATCCGGCTACTATCATAGTAGAAGATCCTGCATTCGATCTTAGTTTATTAAAGACATTAGCTGCAGGTCAGCCTGCAACTGTAATGTCTGGTGATAATGTAACATTCACAATCACTATCTTAAACGAAGGTGACGCAGCCGCTCAGAACATTTCAATTATTGATAACATCCCGGCTGGATTAGTACTAAGTGCTACTGATGCTAACGGATGGTCTGGTCCTGCTTCAGGTCCTGTTACAAATGTTATCGCAGGTCCTCTTGCTCCTGGAGCTTCAGCAAGTGTTAATATTGATCTTGTTGTAGATGGTTCTGTAACAGATGGTTCAATTGTAAACACTGCAGAAATTGCTGCTGCTGATGATCCAAGCGGAAACCCTGGAGATGATACAGATTCAACTCCTGGTAATGATGTTCCTACGGAAGATGATCAGGATGATGAACCAATCACCATTTCTCCTACACCTGTGTATGACTTAGCGTTAATTAAAACATTAGCTGCTGGTCAGCCAACACCGGTACAACCAGGTGATCAGGTAACATTTACTATTCAGGTAATTAACCAGGGTAACACTTCAATTAGTAATATTCTTGTTACAGATTATATTCCTTCAGGACTGATCTTAACGGATGCTGACTGGTCACTAGTTGGTGGTGCTGCAATGGCTATGATTTCTGGTCCTGTCGCTCCTGGTGCTACTTCTTCAATTGATATTACATTCACAGTTGATCCTTCAGTAACAGATGGTCAGTATGTGAACATCGCTGAGATTTCTTCTATGGAGGATGGAAATGGAAACCCTGTAACAGATGCAGATTCTACTCCTGATACAAACCCGGCAAATGACGGTACTCCTGTTGATGATGAAATTAACAATGCTGGTGGTGATGAAGATGATAGTGATATAGGTGTAATTATCGTAAATACTCCTGCTGCTGATGTTAGCTTAATGAAAGACGTAGCTCCTTCAATTGCTGCTATTGGTGATCAGGTTATCTTTAGTATCATGGTAATGAATGATGGTCCTGATACTGCAACAGGTGTTGTAGTTCAGGATAACTTACCGTCAGGTTACTCTTACGCTTCTGATAACAGCACAGGTACTTATGATCCTACTACTGGATTGTGGACTGTTGGTACTTTACCAGTTGGTGGTTCAGCCTTATTACAAATAACTGCTACCGTTGTTAACGATACTGATTTAGTTAACGTTGCTCAGGTAATCGCTCAGAATGAAGATGATACCGATTCAACTCCGGGTAATAATGTTCCTTCAGAAGATGATCAGGATGATGCTACTATCACTATTCCTGATACTCCGATTGCAGATCTTTCAGTTGAGAAATCAATCGATCCGATCATTGCTGCTGTTGGAACGAACGTAACCTTTACAGTTGATGTAAATAATGCCGGTCCTGATCCTGCTACAGGTGTTACTGTATTAGATCAGTTACCTGCCGGTTTATCTTATGTTTCTGATTCTGGCGCAGGTGCTTATGATCCTGCTTCAGGTATCTGGACAATCGGTAACCTTGCAGTTGGTGCTACTGAAACATTAACAGTAGTCGCTACCGTTTTAAATCATGATATAGCAATTAACACAGCTCAGGTAGCTACAGCAAATGAAATGGATCCGGATTCTACTCCTGGTAATAACCTTCCTAATGAAGATGATCAGGATAGTGCTGCTCCAATTCCTCCTGCTCCGGCAGATGTTGCTGACTTAAGCTTAGATAAATCAGTTCAGCCGACTATGGTTGCTTTAGGTGATGATGTTACCTGGACAATCACTGTTTCAAATGCTGGTCCTGATAACGCAACAGGTGTAACTGTTTCAGATCAATTAAACTCAGGTTTAATGTATGTTTCTGATTCAGGTGCCGGTGCTTATGATCCTGCTACAGGAACATGGACAATCGGTAACTTACCTGTAGGTGCAACAGCTATCTTACAAATTGTTACTACAATTACAGATTTCAATGCAATGTCTAACACTGCTGAAGTGGCAACAGCCGATCAGGATGATATTGATTCAGCTCCTGGTAACGGTGTTACTTCTGAGGATGATATCGATACAGCTATTCCTGTACCGGTTCAGCCTTCTGTAATTGATTTAAGTTTAAATAAATCTGTTTCTCCTTCCGTAATCAATGCAATTGGAGATCAGGTTACCTGGACAGTTACTGTTAACAACGCAGGGCCAAGTGTGGCTACTGGTGTTACTGTAATGGACGGATTAAACAGTGGTCTTGCATATGTATCTGATACAGGTGCAGGAGCTTATGATTCTTCTACTGGTATCTGGACAATCGGTACTTTACCGGCAGGTGCTACAGCTATCCTTCAGATCGTTACTACTGTAACTGATTCTGATGCAATGTTAAACGCTGCGCAGGTATTAACTGCAAATGAAGATGATGTTGATTCTACTCCGGGTAATGGATTAAATAATGAAGATGATTCTGACAGCGCAATTCCAATCCTGATAGTTGATCCGGGTTGTATTGCTACTCCTTCAATTATCTCTGCTGATGATGATGAAATCTGTATTGGTGAAGGTGAGGTTGTAACTGTTAGTATTGATCAGCTTGGTGCAGGTGGAAACTTGGTATTCGTTGTAACTGATGAAACAGGAACAACTATACTTGCTGGTCCTACAACTTCAAATACATTCACATTTGATGGTGCGCCTCCGGGAACATGCTTAATCTGGGCTGTTACTCATGACGGAACGATCAATATACCTTCTGATCAGGTTGCTGATATCACAGGATGTTTCGCTTTATCGAACTCTGTTGCAGTAACAAGAATCGAAGATTGTGGAGATCCAATGAACAACCCACCAGATCTTGGTGGTGATCAGCAATACTGTGTAGCTCCGGTAACACCGACTACAATTTGTGTTGATCTATTTGATCCTGATGGTGACAATGTAACAATCGTAGATGTAGAGACTACTTTCAACTGTAGTATCAATATGTTCAACGATAGTTGTTTCGTATACACTCCACTTCCTGGATTAACAGGTACAGACACCATCACAGTAATCGGATGTGACGATGGAACTCCGGTATTATGTGACACAACAATCATCCTTGTGGAGATCGGTTGTCCTGCTCCTGTTACGGAAATGGATGCAGCTATCATTACTGACGGAGCAAGTGGAACTGTAAATGGTTCTCCTGCAAACGTTGTTAATGGTGTTATCGATATCGATGTTCTTGCAAATGATGATGATCCTTGTGATACTGGATTGAATCTTACTTCAATCGCATCTCCTCCATCTAATGGTGAAGCTGTAATTAATAATGGTGTGATTCAATACGAGCCGGATCCTGGATTCTCAGGTCAGGATGTATTACAATACGAAGTTTGTAACAACTGTGGTGAGTGTACAATCGAAGACGTAACAATCGATGTTATTCTTACACCTACGGGATGTGAGCCTAACGATACAATTGTTACTTGTACAATGCCTATTACTCCAATTGAAATTTGTGTTGAAGACTTCAACTGTCTTGATGACAATACTGAAGTTGTAATTGGAGCAACAACTACATTTAACTGTTCAATCGACTTACCTGGTGGTAACTGTATCGAATATACTCCGCTTCCTGGATTAACTGGAGTAGATACAATCACTATCATCGGTATGGATGG
>JAHDHT010000069.1:4245-18438 GCA_020631175.1 Chitinophagales bacterium
CTCCGCTTCCTGGATTAACTGGAGTAGATACAATCACTATCATCGGTATGGATGGCTCAGGAGAAATGGATACTGTTATTGCATTAGTCTCAATTCAGGATGATTGCGATGATCCGGGTGATACAATGGTTGCTACAGATGATGCAGCTGAGGTTGATCAGGATGGATCTGTAGACATTCCTGTTGGAGATAATGATTTAGATACAAGTGGATGTGCTGATGAAGCTGAACCTACACAAATCGTAAGTGGACCAGATAATGGTACTGCTACTATAAATCTTGATGGAACAATCACATATACTCCGGATGCCGGGTTCTATGGAATGGATATGTTCGAATATGAGATTTGTAACTGTATGGGTGATTGTGATATCGCATTAGTAGTAGTTACTGTGAATGAAGTAATTGCTCCTATAAACACTGTAGATGCTGTTAACGATATGGATACTACAGCAGCGAATACTCCTGTAACAATTGAAGTTCTTGAGAATGATACTGACGCAGAAGGTGACAACATTGAATTAGTTGAAGCTTGCGATCCATCTAATGGTACAACAGTTATCTTCGGAATGACTATCGTTTATGTACCGGATGAAGGATTCTACGGTGTAGATGAATTCTGCTACGTAATCTGTGATGACGGTATGCCTCAGGCATGTGATACTGCAATTGTAACAGTTGTTGTAGAAGCACCTGTTATCGTTGATGAGCCACCGGTAATCGTTGATCCGAATGGTGATCCGGTGAATGATATCATCTACGATACATTATTAGTAAATACAGATCCTACAATCATTTGTCTTGATGCTATCGACGCAAATGGTGAAACAGTAGGCATTTCTATCCTTGAAAATGGTGACCTTGGTACAGCGACTATTGATCCTGTAACAGGTTGTTTAATCTACGAGGCTGGTCCGAATACTGGAACTGATACTATTATAGTGATTGCTTGTGATGAAGCGAATCCAGATGTATTATGTGATACATTAACAGTAGTTCTTGAGATCGAAGAGCCGGATGGTAACCTTCCTCCTGATTTTGTTGATGAATACGGATACAGCGCTGATACGCTTTACTACACTACTCCGGAAGACACTCCATTTACAGATTGTCTTGATATCGTTGATCCTAATGATGACAACGTAGTTGTTACAATAGAAACAAACGGTATGAACGGAATGGGCGCAATCGTTAACGATACTTGTTTAACATATGCTCCGAATATGGACTTTGTTGGAATGGATACATTATTATTAATCGCTTGCGATGATGGTAATCCAGTTCTTTGTGATACAACATTATATATCATTACTGTTACTCCGGTGAACGATGATCCGGTTGCGACTGATGATATGGTTGTTACAGGTGTGGATGTACCGGTAATTATTGATATCCTTACAAATGATTTCGATGTTGATGGTGATTCATTAATCATCAAAGATATCATCGAAGGTCCATCTAACGGTACTGTTGAAATCAATGCTGATGGTACAGTAACTTATACTCCGGATGCTGGATTCACTGGTATGGATACCTTCACTTATGCTATCAGCGATGGCAATGGTGGATGTGATACTGCTGAAGTAATAATTGTTGTGGATTCTGATCCTACAATTGTAGCTACACCAGATGATATTACTGCAGATTCAAATGGAGATGAATTATGTAATGATACGGTTCACTCACTTGATGTATTAGCAAATGATTCAGGAGTTGGTGATCTTGAGATTATCGATTTCACTGCACCTTCAAATGGTACTGTAGCGCTGGATAATGGATTATTGATCTATACTCCGGATGCAGGTTCTGTTGGTGAAGATTGCTTCGAATACACAATAGCAGATATGTTCGGTCAAACAGCTACTGCTGAAGTTTGTGTAACGATTTCAGATTGTACTGTTGATGCGCCATGTGAAGATATTTTAAGTGACTTCCAGGTTGGTTTAACGCCTAATGGTGACGGAACTAATGACACATGGACATTACCAAGCCTCGAGTCTTGTTGTGATGATTCTGAGTTATTAATCTTCAACAGATGGGGTAACATAGTTCACAGAGATGAAAACGGAGACGACGGATTTAACTGGGACGGTCGTTGGGATACCGATAACGGTAACAACGAATTAGTACCAAGCGGTACTTACTTCTACTGTATCTTATGTGCAGGAGACGTAACCGACAATGCACCTGGTAAATACGACGGATTCATTGAAGTAATCAACGGAGCACAGTAAAAAATAAAAAGGCATCACGCTTTGCAAAGTCGAAGCGTGATGCTCTTTATAAATTGAAAAAAAACAATAGATAGATATATGAAACGGATAAGTATCATCATGTTAGCGTTATTAGGGATGTTATTCATCGTTAATGACAGCCAGGCCCAGCAGGATGCTGAGTATACTCAGTATATGTTCAATAGTCTGGTGTTAAATCCTGCCTATGCAGGTAGCCGCGGTGTTGTAAGTACCAACGCTTTATACCGTAACCAATGGGTGAATATCGACGGAGCTCCGACAACCTTGAGTTTCAGCATTCATAGCCCAATCCGTGAGAGCAATAGCGCTTTAGGATTATGGTTAGAGAACGATCAAATCGGATTACACCGTACTTTCCGTCTGATGGGAAGTTATGCTTACCACCTTCCATTAAACAAGGGTAAATTATCCTTTGGATTACAGGCTGGGGTAAAGAACTACCGCTACGATTTCACCGACCATGGAGGTTTATTAAATGACGATCAGTTTGCAGCCATTAATGCAGCCGGAGCTCAGTTATTACCGAACATCGGAGCAGGTTTATATTACTACACACAACGTTTCTACTTAGGTCTTTCAGCACCTGAGTTATTAGAGAATACGATCTATGAAGATACTTCAGTGGGCTTATCTACTAAAGATATCAATCACTACTTCTTAACGGCTGGTTATGTATTACCATTAGGTAATAACTTAAAGTTCAAGCCAACGACTTTAGTAAAGTTTGTTAGAAATGCACCGGTAGAGATCGACTTAACAGCACACTTCTTATTAAGAGAAGTATTATGGTTAGGCGCGGCCTGGAGAAGTAATGACAGTATTGATTTCCTTGCAGAATACCAATTCACACCACAATTAAGAGCAGGTTATGCTTATGATTTAACGATCAGTGAGTTGAGAAACCACACGAGTGGAACCCATGAAATCATGTTGGGTTATGACTTCTGCTTTAACAAAAACAGAATCGTAACACCAAGATACTTCTAAAACTAATTACAGTATGAAAATTAATTTGTCGAAAAATAAACAGACACAAGTTATGATAAAACTTAGACTAACATTGTTGTTCTCATTAATGGTGATTGCCTTTTCAAGCTTTGGTCAAACAAAGATTGAAAAAGCAGACAGATTATATGAGAATCTCGAATTTGTAAAGGCTATTCCTTTATATCTTGATGCCTTAGAGTCAAGTGATGACATTTCTATCAAGGAAAAATTAGCCAACTGCTACAGACTGATCAACGATGTTTCCAATGCTGAAGATTGGTTACAGGAAGTTGTTAAAAGTGGCGCAAGTGATGACATCTATAAATTATTTTATGGACAGGCATTAATGGAGAATGAAAAATATGCTGAAGCAGAATATTGGTTAAGCCAGTTTTCAGCAGCTAATCCTTCTCATGCGCAAGCAAGAAATTTATTATATGCAAGCCAGAATATCAGAGCTTTAAAAGGTAGTGGATCAGGTTGTACCGTTTCTGCTCTTCCGGATAATGTAAACTCTGAATACTCTGAAATCGGACCAGCTTTTTATCAGGACGGAATTGTATTCTCTTCTGATAGAGATACAACCGTTTTAAAGTATGTTCATAGCTGGACAGGAAGATCTTTCTATGATCTTTACAATGCTACTGATAACGGTGACGGATCTTACTCAAATGCAAAAAGAAACAAATATGGTTCAGTTGGAACAGCAAGATTCCACGAAGGTCCTGTTAGTTTCAGCAGAGATGAAACTACAATGTTCTACACAAGAAATAACTTTGTTAAAGGACAAGGTGGTTTAACAGGTAAAGTTGGAAGAGATTCAGGTGGAACTATTCGTCTGAAAATCTATGAAGCTGAACTTCAAAATGGCAAATGGGTAACTGTTGATAGCCTTTCAATTAATAGTGATGAGTATTCTACTGCTCACCCTGCTCTTTCTGATGATGGAATGAAATTATATTTCGCATCAGATATGCCTGGAGGTTATGGTGGAATGGATTTATACGTAATGGAAAGAACCGGTTCAGGCTGGGGAACTGCCGTTAACTTAGGTCCGGATATCAATACTGAAGGTGATGAGGTTTTCCCATTCTATCATCCATCAGGAGATTTATATTTCTCTTCTGACGGACTTGTAGGATGTGGTGGTCTTGATATTTTCAAAGTAGCTACAATGGGTACCGGCATTGCAGGTAAAGCAAGAAATGTTGGAAGCCCTTTAAATACTGCAAGAGATGATTTTGGATATATTCTAAATGATGACGGAACAAAAGGATACTTAGCTTCAAATAGAAATGAAAGCAGAGTAGGTGATGATGATATCTATTCTACTTATTGTGAAAGCTACTACTTAAGAGGTGTTGTTGTTGATTGTGAAACAGACAATGCTATTGAAGGTGCTTCTGTTAATTTAAGCGGTGGCGGATCAATGCTTGACGGTATCACTACCGGTTCAGACGGATCTTTCTCTTTCGAGGTTAAGCCTGGAATGGAATATATGCTAGCAGGTTCTGCGATGAACTATATTTCAAATTCTGTTGATGTTTCAACTGAAGGTATGAGTGCCGGAGAAGATATGTTTGTGAAAGTTCCTTTATGTCCGGAACCTCAATGTGCAGCTGCAGGTACGCCATGTGATGATGGAAATCCTTCAACTACTAACGATGTGGAAGATGGAAACTGTAATTGTTCTGGAAGATACGTAGTAATTGAACAACCACCACTTCCACCTGCTACTGAATGTTTCATTAGCGGAAGAGTTTACAATGAAAATACAAGTTCTCCTGTAAACGGCGCAAGAATCAGAATCAGAGACAATAGTACAGGTTATGAGCAAGTAACATTCAGTGATAACAGCGGATACTACAGCTTCAAATCTACTGAAGGTGCAACATACACTGTTTCTACTGATGCTGATTGTTACTATGCTGCAACAAAAACAACTAACTACGGAGATAATTGTACAGTTACAATTGATTTCCCACTACGTCCGATCTTAGTTGGAGAAGTTAGTTTATTACATATTTATTACGATTTAGACAAAGCATTTATCAGAAGTGATGCTGAACCTGAATTAACGAAGTTGTATGATCTATTAAGAGATAATCCTACATTAACTGTTGAGTTAGCTTCTCATACTGATAGCAGAGGAAGTGATTCTTACAATCAGGATTTATCACAAAGAAGAGCTGATTCAGCAAGATCTTGGTTGATTTCAAGAGGTATTGACGCCTCAAGAATTACCTCTGTTGGATATGGTGAATCTCAACTTGTTAATCAGTGTGCTAACGGAGTTACTTGTTCCGATAGTGAACACCAGCAAAACAGAAGAACAGAATTCAGAGTAACAGGCGGTTGTGCAGGATCGATTCAAAGTAATCCTTCCTACTACACAACACCAAGCTACAATGCTAACCCATACTCAAGTTCGACTACTTCTAATGTTTATTCATTCGATAAATAGAACGAGTATAAAATAATAAGAAGCCCGCAGTTTACACTGCGGGCTTTCTGTGTTTTTATTGCATTATTTATTTTGCATTTTTTTTTAATACGAACAAAACAAGACAACATTATGATAAAAGGTTATTACACTAAGTTAATTGCCCTTTTTGTTTATTCCATCCTAATTTCATTTAGCTCATCAGCTCAAACAACAATCTGTTATGCAATAGCAGATGAAGGAAATCCGGATGTGTTATTTCAATTTCAAAATGATCAATGGTCACCAATCGGAAATACTGGTGCATTTGATATCGAAGCAATAGCCTTCAACCCTGATTTAAATTTAATCTATGCAGCAAACGGTGGTGATATAGGTTTAATAAACAGCACCAACGGAAGTTTTTCTTTGCTAAATTCATTAACCACTATAAACGGTTCACCTTATGGTAGTTTAATACCGGATGATATTGACGGACTTACTTTTGATGCAGCCAACAATGTTTTATGGGCCATACAAAGAATACCAGGAACCGGAAATAATGATATTTTACTTCAAATTGATCCACAATCCGGATCAATAATTTCTAATGCTTTTGGTAGTGGAGTAGATTATGTTACAGTTGAAGAAGTATTTGATGGAACACTAGGAGCAAATGTTTATGACGTAGATGATGTTGCAATTGATCCAACAACCGGAATCTTATACGCAATCTCAAATCAAGGTGGAGTAGGAGGTGTTTTGGTAGCCATTAATCCTGCCGACGGTTCTCTTGAACAAGTTATAGGTGATTTTTCCGTAGATGATATGGAAGGACTTACATTTTCAGGAGATGGTCTTTTCTATGGTACCTCAGGGAATAACGGTCCTGTACCCGATGATAACAATAATTTTTATTCGATAAATGTATTTACTGGAGAGGCAACTTTTATTTCAGACGTAGATCCAACAAACTTTAGTTTTGACTTTGAAGCGGTTGAATGCTTTTTAATGGATGCTGTTGAACCTCCATGCGAAGCTACATCACCTACTATTGTAGCTAATGATGATGAAATATGTTTAGGTGATGGTGAATTTGTAGTTGTTGGTTTAGTGGAAGCAGGAAGTGGCTCTGTTCTTTCTTTTGTGGTGACTGATGAAACAGGAACCATAATTGAATCAGGTCCGTCCGCTAGCAATATTTTTAACTTCGACGGATCTCAACCAGGTGAATGTTTAATCTGGGGTATTAACCATGATGGTAGCTTAAATGCTCCTACAAATCAAGTGGCTGATCTGGAAGGATGTTTCGCTTTGTCGAATTCAGTTAGCGTTGAAAAAATAGACTGTACAGTAAATCCTCCATGTGAAGTAACTGCACCAATTATTAGTTCTGATATCAATCAAATTTGTATCGGACAAGGTGATATTGTAAATATTTCAGTAGACTTTTCAGAACCGAATGATCAAATAGTATTTGTCGTTACCGATGAAACGGCAACAAATATCTTAGCAGGCCCGACAAGTAGTACCGAATTCAATTTTGATGCTGCACCTGAAGGTACTTGTCTAATATGGGCAGTTGCTCATGATGGTTCACTTGTGGCTCCATCTGATTTAGTTGCCGATATGGAAGGATGTTTTGAATTATCAAACGCTATCTCAGTTTTAAGAGAAGATTGTCCTCCTGGTTGCGATTTAACAATGCCTGTTATATCATCTGATAATCCGGTAATTTGTATCGGCGACGGAGAATTAGTAAATATTACTCTAGAAACGATTGATCCAAATGATCAGGTAGTTTTTGTTGTTACAGATGTTTTAGGTACTACAATTCTGGCAGGACCTCAAACTAGCAATATATTTAATTTCGATAACGCTCCTGAAGGCACTTGCCTCATCTGGGCAATCGCTCACGACGGTACTTTAGTAGCTCCTACTGATCAGGTAGCGGATCTTGAAGGTTGTTATGCATTATCAAATGCGGTATCTGTAATCAGAGAAGATTGCACAGATCCATGTGATGTGACTGCACCTGTTATTTCTTCTGATAATCCATCAATATGTATTGGTGACGGAGAGTTAGTAACGGTGAGCCTGGATGCTTTCGATACAAATGATATCATTACTTATGTTGTAACCGATAATACAGGAACGAACATATTAGACGGGCCAACTTCAAATAACATTTTCAACTTTGATGCAGCTCCGGAAGGAATTTGTTTAATCTGGGCAGTGGCGCATGATGGAAGCCTGGTCGCACCTTCTGATTTAGTAGCTGACCTTGAAGGATGTTTTGCATTGTCAAATGCTGTATCAATAATCAGAGAAGATTGTACAGACCCATGTAATGTTACTGCGCCTGTTATTTCTTCAGATAATCCAACTATTTGTATTGGTGAAGGAGAACTGGTAACGGTGAGCCTGGATGCTTTTGATGTTACAGATCAAATAGTTTTTGTTGTAACCGATATAAACGGTACTACAATTTTAGCTGGTCCGCAAACGAATAATGTATTTAATTTCGATGCAGCACCTGCTGGTACTTGTTTAATTTGGGCAGTTGCTCACGACGGTACACTGGTAGCTCCAACTGATCAGGTAGCTGATTTGGAAGGATGTTTCGAATTATCTAATGCCGTTGCGGTTATTAGAGAAGATTGCACCGACCCATGTGATGTTACTGTACCGGTTATTTCTACTAATGACCCATCCATATGTATTGGCGACGGCGAGCTGGTAACGGTAAGCCTGGATGCTTTTGATGCTAACGATCAAATCATTTATGTAGTAACCGATATTACCGGAACAACAATTTTGTCCGGACCTACAACTAATAATGTTTTCAATTTCGATGGAGCACCTGCAGGTACATGTTTAATCTGGGCAGTTGCACACGACGGAACCTTAGTTGCGCCAACCAATCAGGTAGCTGATCTGGAAGGATGTTTTGCACTGTCTAATCCGGTTGAAATTCTTAGAGAAGATTGTGATGATGAAAATGATCCACCGGTAATCGGTGAAGATATCAATGAAATTTGTACACAACCGGTAACACCAACTACTATATGTATCGACCCGATCGATCCAAATGGAGATAATGTGGTAATTACTGAAGTGGAAACTTTATTTAATTGTTCAATCGATCAGTTTAATGATACATGCTTCATATATACGCCACTTCCTGGCTTAACAGGAACAGATAGTTTAACCATTATTGGATGCGATGACGGTGTGCCTCCTCTATGTGATACTATCGTATATTATGTAAGTATAGGTTGTCAGGAACCAATTGCTGCACCAGATGATATTTATTATATCTGGGGCCAGGGAGCTACTGTTAACGGTGCACCTGTAGACATTAATAACGATGCTATTTTTGTTGATGTACTGGCAAATGATAGTGATCCATGTAATAGCAGTTTGAATGTCTCAACTGTAACACAACCGGCAAACGGTACTGTTATGATTGTTAATGGCACCCCTCAATATGAACCGGATGCAGGTTATACAGGAACAGATATTTTTACATATGAAGTTTGTAATAGCTGTGGTGCATGTACAGAAACAACCGTAAATATTTTAATTGAAGAAGTTGTTGGCCCATGTATGAATGATACTATTGTGCTTTGTACTGAACCAATAACTCCAGTCGAAATTTGTGTAGATGATTTCTGTGAATTAGATGATGTAACAGAAGCAATTATCGGAGCATCAACAACATTCAATTGCAGTATTGAAATTTTAAGTACCAATTGTTTAGAGTATACACCACTTCCTGGATTCACAGGAGTAGATACTGTAGAAATAATTGGAATGGACGGAAGCGGAAACATGGATACGGTTTACGCTTTAGTAGAACTCGATTGTGATGTTACAAGTGTTGAAGCTGAAACTGACATGGCAACAACGGATCAGGATGTTCCTGTAATTATTGATGTTTTAGATAATGATGTAGATAATAGTCCTTGTACAGATCCATTAACTGTTACGCAGATCGTTTCTGACCCGGAAAATGGAGTCGCTACCATAAATCTTGACGGTACAATAACCTATACTCCTAATGCCGGATTTGCCGGAATGGATTTCTTTATGTACGAAGTTTGTAACTGCCTGGGTGATTGCGACATTGCGAACGTTGTGGTTACCGTAGATAGTGTAATCATTGTGAATCCTGATGTAGTTGCCGTAAATGATACTGATACTACAGCTGCCAATACACCGGTAACCATTGAAGTTTTAGATAACGATACCGGAGATAATATTTCCGTTGTAGATGTTTGTGATCCTGCAAACGGTACGGCAGTAATATTTGGTAATACAGTTGTTTATGTTCCAGAACCTGGCTTTGGTGGATGGGACACTTTCTGCTATGTGATTTGTGATGATCAAACTCCGGCAGCTTGTGATACGGCAGATATATTTGTATTCACTGAATTAATGGATCCGAATGAATGTCCGGTTCTTACAGATGATCTTGGAAATCCTGTTAGTGAAACACTAAATTTTGCGACAGAAACTGATTCAACATCAACAATTATTTGTCTGTCGGCAATTGACCCTGATGGAGATGATGTTACAATAGAAATAAGTCAAAATGGTAGTTTAGGTACAGCAGTTATAAATCAGTATGGATGTTTAATTTATTCATCAGATACAATTTCCGGAATTGATACGGTAATCGTAACTGCTTGTGATGATGCTACTGATCAATGCTGTGATGAACTAACGGTCATCATAGGAGTTTCTGAGCCTGGAATAAATATGCCTCCAATCGTGATTGATGATAATGGCGATCCTACAGATACTTTATATGTTGAAGCTTGTGAAGATGTAGCTTTAATTGACTGTATCAATGTAATCGATCCGGAAATGGATACTATCTCTATGACAATTTCGGTTAACGGAACAAACGGTACAGCAGTAGTAGATACATTAACATGTTTAACTTATACTCCAAATGAAAATTATAATGGTGGAGATACCTTGACCATATTCGTTTGTGATGATTTTGGTAACTGTGTATTAACAACATACATCATAGATGTACTACCGAAAAATGATAATCCGGTAGCTAATGATGATCAATCTCAAACAGATGAAGACACACCTGTTGTGATAGATGTATTACTAAATGATTTCGATATTGATGGCGATTCTTTAATTATAAAAGATTTAATTGAAGAGCCAAATAATGGTACTGTAGTCTTTAATAATGATGGAACCGTAACTTATACTCCGGATCCTGGTTTTGCTGGAGCAGATACTTTCGTTTATGCAATTAGTGATTTAAATGATGGATGTGATACAGCTACTGTGGTAATCTTAGTAGGTGAAGAATTAATTATTGATGCAGTCGATAACGATACAATTACTCCTTTCGAAACTCCTGTCGTGATTGAAATTCTGACGAATGATATTTTCAATGGCGAGGCTGAAGTAATTGATTTCACTCAACCGGTTAATGGTACAGTTGTTCTTGCAAACGATGTATTTACATATACTCCAAATGATGACTTTACCGGAACCGATTGCTGGGATTATGTAATAATGGATGAATTCGGATTATTGGATACAGCAACCGTTTGTGTAGAAGTTGAAGGTCCGGGTGAAACAGGTGAGTGTAATGATTTATTAAATAACACAGCTTCCGGTTTAACTCCAAATGGAGACGGGACAAATGATACCTGGGCAATTCCTGAAATATCTTCATGTTGTTCTGATGGTGAGTTATTAATCTTCAACAGATGGGGTAACATCGTTCACAGAGATCAGAATTTTGCAGATGGTGTAAATTGGAACGGTACTTGGGATACAGAAGATGGCAATGGCGAGTTAGTTCCAAGCGGTACTTATTTCTGGTGTATTCTGTGTGATGGAGATTTAATCAACGGTCCTGGTAAATACGACGGATTCATTGAAGTAATCAACGGAGCACAGTAAAAAATAAAAAGGCATCACGCTTTGCAAAGTCGAAGCGTGATGCTCTTTATAAATTGAAAAAAAACAATAGATAGATATATGAAACGGATAAGTATCATCATGTTAGCGTTATTAGGGATGTTATTCATCGTTAATGACAGCCAGGCCCAGCAGGATGCTGAGTATACTCAGTATATGTTCAATAGTCTGGTGTTAAATCCTGCCTATGCAGGTAGCCGCGGTGTTGTAAGTACCAACGCTTTATACCGTAACCAATGGGTGAATATCGACGGAGCTCCGACAACCTTGAGTTTCAGCATTCATAGCCCAATCCGTGAGAGCAATAGCGCTTTAGGATTATGGTTAGAGAACGATCAAATCGGATTACACCGTACTTTCCGTCTGATGGGAAGTTATGCTTACCACCTTCCATTAAACAAGGGTAAATTATCCTTTGGATTACAGGCTGGGGTAAAGAACTACCGCTACGATTTCACCGACCATGGAGGTTTATTAAATGACGATCAGTTTGCAGCCATTAATGCAGCCGGAGCTCAGTTATTACCGAACATCGGAGCAGGTTTATATTACTACACACAACGTTTCTACTTAGGTCTTTCAGCACCTGAGTTATTAGAGAATACGATCTATGAAGATACTTCAGTGGGCTTATCTACTAAAGATATCAATCACTACTTCTTAACGGCTGGTTATGTATTACCATTAGGTAATAACTTAAAGTTCAAGCCAACGACTTTAGTAAAGTTTGTTAGAAATGCACCGGTAGAGATCGACTTAACAGCACACTTCTTATTAAGAGAAGTATTATGGTTAGGCGCGGCCTGGAGAAGTAATGACAGTATTGATTTCCTTGCAGAATACCAATTCACACCACAATTAAGAGCAGGTTATGCTTATGATTTAACGATCAGTGAGTTGAGAAACCACACGAGTGGAACCCATGAAATCATGTTGGGTTATGACTTCTGCTTTAACAAAAACAGAATCGTAACACCAAGATACTTCTAAAATATACAACAAACCTAAACTTAAAAAGCCCTGTAGATATACAGGGCTTTTTTATTTTTGTACTATGCAATTATACTTTGCTGATTATATTGAAAACGAGCTGATTCATTTGTCACCCTTTGAATCCAATCACTGCATCCGGGTCTTACGACATAAAGTTGGTGATCAATTGCTTGTCACAGATGGGCATGGAAAGCGGTATACTGTAGAAATTACAAAAGCAGATTCAAAAAAGACTATCACCAAAATCATACAGTACGAGGAAATTGAAGTCCACGGACCTCAGCTTCACATAGCAATAGCCTTAACAAAAAACATCAATCGGATGGAATGGCTCTTTGAAAAATTGACTGAAATTGGTGTGCATCGAATTACCCCATTGATTTGTAAGCGATCAGAGAGAAAGCATTGGAGAAAAGATCGTCTAGATCGTATTATTTTAAGTGCTTTAAAACAAAGTAAACAATTCAATCTGCCGTTGTTGGATGAGCTGATACCATTCACTACATTCATCAAAGAAAATGAAAATGATCAGCTTTTTATCCCTTCCTTCCATCCCGATAATGAAGCATTAGAAAATGCTATAATAAAAGATAAAAATGCAAGTTTTATCATTGGACCGGAAGGTGATTTTACTTTTGAAGAATTGAATGAAGCCCAAATGAAAAATTATGTCCCGGTAAACCTCAGTGAAAACAGACTTAGAACAGAAACAGCAGGATTTGTTGCGGCTCAAATTTTTCACTCCATGAACCAAAAGAAATAAAATGCAAAGAATACTTTATACACTTATATTACTTTTTACAGCAATCATCTTTTCTTCTTTTTCAGACAACAGCCTGAAAATAGCATTACTAAAATATAATGGGGGAGGAGACTGGTATGCAAATGAAACCGCTCTACCAAACCTGGTTCAATATTGCAATGATAATCTGGGAACTTATATCTCTGAAGATATTGGAGAAATAGATGCTTCAAGTCCTGAAATTTTTAACTACGCTTTTTTACATATGACAGGCCACGGAAATGTTGTCTTTAACGATCAGGAAGCAGAAAACCTCAGAACATACTTGTTAGCAGGAGGATTTTTGCATATCGACGATAATTATGGAATGGATCCATATGTAAGACCGGCTTTAAAAAAGATTTTTCCTGAAAATGACTTAGTTGAATTGCCGTTCAGCCATAAAATCTATCATCAGAAATATGAGTTCAATAACGGTCTGCCTAAGATACATGAACACGATGGCAAACCCTCACAAGGTTTTGGAATCTTACACGAAGGTAGACTAGTTGTTTTTTATTCTTTTGAAAGTGATCTTGGTGATGGATGGGAAGACCCTGAAGTACATAAAGATCCGCAAGAAGTTAGAGAGGCTGCTTTACAAATGGGAGCAAACATTATTCAGTTTGTATTTACGCAATAATACTAATTCGAACTTGCTTTTTTAGCCGCGTCAATCTGCTTGGTATATTGTTCTTTTAATTGAAGATGTCTGTGTTTAAATTGAGATTTTAATTCAGACAAACGATTTTGATATTCTTCTTTTAATCGGTTCTCTTCACTTTTAAATTGTT
>JAHDHT010000070.1:0-2460 GCA_020631175.1 Chitinophagales bacterium
ATGTATCGGTAAGCATTGGTTGTAATAATTCCCATCTTGCTTCTTCTAATAATTCAAGATATCGGGCATTGTTTACATGTCCGTAACCATCTAAATGAAAACCCCAAATTGTTTTTTTGAAAGTGTGAATTTTTGACATTAGCGCAAAGATATTGGATAATTTCAGAAGTCAGAAGTTGGAATTCAAAAGTGAGAATTGGAAATGAGAAACGAGGAGCGTAGGTGCGAGGAACTATATTATAGAGTTTTCTATTGTTAGGAGACTGTCTAATAATGTAATAGTTAAGTCTCCCATCTCGCAGGCGCAGCCGATCTCGAAGCGAATCGATCTCGCATCTCGCAGACGAAGGCGATCTCAAAAATTAAAAGTGAACAAAGTAATAAGCGCCTGTTTTCAATCGACCTACTCTTGCTGCTGTTCTTCGGGATGGAATATTATTGCTGTGAATTTCGCCATAGATTATTGTATGATGATCGCCGGGTAATTGTTCGATCATTTTTCTCTGAATTGCCGGTGCAAAATGTTTACCTCTGAATTTTTTGATTAGACATTCTTCAATTACTAAATAGCCATCTAAATACTTTTCAGATTGTAATTCTACGCCAATTAATCCTGCCCATTGTTCGTCGATAAAAATGGTAAACAGGTTGTTTTTATCCATTACATTCTTTAGATAATCTTTATCATGAACGAATATAAATTGTTCTGAACCAGGATTTTCTTCGATATAAAATTCGAGTAAACCTTTATATAATGAATAGAAATCAAGATTTTCAGAACGAACTACCTCAACCTGGTCATATTTGATTGGTTTATCCATCTGACAAATACTTTCTTTTAATCCTGCAAAATAGGCGAGGTCTTCTGTTATTTTTAGAGGTTTAAAATCTTTTACAGGATTTCCACTCGATAAAATTCTAAATGCAAATGGATTAAAGATTTTGTATCGTTCTTTTATCTTATCCCTAATTTCAGTTAGTATTTTTTTACTCAATTTCTCATGTGTATGATGTAAAACTTCAACATAAGCTTTGTCTAACTCCAGATTGAAAAAACGAAGTCCTGTCATTATCTGATTGCCACCAGCTAACTCGATAACGATATGACCGTAGTCTTCTTGTTCGCTGTTTTCGACAAAATAATAATCACGGAAACGTTCAGCATAAGAGTCGTCTTCCATTATTTTGAAGTTTTTGACGATTTCACTTTTCACCAAACTTTTCACTAAGTTTTCCGGAAGCCATTGTTTAATGATTTCCGGTACTTTTTTCCATTCTATTTCTTCTAATGATGTTTTGTCCAAATTTTATTATTTACTTGCACATTTTACACAACGACTGCTTTCGGGCATAAACATTAATCTTGGAAGTGGAATATCATCTTTACATGAAATGCACTTGCCAAAACTTTCTTCATCGATTTTCCCTAAAGCGGCCTGCAGCCGGTTTAACTTAGATTTAGATTCTCTTAAAGCGGCTTCATTTACACTTTTACTGTTAATAGCTTCCATTCGACTGATACGACCGATTGAATTTTCGGGCGCAATCGGTTTGGTAAGCTCTTCGAGATTTATGATGTTCTCTTTTAGCTCAGCTATGTTTTTTACAATTTTATCTTTTAGCTGTTGTTTTTCTTCTGCAGTCATATGCTGTTGAATAAAGCAACCAAATTAACGAAAATGTAAGTGGAATGCCAAATGGGTTTTATTACTGATTTATTTGAGATTGTAGATTTGAAATTTGAAATTGACCTGTATGATGTATCTCGCTTTCATTTTGCGTTTGAAATTTGCATTTTAATAAGTGAGAAGTCAGAAGATTCGAAGTCAGAAGCTTTTAGATATAATTGTTGATTTAGTGAAAGACTACTGCGTTGGGTCCCCCTCGAGAATATATTCTGTCATCCGCGAACGGGATATTTTATACTTCGATCTTGTTTTGGGGAATTACTTTTGAATTTGACACTTGAACTTGAATTTGACACTTGACACTTGAACTTGAAATCAATTTGTCTCGCTTCTCGCAGGCGCAGCCGATCTCGCTTCTCGAAGCCGAAGGCTGTCTGTCTTTCGAAGACGAAGGCGGTCTCGCCTCTTTGCACTTGCACTTGACATTTGTCATCCGCGGCAGGGGTTGCAGTGGTTATAATTGATAAACGAAGCATACATTTAAAGGCGTATTTTGGTTTGGAGCTTTGCGGAAAAACGAAATACAACTATTAAATGGCAGCTTGGTTTATTAATTATTTGAACGGAAAACCCGACCCGATTTTTTACTTTCAGGCTTTATTAGTGGAAGAAGAATCAAGTGTAGATATATTTATTTTGAATGGAAGATAAAGGGACCGCCCAAAAATTAAATACTAACTTTTAATAGAATTTGAAGTGCTTTTAGATCTTTTACTTCGAGTGCATAATCGACTGCACTTTTTTGTTCTTTATCTTTTGCAAAGATATTCGC
>JAHDHT010000070.1:2560-13542 GCA_020631175.1 Chitinophagales bacterium
ACGTGTCCGTAGTAGGCTGCAATATGTAAAATACTCCATCCATCCGGCGAATAGGTATGCATTTGTTCGGGTTGATCATTGATAGTTTTCACCACTTTTTCTGTTGAACCTAAACAGGCGTATTCAATTAAATCGGGTTGATAGTTTTTACTGATAAAGAATTCGATTATGTCAAAGCGTTCATAAGCAATTGCATAATAAAACAGACTTCTGCCTTCATTATCTTTTGATAACATAAGCATTGGTTCCTGACGCAGATAGTCTATTACCATAGACTGGTCTCCGTTTTTGATCATATCTGTTAATACATGGTTTGCCATCGTATTATTATTCATAGACTGAATTTAATACGTAGCCGCGTCGTAAATCAAGCGAAGGGAGTTGTGCGATTCAAAAGGATTAGTGCCTTTGTACGTTTTATAGAAGGCAAAACCCTGCCAAACGTTGTTTGTGATAGTGTTAAATTTCTTAAACGACGCTTATATTACATTAATTAGACATTTGTTTGTCGGCTTTTTACCGTTTAAAGCTGCCACTTTAATTTGGCCTGGCTGATGTAGTTAAACTGCAAAGCGGAGTCGCCTTGTTGTTGCATTATCGGTATTTGGTGGCTTATTTCGATGATCAATTTGCGATACTGTAAGTTTACAGTTGGCATTAAATTGAAAGTGGTGAAGCTTGTTTCTTCGCCGGTGAGAGATTTATTCATTAAGTCTTCTTCATGCCTCCACCAATGAACTGCAAGACCGGTTTCTAATGCGAAATTTGTTTTTTGAAGGGCTGCGAATCTTATTCTGCTATGTAAATGCCAGTCATTACCGGGGCGATATTGGAAAATATTGGGTCTGTAGGTTCTGAATGCCGCTTTAGCATTAAATGCCCATTTTTTGTAATCAATATGGTAGAGTATTGCCGGATTGAAAGCCAGACTGCCTGTTCCGGGTTGCAGGTGGGGTTCAATATCATTTTCTGCATCTTTAATACGGTACTGACCTGTTGGAATACCTAATTGAATTTCTCCGATTAAAAATTGCCTGAGGGATGAGGATTGTAATCGGGGAGCTTCTTCATATAATACGTACTGAAAACCGACCTGAAGGTCTCCGATTCCACTTTGCCTTTTTATGGAATCTTCTATCGGGAAGATTCTGGTTGAAGTATGCCAGGGTAATTCTATGTTGGCTTTTATTCTTCGGTTAAGTTGGTAGGAGGCTTCTAATTGAACGATTGAAAAGCGTTCGGTTATTTCTTCGAAAGGATCTAAATAGAGGTGTTCATGAAAATTTGCGGCACCGAATTTCGGATCATGATCGTGAAAGGTGAAAAATCTGTTTGGACCTTCTTTTTGGTGATTTTTAAAGGCTAAGCCAATTGAACTACTATCTGAAGTGAAATAGCTGTTAGGGGATATACTCAGGTTTCGTGTTTTATTATCTTCCTGGGCTTTTAGCTCTTGTGAGGCGAAAATCAATAAGAAGCATATGATAATATAGTTCAGTTTGGCTGTCAATCTTCTTTATTAACGTAATCTCTCCAGTATTCATATGGCTTTGTTTCTTCATTCCATTCTTTTTTGGGTGGAAGATCGATTTTACGAAACCAATAAGCGCATAATAATCCTGAAATCGCGCCAAATAAATGTCCTTCCCATGAAATTCCTTTTAATCCGGGAATAACACCCCAAACCAAACTACCGTAAAAGAAGGCGACAATCAATGCCACACTGGTTGATTGTACATCTTTCCTGGCGATGCCACTAATGAACAGGAATGAAGCGAGTCCATATACAATACCTGAAGCACCGATATGATTGTTACCTCTTGCCATTAACCAGACCATTAATCCACTTAAGATCCATAAGATTAGCCATACTTTATCGGCTACTTTATTGTAAAAGTAGAATACGGCTGTTCCGAGAACAATGAGTGGTACTGCATTCGACATTACATGACTGAAGCTGCCGTGTACAAAAGGCATTCCGATAATGCCGATTAATCCTTCAATGGTTCTTGGTCGGTTTCCAAGAAAACGGAAGTCAAATTGAAGCAGGAGTTCTATTATTTTTATAAGTATAATAAAGCAGGCTAAAAACATTGGCAGATAGGCTGCTCCTAATAACTTATCAAATTCTTTATTTGTGTTAGCCATTTATTTGTTTGTCCAGTCTGTATTTAATAATATAGCGCTTATCATGTCTGATCAGCCTAAGTTACAATTGATTATTACGGGAGATGGTTCAAATACCTTGTTTCATCCTGATTTTAATGAAATTTATCATTCACGGCATGGTGCTTTAACAGAATCGATGCATGTTTTTATTCGTTCAGGTTTGGATTTGATGGCTGACCGAAAGTCGATAAGCATTTTTGAGGTAGGTTTTGGTACGGGTTTGAATTGTTTGCTGACCTGTTTGAATAAGCCGGTTTCACTCGCAATTGATTATCATGGAATTGATAACCTTAAAATACCTGTTGATCAATTGGAGAATGTAAATTTCACTAAGCTGTCGGGGATGGAAGGAGCGGATAAAGTTTATCGGCAGATTATCGCTGCTGAATGGAATACTTCTGTTGCTCTAAGTGATGAGTTTAGGCTGACGAAACATGAGGGCTCTTTGTTCGATTTTACTTCTTTTCCGGCTATTGATTTGATTTATTTCGATGCCTTTGCTCCTACAGCACAAGCTGAGATGTGGGAGACTGCTGTTTTTCAAAAGTTATTTGATTCTTGTAATCCGGGTGCTGTTTTGGTGACTTATTGCGCTAAGGGTCAGGTGCGGAGAAACATGCAGGCTGCGGGTTTCAGCGTCGAACGTATACCTGGTCCACCCGGTAAAAGGGAGATGCTCAGGGCTGTAAAAATGGCTTAATTTGTATCATTTCTTGGTCATTTATTAACGAATTTTTATTTGGTATATAACTTAAAACACAATTTTTCGTTAATTAAAGTATGAAAGGAAGAAAATACATATTAATCCTGTTGATTTTTATCACTGGCTTCGCGGGATTATTTGTGTTTTTAAATCAACATAAGCAAGTTCATGCTAAGCAGTATAACAATATTGTCTGGTCGCATGATCACCACCTTACTTGGGATGATTTCTCAGGAGTTCCTGATTACGATAATGATTTTGTCAAGGCTTTAACGGCTTCTTCGATACGCTATTCATATTCCTGTAATGATGAAGGATTCATTACCTATAATATAGAGGCGGTATTCAAGAAGAATCAAAGCTGGGTAAAAGAGGAGGCAAGAACTGATTATCATTTGAATCATGAACAGGTGCATTTCAATATTACCGAACTGTATGCACGAAAATTGCGTCAACGTCTTGCTGAACAACCATTCGAATGTGATGAGAAATGGTATTTTGAAAAGATGATTCAAAAGACCTTAAATGAATGGCGTCTTGAACAGCGTACCTATGATCATGAAACCTTCTTTAGTGTTAAAGAAGATCAGCAGGATCTATGGAATGTTACGGTTTCTCAAAAGCTCGAAGAGGCTTATCCTATGCCTTAATTTTGTTTCTAAATTTATTTCAATTTTTGTATGAAAAATCATACAAAAAGCCTCATTTTTATTTATAGTGAATGATTTTTAATGCATCACTCGTATTTTTTGAATATTTTTATAATTTTGATGAACGATATTTGATGCATTAACATTAAAATCAATACTTAATGAGTGAAAAATCATACATAAATTGGCATTCGATGTCTGATTTGGCTATTGAAGAGCATATTGGTGCTTTCATCCGCCATCATCGATTAAAGCAAAACAAAACGCAGGCTTTTGTTGCTAAGGCTGCTGGTATCAGTCGTTCGACTTTAAGTTTACTTGAAAGAGGGGAGACGCCGTCTTTCAAGACCTTGATTCAGGTTATGCGCGTACTCGACTTACTTTATATTCTTGATGCCTTTCGTATACATAAAGAAATCAGTCCGATCGCTTTAGCAAAATTGGAGCAGCAGGTTCGTGAGCGCGCTTCAACTTACAAAACAAAGTCTTCTTCAAAGAAAGAAAGCGATTGGTAATGGTAAGCACAGCCTTTGTTAAAATATGGGGGAAGAATGCCGGTGCAATAGCTTGGGATGAGGATAGGCAGTTAGGTAGTTTTGAATACTTAACTTCTTTTGTTTCGGATGGATGGGAACTCTCGCCCTTAAAAATGCCACTGCAAAGCAGTAAAATTTATTCTTTTCCTGAATTAAGACCGGAAGAAAAAAGCCCATACAATACCTTTAAAGGCCTACCCGGAATGCTCGCAGATGTATTACCCGATAAATATGGAAATCAATTGATCAATAGCTGGCTGGCGCAACAAGGGAGACCAAGTAATGCGATGAATCCTGTAGAGACATTGTGCTTTATTGGGAAAAGAGGGATCGGTGCTTTAGAGTTTGAACCGATACATATAAAGGAACGGAAGCTGACCTATAACATTGAAATTGATCAGTTGGTTGAAATTTCGCAGAAAATGTTGAATGAACGCAATGCTTTTGAAACGAATATTTCTGCTGATGAGGAAAAAGCAATGCTTGAAATTTTAAAAATTGGTACTTCTGCCGGAGGTGCAAGACCAAAAGCAGTAATTGCATTTAACAAGAAAACGAAAGAGGTAAGAAGCGGACAAGCAAATGTACCTAAAGGATTTGAACATTATTTAATCAAACTGGACGGAGTTAGCAGTGCGCAGTTTGGAGCAACATATGGATATGGCAGAGTCGAAATGGCTTATTATTTAATGGCTGTAGCTTGTGATATAGAAATGATGCCTTGTCAATTACTGGAAGAAAATGATCGGGCACATTTTATGACTAAACGATTTGACCGGGATGAGAAAAATCAAAAACATCATATGCAAACCTGGTGCGGATTAAAGCATTTTGATTTTACTGATGTTTTAAGTTTCAGTTATGAGCAATTATTTCAAACCATGCGGGAATTAAGATTGGATTATCCTTCTGCAGAACAGATGTTCAGAAGAATGGTTTTTAATGTTTTGTCAAGAAACTGCGATGATCACACAAAAAACTTTTCATTTATTTTAAAACAGAATGCAGATTGGCAACTAGCTCCTGCATATGACCTATGTCATGCTTACCGTCCGGATAGTATTTGGGTGAGTCAACACGCATTAAGTATTAATGGTAAACGTAAGGGAATTAGAAAAGACGATATTTTAAATCTTGCGACACAAATGAATATCAAAAAACCTGAATTAATTATAAGTCAGATAAATGAAGTAGTTTCAAATTGGAAAAATTATGCAGAAGAAGTGAAAGTAAATGTTGATCTAAGAGACGCGATTGCAAAAACCTTAATTCAATATTGATGTTTTAGAATTGAAATCGTAACTGAGCTTTTACACGCTCAACTTTATTTCCATCAATTAAATCATTTCCTGTTCCGATTCCTTCAAATACAAACAATTGATCTGCATTTCTGAAATTGGTTTGAGAATAACGCAACCATAAATCCATTCCTTTTCTTATAGTCCATCGGGTATTAAAATAAAATCGATAACCATTTCCTGAAAAAGCTGGAATTGAAAAAGAGTAAAGTACATCTTTTTCATATGTATAAATTCGATTGTCAAAGGTCTCTGTATTGAACAAGGCAAATCTTGTACTGAATTGAACCGGGAAATTCCAGGGTTGAACATCGACATCCTGATAGATTAGATAACCGTTTGTCGTGGGTAAATTTCCTTCCGTGAAGTAGTTCATTTCAAATCTTGATTTAAATGAAATTTCTTTGTTTACCTTATACCTTGCGTGGAAACGTATACTGCTTAAATTGCGTTCTTGTAAAGCATCTAAACCACTAAAGTCATCTCTGAAATTTTCAAGCTTTGTTTCGTTGCGATAACGGAAATATAGTTCAGTGCCTCGCTTTGGTTTATAGGTAACTTTAGCTAAATAATCACGACCGTTAGAGGGAGCGTCTGCAGCAAATCTAAGCCATGGATGTTTATAAAAATCAGCATATGTGTCGATGGACCATTTTTGAGAAGGGCTTATTTTTACACCGGCATACAATCCTGCTTCATTATTAGGTTCAGAAGATTCAGTAAATGCCTGGGCATAAAAAGCATCATAGGCTGCATTAAAATATCGGTGCACTATAGAGCAGCTGATTTTTCGGTCTAAAGCAGCAATAACTCCATTTAAAGTGCCAAATCCACCATTATCATTAATCGCTGTTTCACCGAAGAAATGAAAGTTATTTAATAAATAGCGGTAATCAACAGAAGCATTTATTAATTCATTTCCATTAAAGCGAAATTGATTATACGCCTGAACATTTCTATTTAAATCTGCAGAATATTTAGAATAGAATCCGGTCAGGCCAATTTCCAAATCTCTTTTTTGATAAGCTAAATGTGCGCCCGTCATAAACTCGTTTAGCGCCCCTTTATCTTCAATTTCTGATTCAGTACGATG
Organism: Chitinophagales bacterium; assembly: GCA_020631175.1. Lineage (GTDB taxonomy): Bacteria > Bacteroidota > Bacteroidia > Chitinophagales > JAHDHT01 > JAHDHT01. The sequence goes on from JAHDHT010000070.1 coordinate 9,010, forward strand.
AAATCCGGTTTCCTGAAAAGAACTGACTTCATCGGTGTCTTCATTTAAAGTATCTACTTGGGTGATATTTCCATCAATGGCTTTATAGGATGCAAAGGCGGTTACTTCAATATCTCCAACATCTATAGCTGCTGCAACTCCACGACGGAATAAAAATTCATTTACTGATGTATATGGCTTTACAGAAAAGCCTTGTCGTTTGGTTTGTAAAACAAAAGAGCTTTTTCGAAATCCTATTCCCGACCACATTGTTAATCCCTGGCCAAATTTAAGTTCATAATCTCCAAGTGCCAGATATTTAAAAGGACCATAGTCTCTCAAATAAAAATGTGCTGAATAAAAGTCGAAACCTTGTGCCTGGTTCCCTTTGAAAAATTCTTCTCCTTCATCTTTTTCAGCAGTGATACCATAGCTGATATTTGTGTTGTATTTATAACGATATCGGGCGTATAATTTTTGAGGACTTCCTAAATAAGCTTTTGTTTCCGGACAATTTAACGTGTCAGTACAAGTATCAACTGGAAAAAATTTAAAACCTTTTTTTTCTTGTAATATTTGCTGATATCGTAAAAGAACGGTGTGCCTGCCGGAAAAGGCCAACTTTCCGAAATTTACATTGACATCGTCTATTGCTCTTTTAACGGTTACAAATGGTTTTATTCGATTAATAAAAGCTAAGTCAAAATAATTGATCGATTGCAATTCATATAATGAAACAATATCACCGGCTATTTTTCTATGTAATATTAATGCATCAATTTGTTCAGGACTAAATAATCTCGTTTCGTATAATTCTTTGCTGGTAGCCTTGTTTAAATTAATTGGCTTTTTCTTGAGATTTTGAAGTGTTTGAATGATTTCATCTAAATCAGTGTCACTTTCATTTTCTTCTCCAATAATTTCAAGTAATTCTTCAAAGGCTTCACCTCTATCTCCATCCTGAGCACTAACATTTAACAGGCAGAGAGCGAAAAGAAAAGTAAATATGGATTTTAATTTAAAAACCATATTGAATACTTAACATTGGAGAATATCCAAGAACCGGATGGAAACTTGCCGCGAGGTCAATTTTAATAGGATTCAAATTTAATCCCGCGCCAAAATGAAATACAGATGGATCTGTTCTGTATCCAAATCTTAATGCAATGGCTTCGGCTAAGCGATAATCAATTCCTGCTTTAATTATTGGAGTTGATTGTAAATTTTGTTCTGCTTCAGCCATTATTTTTACTTTGTCTGATAAGCTGTAGGCCAAGCCTAGAGTTATAATATTTGGCAGTTGATTAAATTCATCAATATCAATATCAACAGGTATTGGGTTTTGAATATGACCACCAATTACAATTTCATCCGTTAAATTTGCCTGAACTCCAAGGTCAAAATTTACTACAGCTGTATTTCCATAGTTTTGAATGTTTAAGGAGTAAAAATTAATTTGAGCTCCTATCTGGAAAGCATCAAATAGGTTTCTGCCATAGGCTATACCGGCTTTTAATTCCTGATATCCTTCCGTCCCGTTAGTTGAAATTCCTAAACCAAATGTGCCTGATTTTGTAGGAAGGGCAGCGGCTAAGTGAAAACTATTTACATCACCGAGTAAATAAAAGTTCTTAGCGGCTATACCTATTTCGGTCTTTTCCAGATTGGCAAGTCCGGCCTGGTTTTCTAAAACTGAAAAAACATGAGAGTGAATTGATTGTATACTTCCGATACCATCAGAATATGCATTTGAAGAATCAAAATTGAATTGAGCTTTAACGCTTGAAAAAGAACACATTAGAAAGCATATAAGCAGTAGATTTTTCAAATATCCTAGGTTTATGTTGCTAATTTATAAGCATAATTCTGAACTCCAAAGGCGCAAGCTATTAAATTATTTCAATTGCAATTAATTGACTTAATATCTTTTCCACAAATTAATAGATCAAGCTTTTGTAATTCCTTATGGTAAAGCGTACCTTTGCAGCCGCAAAATCGAGATATTAAATTAAAAATTTAGACTAGAAACATGGGAAATATCATTTACATTATTCCTGTATTTGGCGCAATCGCCTTATTGTACACGTTTTGGAAATCAGGATGGGTATCTAGACAGGAAATCGGAACAGAAAAGATGGACAGAATTGCCAATAATATTGCAGATGGTGCAATGGCATTTTTAAAGGCAGAATACAGAATTCTTGCAGTTTTTGTTCTATGTGTTGCTATTTTATTAGGAATAAGCGGTTACACACAAGAACAGTCAAGTGCATGGATAGTATTATCATTTGTATTAGGAGCTTTTTGTTCAGCTTTAGCCGGATTTATTGGAATGCGTGTTGCAACTAAAGCAAACGTTAGAACTGCGAATGCAGCAAGAAACGGAATTGGTAAAGCATTAGAAGTTGCTTTTAGTGGTGGTTCTGTTATGGGATTAGGAGTTGTAGGATTAGGAGTTTTAGGGCTAAGCGTTTTGTTTATCATTTTTAGTGGAATGTTCGGAACAGACTCTATTGCTAATGTATCGAAAGTAATTACAGTATTAACTGGTTTTTCATTTGGTGCTTCATCAATTGCATTATTCGCACGTGTTGGTGGTGGTATTTACACGAAAGCTGCAGATGTAGGAGCTGACCTTGTTGGTAAAGTGGAAGCAGGTATTCCTGAAGATCACCCTTTAAACCCGGCTACTATTGCAGATAACGTTGGAGATAATGTTGGTGATGTTGCCGGTATGGGTGCTGACCTTTTCGAATCTTATGTAGGATCGATTATCGGTACTATGGTATTAGGTGCTGCCTTAATGGGTGCAAACGGATGGGCTGACAATTTTAACGGCCTTTCAGCAGTTTTACTTCCTTTAGTATTGGCTGGTGTTGGTATTTTGACTTCTATCTTAGGTACTTTCTTTGTTAAAGTAAAAGAAGGTGGGGATCCGCAAAAGGCATTAAACATTGGAGAATTCGGTTCTTCTGGTGTTTTAATAATATTATCCTTTTTCCTTATCAAATGGATGTTACCTGCATCATGGACTGTTGGTGGAATTGAGTATACATCTACCGGCGTTTTCTTTGCTACATTATTTGGAACAGCAGCTGGTTTGTTAATAGGTATTGTAACTGAATATTATACGGGAACAGGTAAAAAGCCTGTAATTGATATCGTTAAGCAATCAATTACAGGATCTGCTACAAATATTATTGCAGGACTGGGAGTAGGAATGATGAGTACTGCAATTCCGATTATTATTATCGCTGTGGCGATTATTGGCGCATATTCATGTGCTGGTTTATATGGTATTGCTATTGCTGCGGTTGGTATGCTTGCAAATACCGGAATTCAATTAGCAGTAGATGCATATGGTCCAATCGCAGATAATGCTGGTGGTATCGCTGAGATGGCTGAATTACCAAGTGAAGTTCGTGAAAGAACAGATCAATTAGATGCTGTAGGAAATACAACTGCTGCAATCGGTAAAGGATTTGCAATCGGTTCAGCTGCCTTAACAGCTTTAGCATTATTTGCTGCCTTTATCACCGCTTATAATTCAACACATCCTGAGTCTCCAATTACGGCGATTAATATTACGAATCCTTTTGTAATGGCGTCTTTATTTATTGGTGCAATGTTACCGTTTGCTTTCTCTGCAATGAGTATGAATGCAGTAGGTAGAGCAGCGATGTCAATGATTGAAGAGGTTCGTCGTCAGTTCAAAGATATTCCTGAATTAAGAGGTGCATTAAACGCTATGAACAAAAATGAAGGAAAAGACTTCAATTCTTGGTCTAAAGAAGATCAGGCTGCTTTCCAGGCTGCGGATGGAAAAGCTGAATATGACAAATGTGTTGAAATTTCTACACAAGCTTCTATTCGTGAAATGGTTATGCCTGGTTTAGTTGCTGTATTAGTTCCTGTTCTTTTTGGTTTTGTTCCTAAATTCTTTTTGGATGGAAATACGAATGCATTAATGCTGGGTGGATTATTAGCCGGAGTTACTGTTTCAGGTGTATTGATGGCTTTATTCCAATCTAATGCTGGTGGTGCATGGGATAATGCTAAAAAAATGATTGAAGGTGGATATGAAGACAGTGAAAAAGGAATCATCTCTAAGAAAACAACCAGAAGTGCTTATGATGCTGCTGTTGTTGGTGATACAGTAGGTGATCCATTTAAAGATACTTCAGGTCCGTCTCTTAACATTCTTTTAAAGTTGATGTCGGTAGTAGCACTAGTAATTGCTACATTGATTTAATATCTTTATAAAAAATTATTTGAAGGGCGAATGAATAATCATTCGCCCTTTTTTATTGCGAATGATTTTAAACTAAAACTTAAAATCATGGAACAATTAAAAAATTACTTTACCTATCATCCGGAAGATCAAAGAAACGTGATCATCTTTATCTCATTAATGTTACTTACTCTATGGGGACCGTATTTAATCAAAACTGTATTTCTGAAATCTGAGTTTACATCATCATTTGCTCAAATAAATCCATCAATAGATACAAATTCAATTAGTTTAAAAATAAACCGAATTGACAGTAATTTTCA
>JAHDHT010000070.1:13642-15919 GCA_020631175.1 Chitinophagales bacterium
CAATAGATACAAATTCAATTAGTTTAAAAATAAACCGAATTGACAGTAATTTTCATATTAATGCAGATTACATTCATAATCCAAATCAAATTACTGATACAGATCCAGAAATAAATTCAAATCAAAAAAAGTCTGAAGAAAAATATGATCAAAAAACAACAGCAATTATAGGCTCAAGAAATACATCCATCCAACCAGAAAAAAATAAAAATAAAAATAAATATAGTGAGCCAATTAAAAATCCCACTGATTCTGTTGTAAAATCTTATACTAAACAGATTGAAACCAGACATCCATCCAAGAAAAAAAACGATGAATCTGATGTGATAATAAAATCAAGGTTGAAAACATTCGATCCTCAAAATTTTTCATTTGATCAATTATTAGATGCCGGTTTGTCAAATAAAATAGCCAAAAATATAATTGCCTATAGAAATGCAGGTGGAACCTTTAAAAGGTCTAAAGACCTAAAGAAAATGTTTACGATAGACGATGAAACTTATAAGCTGTTAAAGCCATATTATAAGTCGAATTCAAATCATAAGAGTGAGCTGCCAAACAACCAAAAAATATCTGAAAAGATCAATACTACTAAGCAATTTGAAATAAATACAGTTACTGCGACTGAGTTAATATATGAAGTCGGACTTGATAGTATTTTAGCCTTCAGATTAGTTAAGTATAGAAATAGCTTAGGGTATTTTCATAATTTAAATCAATTGGAAAATGTTTACGGTATAGATGAAAGCAGTATAAATGATTTGAAAAAAGTATTTACAGCTGATAGCTCTTACGTTCGTAAAATAAATATCAATCAGGTGCATTTTAGTGATTTACTAAAACATCCGGATATTGATTACCGTCTTGCAAAGCACTTAATTAATTACAGAACCAAAATAAATGGTTTTAAAAGTTGGGAGGATTTAAAAAAAGCATATTTAATGGATGATTTTACCTTTGAAAAGATAAAGCACTATCTTGTGCTGAATGACAATTGAAGATAAAATTAAAAGTGCCATTCGTGATATTCCGGATTTTCCAAAGCCGGGCATATTGTTTAAAGATATTACACCAATTTTTTTGGATGCTAAACTTTGTAAGGAAATTGTAAACGCATTTATAGATCAACTAAACAATAATTATCCGGATGCAATTCTAGCTGTAGAAAGCAGAGGGTTTTTATTTGGACCGATGATCGCACAAAGATTAAATATTCCATTTATACCGGTTAGGAAAAAAGGAAAACTTCCCGGAGAAACGATTTCTAAGATTTACGATCTTGAATATGGAACAGCTGAAATTGAAATTCATAAAGGTCATTTAAAGCAAGGCTGGAATGTTATGATTCATGATGATTTATTAGCTACCGGAGGCACCGCTTCAGCAGCTGCCGAATTAGCTATTGAGGTTGGTTGTTCTATACATTCTTTTTCTTTTATGGTAAACTTGTCGTTTTTAAACGGAGAAAAGAAACTTAGTCCATTTTCTGAGGATATAAATTCACTGGTTATTTATTAAATTCGCAGACCCAAAAAATTAATCAAATCATGGCAGTAGCAAACGCAGAACAAACAACAGGCCTTCACTTCGAAGAAAGCGAAAACCAAAAGATGATTCGGACGATGGTTCGGGATTTCGCAGCAAAGGAAATAAAACCACATCTTATGAAATGGGATGAAAGTCAGGAATTTCCTGTCGATCTTTTCAAACAAATGGGTGAACTGGGATTAATGGGAATTTTAGTTCCTACTGAGTACGGCGGTAGTGGTTTCGGATACTTTGAATATGTAACAGCAATTGTAGAAGTTGCTAAAGTTTGTGGCTCGGTTGGATTAAGTATGGCCGCTCATAATTCATTGTGCACAAACCACATATTATCTTTTGGTAATGAAGAACAAAAGAAAAAGTATTTACCAAAGTTAGCAAGCGGAGAATGGATTGGGGCATGGGCTTTAACTGAACCTAATACAGGATCAGATGCAATGAGAATGAAAACGGTTGCAGTTCAGGATGGAGATGACTGGGTGTTGAATGGTACAAAATGCTGGATAACTCATGGAAAGTCAGGTAATGCAGTAGTAGTAATTGCGCGTACCGGAGATTTACTTGATTCTAGAGGAATGACAGCTTTTGTTGTTGAAAGAGGTACTCCAGGTTTGAAAGCAGGGAAAAAGGAAGATAAATTGGGTATGAGAGCTTCTGAAACAGCTGAAGTAATCTTTGAAGATTGCAGAATACCTAAGGAAAATGTTTTGGGTGAAGTAGGGGATGGATTTA